>NZ_VPCE01000012.1:0-136886 GCF_013418335.1 Acinetobacter sp. YH12145 | reverse complement strand
TTGTGCTGGCGACAATAGCAAGAGTGAACCACCTGATCCCTTCCCGAACTCAGAAGTGAAACCTCTTAGCGCTGATGGTAGTGTGGGGTTACCCATGTGAGAGTAAGTCATCGCCAGCTCATTATTCTAAACACCCCCTGACTAGTGCAGGGGGTGTTTTTTTATGCCGGGAAGGAAAAGAGGGAAGAAGAAAAGCAGAAGAATAGAATAGGAAAATGAATAAGTTAAAGTGACGAATAAATGAATATTTCTGAATCAAATATAAAGTTAATAGTCTTCAATATTTCTATAAAGTTTATTGATCCGCTGAAATAATTGATTGCGTTGCAGCTTTAAGCATATATAAGACTTGGCCTAATAAAATGTCCTTATCTGTCAATGCCACAATAATCATGGGATGATTTTGTGCAGCAACAGATGCAAGTATCGCTTTTCCATTTTCTGCATCTAAGGTTATATTCTGACAACCAACTAAATGAATTTCTTTAATAAATGCTGACACCATTGCAAGGATAGAGCTGCTAACCGCAGCTAACTTGCTATTGTTATATTGCCCACGTTTGTAAACACTTGTTAGCTCAAATCCATCTGTTGAACACACCATGATGAAATGAACGCCTCGTGCATTGTTAATAATATTATTTATTTGTTCACGGGCATGTTGTATTAACTCATTCGAAGCGGTGCGTTTTGTGACATTAAACATTAATAGCTCCTTATGCGGTAATGTAGTGATTTACTTCGATTGAGGTAATTAAAGCTTCAAGTAGCAGTAAAACGTCAGATTTTTTGCGACAGTCAATAAAGAATAGGGGCGAATATAAGTCCTGACTAATCAGCCAATCTTTGTAGATAGCAGTATTCGTTGAACTTGTGATTTCGTCTGTATGGGTAATTCCAATGGCTATGTTATCTGTATAGTTTTGGAAGGTTTCTAAGTAGCTTTCGAGTTCACTTAAAGGGTCATTAACATTATGATCAATCAAAATAATTGCACCGATTGCGCCTTGACAAATCACAGGCCAAATAAAATCAAAACGACTTTGTCCAGGGGTACCATATAAACCTATTTTTAAACCATCTTCTAAGGTCACTTCTCCGTAGTCGATACCTACTGTGGTTTCAAGTTTTTGATGGCTGGTTTGATCTGTATTAAACGCCTCGGTCAGTAGAACTGGGATATCAGAAAGTGAACGGATCGCTTCAGTTTTTCCAGCACCCATAGAACCAGCAAAGACAATTTTATATTGCTGAAGAATCATGTTTGATGTCCTGTTCTAAAATCCAAATTTACGGCGTAATTTACGAAAGAAGCTTTGTACAAAGTTCTTTTCTTCTGTTGGTTCATGCGTTTCAGGTGGCGTGTAATGTTTATCCCAAAGATTTATTTTTTTAATATTCAGTGATGCCATATTCGCAGCAATGAACTGCCGAACGGTGCTGAGGGGTATATCATATTGTTCTGCGATCGTTGATATCTTTGCACCCTGGATAAAACATGCAGAAAGTTGAAAAATTTGTTTATGAGATAAATGTTCAGTAGGTTTTGGCCAGCTTAAAATTCGAAAATGACCATCTTCAGGAACTGTTTGGTAAAAATTCGGAGTTTGCCAAAATAGATTCCATATCCAGTCTTGAAGGATGACGGGATGCTTTCGACTTACATGGGTCATATCTTCAATTGATGCGAAATCATATTTAAAACTAGCATCTGTGTGTTGAAGTTGACGCTCGAGGTTGAGCCAAGCTATATTTTGCGCGGTATCGATTACCGCTATTGTGCCTAGATCATCATATAGGTGTAATTTTTCATGATTATCTTCTGCATACATTTTTTTGAAGTAATCATCCTCCAAATTAAAATCGCTAAAGCTCTGGATTTGATCATGTTGAGCATGCTCAATGGATTCGTTAAGGTCATTATGGCTGACGAGATGTTTATCAATCCATTGATTGAGCTCTTGATTGTCGTCCACGGGAAGGAACAGCGTATTGTTTCTGACACGCCCTGATTGTTGGTTGTCTTTCGAGATCTTGAGCCAAGGTAAAGCACGGCGCGTTAATATTTTTTGAATTCCCTCGGTATCAAAAAAACGCTCATGAATAAATAAGCAATCGAGATTCACATCAGATGCACTTTTCCATTGGATATTAAAGTGCTGTGGAAAAATTGCGTAAAGCTGATGTTTGAGTTGATCTGAATCATGAATACTTAATCCTGCAATGCCGATATTGATATATTGCTTATTCATGGTGTTCCTCGACTAATTTTATTCAAATCTGTAAAACATTTTGGGAATAAAAAACCCTCTTATTGGTATAGGAGGGTTGGGTGAAATTAAGCAAAATCTAAACTTTTTTCATAGGTTTTTAATTCGTGTCGAGCCATGGCTAGGTTTGCTTTGGCACGATCAAGTACTAAATATAAGAATACGGATTCATTATTTTCCAGTGGACGAATCAAGTGATACTGCTTTCCTAAGGTAATTAAAATATCGACAATGTGATCATCTAAATTGAGTGACTGAGCAACACGTCTTTTGGAGCGAACCACTTCAGTATTTCCAGCAGCTGCTAATTCTAAATCAATATCTCCACCGCCTTGTGTCGCCATAGCTAGGCCACTTTCACCGTCTACCAGTGCCGCTGCATAAAAACCGTCGATTGTTGTGAGTGATTCTAATGAAACTTTAGCCATTTTTATGCCCCTCTTTTAGGTTATACATGATTATTATTTGTAGATATTTAGGTAATTAAACTAGCGTTTTTAACTACATAATTTAATTATAGGAAGCGTAAGTGGCTTTGCAATAAAATTAATTTTTTGCTTTAAAAGGATAATATTTTCTAAATATAGCGTTAAGTTTTAGGATTTAAAAAATGTGATTTAATTTGCTATATATATTTTTTATGTATTTTAGAACTTTATTTTTGATATAAAATTTACCAAAAATTCAAATGTAATATTTTGTAAATGGTGTGACAAAACTCAATTTTTGCAGAATAAAGCTGACCGATTTACATAAAGAAAACAAAAAGTGATCCAAAGGCGTGTAATTTAGAATATTCGATTTAAAAAAACCTGCTTAAAAAGCAGGTCATTGATTTAGACAAATGAAGCCACTTAAGAAAAAATATTACAAGCTGCAGATGCCAGAATCCATAAAATCACCACTGCAACGATAGGCTCTACAATTTTTGACCAAGTTGGCACTTGTACTTCAGTTGTCACATCTTCTTGAGTATGTTGTTGATTAACCATTTGATTGAACTCCTTCATTGATGCTTCTAATGATATCTCTTCTTGCAGATTTGGTTTAGAACCAAGAAGCTCTGTTAGGTTGTTTGTTGACCAAACCCAATCATCCGCTTGACCAGAAAGGTGTTCAATTTGTCCGTTGAGTAATTCTTGAATGCTTTGTGGTGAGTGTGCGCCGGTATCATGAAGTTGCTTTAATTCATTTAATTGTAAATGAAAAATTTCAGTTGTTAGGTGTTCAAGTTCAGAGCGTTCTAATATTGATGCATTCGATGGATTGGTGGTCAGATGGCGTGAAACCTCTTGAATATAGAGTTCATCAGGCTGATTAATTTCTTGATAAATCTTTTGAGCATTATTGCGGAGCTGATGAATCAATTCACCTAAAGTTAATGCATTAATTTCACGTATATGTTGACGTTTTTCTTCAAGATTTAAATGACTTAAAAGCGTAGGCTTTTGAGATTCTATTTGTTCGACAAAATATTGTACTAAATCAAAAGCCATTATTCGCTTCCTTATTCTTTAATCGAGCAACCTTAAACCTGGTTTTTTCTTCGGTTGCTCTTGTTGTTCTTGGTCGTTTGATTTTAAAGCATTTTGATCATTCTGAATACCTTCATATTCTTGAGGATCGAAGAACATGCCTTGACCATTTTCACGTGCATAGATACCTAGAACAGCAGAAAAGGGGATATAGAGGTTTTGCGAAACGCCACCAAAGCGTGCAGAGAAAGTAATCGTCTCATTGCTCATATGCAGCGCATGCGTTGCATGAGGTGCAATATTCAGGACAATTTGGCCATCTTGGATATATTGAACTGGCACCATCGTACCATTCTGTGTCGCATCGACAAGTAGGTACGGTGTAAGTTGATTGTCACAAATCCATTCATAAAGTGCCCGTGTTAAGTATGGACGCGTTGGAGTGAGTTGTAGTTCTTGTTCAGACATAATGCTTACTCGAATATTAATGGGAAATTAATTTTTTGCTAAAAGCTCGCTATAGCGATTTTTTTCCTGCAATGTCATCGATTTGATAAATGCAGGACGGCTAAAGATGCGTTGGCAATAGAGAAATATAGGGCGGCATTGCTGTTTGGGAAGCTCAATCCCCATGGCTTTTAGGCGCAGAAATACAGGTGCGAGCATACAGTCTAACATGCTAAATTGTTCAGACATAAAATAAGGATAATGCTGAAACAAGGGGGTTAGTGAAATGAGTGTATCACGCAATTGTTTTTGTGCTTTTTGCTTGGCTTTTTCATTGAGGGTATCGGGATGGCGAAGCATAATATCGGCAAGTCTTAACCAATCTTGTTCGAAGCGCCATACATATTGACGTTGCTCTGCACGAGGCATGGGTGCATCTGCATACAGTTTATTTTGACGATATCGGTCATCCAGATATTCGGCAATAATACTGCTGTTATAGAGTTTTAGGCCATTTTCAATCATCATCGGAAGTTGATTGTAGGGATTTAAACTCGCAAGATCTTCGTCTTCATCATCAGCAATAATTAAATTATGTTTGATTTGCTTCTCTGCAAGTACATAGCGTATCCAGTGTGAGCGAAAGTCATCCGCATGACTGTAAAGCGTAATCCCTTGGAGAGGTGCATTTTCGACTGACATAATCCGAGACGATGAGAAATGAATAAGATAGGATACTAAAATTAGACAGTAAAATCACGGGGACTTTAGCAATATCAATGCAGCTACAGTGAAAATTACAGTTTTGTTTTATTTGATTTTATCTGATAGCTTTTTCATGTCATTCATTTACCTGATCGTCACCGCATGATGACCATTGCACTTGTACAAAAATTATTATTTTTAGCTGCTGTTATTTTTATGGGCATTGGCTTTTATACGGCACTCGCTGGAGGTTATGCCTCTGATTATGGAGCAGAGGATGATAGCCTAGAACAAAAAAGCAAAATGACCATCTGTACAATTACACTAACACTGTCGGTTATATGTTTTATTGCGAGTTTGAGTCTTTTTGTTTATCGGATCGTTATTCTATTTGCATCATCTTCATAAAAATTAAGACATAAAAAAACCTTGGCATAAGCCAAGGTTTTTTGTCCGATTCGGTAAACGAATTAACGTTTAGAGAATTGAGGACGTTTACGAGCTTTACGTAAACCAAGTTTCTTACGTTCAACTTCACGAGCATCACGAGTAACGAAACCAGCTTGACGAAGAGCAGGTTTAAGAGTTTCGTCAGAAGCAATCAATGCACGAGTAATACCGTGACGGATAGCGCCTGCTTGACCACCGATACCACCACCAGCAACAGTGATGTAAAGGTCATATTTCTCAGTAGCTTCTAAAAGCTCAAGTGGTTGGTTAACAACCATACGAGCAGTTTCACGACCGAAATATTGTTCTAAAGAACGGTTGTTGATTACGAGTTTACCAGTACCAGCTGATAGGAAAACACGTGCAGTTGCGGTCTTACGGCGACCTGTACCATAGTTAGTAGCCATGTGCTGTATCCCTTAGATGTCCAAAACTTGTGGCTGTTGAGCAGTATGTGGATGCTCAGTACCAGCGTACACTTTCATTTTCTTGATCATTGCATAACCAAGAGGACCTTTTGGCAACATGCCTTTTACAGCACGTTCGAAGATTTCTTCTGGTTTGTGAGCAACTAATTTTTCGAAATTAGTTTCACGAATACCACCAGGGAAACCAGTGTGGCGATAATATTTCTTATCAAGTGATTTTTTACCAGTCACTTGAACTTGCTCAGCATTGATAACAACGATGTAGTCACCAGTGTCAACGTGAGGAGTATAAGAAGTTTTGTGCTTACCGCGTAAACGACGAGCGATTTCAGTCGCAAGGCGACCTAAAGTTTTGCCAGAAGCATCAACAACGTACCAGTCGTGTTGAACTTCAGCTGGCTTAGCGCTGAGAGTTTTCATTAAACCACTACCTATTATAGTTGGTTTGGACTATGGAAACTGTCCAAACAAAAGGAGACGCGATTCTATACGAATACGTGAAGAATCACAAATGAAAATATAAAATTTCAAGCGCTGTATTGTAGTATATTTCTTCAGCAATAAACAGCAGATAATCCAGAAATTATAAAAAAAGCGGATGAAAGTAAATCATGTCGAATTCTAATCTGTTAAAAAACACATCTGAACCCTCATTTTGGCGGCAATGGTTGCAATTAATGGGCTTATGTAGCGCCTTGGTTTTAAGCCCAACTTTTTTGTATTTGGTGTATTTGCACGGGGCGGATGGTGCGATCATCGTTTTGTTAATGATGCTCACTTTATTTTTCCTTAGTTATTTATTGGTTTATCTGTTGATTGGATTATTGCTTTTGGGTGGTATGTCTTTTTGGCTGATAACGAAGCACCCGCAACATGTGTCAGCCGTTCAGCGCGGCATTGTAATTCTTATTGCATTGATTTGGATCATTGGCATTTCAGGTTTTGCTTTCGATTTCATTCCATACAATGTCGCACAACGCGCTTATTTTTGAGTTTTAGTCCGATATTTTTAATCAATAAAATTAGGTCTGTCATGTGCATCACACAGTATAATAATGCTATTGCACACACAGGATAGACCCATGCTGCCTTTATATATCACGAGCGGTGAACCCGCAGGTATCGGACCTGATATTTGTTTGAGCTTAGCCAATCGAATAGATGAAAGGCCACTTGTGGTTCTTATTGATAAAGATTTGCTGCTCAAGCGTGCTCAACAGTTAAAGCTCGAAGTTGAACTGATTGACTATGTTGGGCAGGAGGG
Source organism: Acinetobacter sp. YH12145 (assembly GCF_013418335.1). NCBI lineage: Bacteria > Pseudomonadati > Pseudomonadota > Gammaproteobacteria > Moraxellales > Moraxellaceae > Acinetobacter > Acinetobacter sp. YH12145. Next base: position 129,847 of record NZ_VPCE01000012.1, on the reverse strand, counting down.
TTCGGCAGCTCTAGGTCAGCTTTATGTGGAACATGTACCTGTAACTACACCTGTTATTGCGGGTCAACTTGATGTTAATAATGCGGCTTATGTACTCGAGCAGCTACGTCGATCTGCAGATTATGCGATATCTGGTAAAAGTGTTGGTGTAGCGACAGCACCAGTGCAAAAATCCATTATCAATGAAGCGGGTATTCACTTTAGTGGTCATACTGAGTTTTATCAAGAATTTGCAGGCGTTGACCGTGTCGTGATGATGCTTGCGACCAAAACGCTCCGTGTCGCATTGGCAACAACACATTTACCGCTTCGTGATGTAGCCGATGCCATTACTCAAGAACGTTTGCATCAAGTCATTGATATTGTAATTCATGATTTAAAAACCAAATTTAAAAAAGATCATCCGCATATTTTAGTCTGCGGTTTAAATCCGCATGCGGGTGAAGATGGCTATTTGGGCATGGAGGAGATTGAAGTGATCAATCCGGTGCTAGAGCGTTATCGCGCTCAAGGGGTGAATATGAGCCTGAGCTTACCTGCTGATACCTTATTTACCCCTGAAAATTTAAAAGATGCCGATGCGGTTTTGGCGATGTATCACGATCAGGGCTTACCTGTGTTAAAGTCGCAGGGCTTTGGCGAAGCCATCAATATCACTTTGGGCTTACCATTTATTCGGACTTCAGTGGATCACGGCACAGCACTGTCACTGGCTGGAACTGGTCTTGCTAAAAGTTCGAGTTTACAGGTGGCGGTTGATTTGGCTTTAGAATTAGCACGTGCGAAAAATAACGAAACTTAATAATAAAGGTTTGAATTTTATATGAATAATAGTAAAAAATTATCAAAAATAAAACAGGAAAATAACAAGATGCTTAGGGCGAAATCGATCATTCGCCCATTTTTTGGGATTGCGTTAGCGTTGATGCTGTCAGCATGCTCAACGCTCGCTACAGATCATCATTTTTGTGAATTAAAAGTATTATCGCTGCAAATTCCAAAACAGACGGAAGGATTTATACGTTTTGCATCACCGGCTGCCGTGGATGGCTTTAAACATAATCAGCAAAAATTTAATCAAGCGCTGACCGCGATGCATAAAAAATATGCGAATCGTGGCGGTGCTGATAAAATGCTTCAAGATGGACAGGCAATCAATGCTAATATTGATCTGCTTGTACAGCATCAAAATAGCCTGAATGCGCTATATGAATATCAAATTCTTGTAAGTGAAACCATTCCAGGTATTCAAGCTGAATATAACATTCTGGCTGATATGATGGCTAGAGGAAACAATTCAGCTATTCAAGCAATGATTGCCAAAAATCAAGTCTATATTGCGGGACGAATGTTGAGTTCTTTGCTGAAGTTAACTGATGTGAATTCTATTCATCCAGACGATTTAGATGACTTTTTAGCAGATTTTGAAACTTTCAATATTTATTTGAAGGCTCAACTGAATGGTAATCCCGAACTCGGTGTAGAGCGCGTAAACAATGCTGAAATGCGTGAAAGTTTGCTCTCCATTCAGGCTGAAACTGAAGAAATGATGAAATCTGAAACAATGGCTTTGTTGAAACAAAGAGAGCCATTGCTCAGTGTAATTAAAGCGGCTCGGGATAATATGACCAAGTCCGAAGAAATTTTTGCTCGCTTGAGTGAATTTGAATCAAGTCAGTAATCGTTGTAATCAACCTATGCGGAGAATTTTATGTATCAAATTAATGCCCTAAACCCAAAAGATGAAGGGCATCACACGCGTAAGCGGTTTGGACAGAATTTCTTACATGATCAACGTGTTATTGCCAAAATTGTACGTTCGGTAAATCCGCGTACTGGTGACAATATTGTCGAAATTGGTCCCGGTCTTGCTGCGCTTACATCGCCTTTAATTGGTGAATGTGATGCTCTAACTGTGGTTGAGCTGGACCGTGACTTAGCTGCAGGTTTGCCGGGCCGTGTGCCGCATCCTGAGCGCTTGACCATTGTTGAAACCGACGCGCTGAAATATGACTTTACCGAGCTGTTTGCCGAAGGCCGTCCTCTGCGCGTGGTTGGCAACTTGCCGTATAACATCTCGACTCCGCTGCTGTTTCATCTCTTGGAGTTTGGCGACAAAGTCAAAGACATGCACTTCATGCTGCAAAAAGAAGTCGTGGACCGTATTACCGCTTCACCGAATACTAAAGAATACGGCCGTTTATCGGTGATGATCCAATACTTCTGTAAACCGACGTTTTTATTTGAAGTTCCGCCGGGTTCGTTTAATCCGCCGCCAAAAGTCACCTCTGCGGTATTCCGTTTAGAGCCTTATGCCGTTAAACCGATTGTGGCGAAAGATGAAAAAGCGCTTGCGCGTTTGGTTTCACATGTCTTTACTCAGCGCCGCAAGACCTTGCGTAACAGCTTAAAAGGCATGTTGGTTGAAGATGGTTTTGAAAATGCAGGGGTTGATCCAATGGCGCGTCCAGAAACCCTAACACTTGCAGAATTTGTCGCATTAGCAGATCAAATGGTGGCTTAAATAATTATGACTCGCTCTATTCGCTATAACTATGTCATTGGTGATGTTCAAGGCTGTTTTGAAGCATTAAAAGCTTTACTGAAAGAGATAAAGTTTGATGCAGACCAAGATTTTATATGGTTTGCCGGTGATCTCGTCGCACGGGGTGAAAACTCGGTAGGCGCTTTGCGGTTCATCAAAAAATTAGTGGATAGTGAAGTTGCGGCGACGGTACTGGGCAATCATGATCTGACTTTGCTGGCATGCGCTCGCGGTATTAAGGATATTAATCCTAAAGACAATATCGATGATGTGATTCACGCTTTAGAAAGTGATGATTTGATTGATTGGTTACGCAAGCAGCCGCTGTGTCTATTTCCGAATGAGCAAACCATTTTGACTCATGCGGGTATTCCTTTGAATTGGACTGCGCAGCAAACCGCAGACTTGGCAAAGGAAGTGGAAGCGGTGATTGGTCATGACGACTTTGATGTGGTCGATGCGTTTCTTCAAGTGATGTACGGTAAAGAGCCGAACCTATGGTCGGATGATTTGTCTGGTCATGCGCGCTTACGCTGTATTACCAACTATTTGACCCGCATGCGCTTAACCGATGCAGAAGGTCGATTAGAGTTCAGTTTTAAAGATTCACTCGATGACCCTATGCCGAAGGGTTTTAAGCCATGGTTTGAGTTTGAGTCACAAGCAGCGCAGACCCATCAAATTCTTTTTGGTCATTGGGCTGCTTTACAAGGAAAAAGCATTTCAGCAAAAATCCAAAATGTGGATGGCGGATGTGTCTGGGGCAATCAGTTGATGGCCTATCGTTTAGAAGATCAGCACATGTTTGCTGTCGATAATCCTGTAATGTAAGTATTTAAAAATAAAAAAGCCGCATTGATGCGGCTTTTTTATTAGTGTGAGGATTAGTCTAAACGAATCCAAGTTTGGTTACGGCCCAAGACTGAAACGCCAATACTTGCACGGATCGAAATACGTTTTCCTGTGCTGTTTAAGCGCACTTTAGCATCATAAACTTTGCCAGAAAGAGGGTCGATAATACGACCTTTTTCATAATTATTCGTATTATTAATTTGCTTTAAACCTTTAACAATTTCCATGCCGAGAATCGGTTGGTTGGTATAAGGCGCAGGGCACTTATTACAGTTTTTTTGCGGTGTATAGCCAGGACGTGGTGTAATTTTAATAATTTTACCGGTATAGGTATTATTGGATTCTTTGTGAATCGAAATAATCGCTTTGGCCGCTCCTGTTTTATCGTCAATTTGTTGCCACGTGCCAGCAATGTCATTTGCAAATGCGACATTCATCAATCCGAATGTACATAGGCTGAATAATATTTTTTTAAACATAATCGCTTTTCCCCTAGAAGCGTGATTTATGAGCACGTATGTTAGAAAGTTTACGAGAATAGTCAACTTAATTTTTTAAAATAATTTGAATATCTTAGGCATAAAAAAACCGCCATGGCGGCGGTTTTTATAACATTGAGCTTATTCTTGGCGAATCCAAGTTTGGCTACGACCGAGTGCTGATACGCCCATATAGCCACGTAGCGTGAGACGTTTGCCACTGGCATTTAAGCGAACTTTTGTGTCGTAAATTTTGCCAGAAAGTGGGTCGATAATACGGCCTTTGTCGTAGTTATTGGTCCCTTCAACATGTTTTAAACCAGTTAACACATCAAGGCCTAAAATCGGTTTGTTTTTATAAGGTGCAGGGCAATTTACGCAGGTGTCGCGCGGTGTATAGCCCGGACGCGGCGTCACTTTGATGATTTTACCCACGAATGTTCCATTACTTTCTTTACGGATTTCAATAATGGCTTTTTGTGAACCTGTTTTATCATCAATTTGTTGCCAAGTCCCTGAAAGGTCTTGAGCAAAAGCTGAACCACTCATTACAGCAGCTAAGAATAAGAGGCTCACTTTTAATTTTTTCATCAGATATTCCCTGTAGGTGGTTCACCTATATCAAATCAATTTACTGAATAAATTTAAAATTTATTCAACGCGAATCCATGTCTGTGTACGACCAATCGCGGAAATCCCCAGATATCCACGTAAATGTAAGCGCTTACCATTGGCAGAAATTTTGCCTTTTAAGCTGTAAATTTTGCCTGCTAAAGGATCAATAATTTTTCCTTGAGAGTAGGTATTTTCACTTTCAAGTTTCAGCCCCTTAAATACATCCATCCCTAAAATAGGCTGGTTGGTATAAGGTGCAGGGCAATTCACACATTTTTCCTTTGGTGTATAACCCGGACGTGGCGTCACTTTGACAATTTTGCCGGTATAGGTGTCTTTGGCATCTTTTCGAATTTCGATCAGTGCTTTAGGCGAACCGGTTTTATCGTCAATTTGTTGCCAAGTCCCTGTAAGATCTTGAGCATAGAGTGCAGAGCTTGTTACTACAGCACCGAATAATGCAGCCCATTTCAAACTTTTTTCGATCATATTAATAATCCTTTATCAATACACTTTGTGAGGGTTTATTGATCATACTAGGTAATATCTGAACTTAGAGCAACTACTCTAAGCATAAATATTTACATTTTATTCGGGAAAGTTGACATGTTGCACAAAAGTGCCTTTACCAAAAATGTAACATCCACAGCACATCGTTCAATGTGTTGTGGTGTACCCTAGAATTTATATTAAGTTTATTTTTTATACAAAACAATCATTTAAAAGTGATTGCTCAGTCACATATTTTGTAGATAGAGTATGAAAGTTGGCAACCAGATTGCTGTGAAGACTGCATTTACCGCCATGCCAAATGCCGCATAGCGCCCAGCAATGCTGCCGCGCTGCCAAGCTTGAGCTGTGCCAATCGCATGTGCAGCAAGTCCTAAGGCGAGTCCTGATGCACGTTCATCATGAATATTTTTAAGTATGATGGGTGAAAATGCTGCACCAATCACCCCTGATAAAATCACAATCAAAATCACCAAAGGAATCGGGGAATGCAGCAGCGTGGCAATGTTGATGGCAATAGGGGTGGTCACTGCCCGTGTAGCAAAAGCCATAATGGTTGGATCTGACAAATGCAGCAAATAAGCCAGCCCCATAGGGAGGGCAACGGCACTGATACTGGCAAAGACTAAAATCCCGCCCACGGCTTTTAAAGGCAAGTCATCGTAGCGCATCGCTGCTAAAGGAATGGCCAAGGCCACTGTGACATAGCCGAGTAAGTTATTGAACAGTGGATTGACCTGTGCCATATAACTTTCATAGGAAATGCCAAAAAGATAGAGCATACCAATGACGAAAAACATCCCAATCACAATCACGGGGATTTGCGGTAATTTTTTATTAATAGGTTTTGCGACAAGATAGGCGATCAGGGTAATGATGAATCCAGAGATGATTGAAAGCATGTTGATTCTCCTATAGCCATTTCTTAGACATTTTTGCGTAGACCCACAGCGGTATGAGGGTGCTGACAAAGAGAACAATCAAAAACATCGGAATTTCATCGCCTAAATGCATCATCATTAGCAATGAGCCTGCACTAATAGGTAGGAAGGCAAAGGCACTTTCTTTCATAATTTTATTATTGGTATCGACCAAACTGGCTGGAATTTTGTTGAATTTTCTCCAAAATGAAAGCACGATCAAGAGGGCAATCAAACCGACTAGATTGCCTAATTCTGGGTGATTGAATTGCTTCATGACCCAGACCGCGCCTTCACGGAAAATAATAATTAATGCAATAGTGCCTATCCAGGCTTTCCAGTCGATGCGCTTGATCCAGTCCATTTTTGTCTTTCGTTAAAATTATACTAATCAAGTTTTAACCGATTTAGTCTTTAATTTCAAATTCTTCAAGTGGACGTTGAAATTGTTGCGCACGCGTTCCCAAAATTTCTTCGATGGGTAAATGCGCCTGTTTAATCAGTTGTTCTAACTTATGCGGGGCAATGATGACATGCAAAATTAAGTTGCCTTGTTCATCATAACTTTCATTTTGGATCACATTGAGCGCATACAGTTGTGTTCTTAATTTGCCATAAGCCGGTTTTAGACGGACTTCAAAGCTTTGAATCTGTCCCATTAAGCATTCTTGAACCGCTTGGCGTAATAAGGGAAGACCTTTACCACTATGTGCTGAGACATAGACACGTTCCGGCTGATGTGGCTTGCCATAGATGATTTTAGGATCTTCGCCACTGACATCAATTTTGTTATAAACGCGCAGAATCGGAACATCGACACCAATTTCTTTCAGTACTTTTTCGACAGCCTCGATTTGTTCCATCATGTCCGGACTGCTGGAGTCAATGACATGTAACAATAAGGTCGCCTCCAACGTTTCTTCTAAGGTGGCTTTAAACGACTCGACCAGTGAGTGCGATAAATTACGCACAAAACCTACAGTATCTGCGAGAACTAAGTTGCCGATGCCATCCCAATGTAGACGGCGTAAAGTTGGGTCAAGTGTCGCAAAAAGTTGGTCTGCTGCATAGACATCACTTTTTGCTAAATTATTAAATAAGGTCGATTTACCAGCATTGGTATAACCCACCAATGACACGGTAGGAACTGCAGCTTTTTGACGTGCCACACGACCTTGCATACGTGTTTGGCGGACTTTCTCCAGTTTCGCTTTGAGTTGCCCCATACGGAGCTTGAGTAGACGTCGGTCGGTTTCCAGTAGCGTTTCACCCGGTCCACGTAAGCCAATCCCGCCTTTTTGGCTATCGAGATCGCCACGACTACGAATCAGTCGTGAAGCCATATGTTGTAATTGGGCCAATTCAACTTGCAATTTACCTTCATAGGTACGTGCGCGTTGGGCAAAAATATCTAAAATTAATTCTGTGCGATCGACCACACGACATCGCATGATGCGTTCAAGATTACGTGCTTGGGCAGGGGTGAGAGCATGGTCAAAGATGACCAATTCGGCTTCATATTCTGCGACTACTTCTGCAATTTCTTCAGCTTTCCCTGAGCCGATAAATAATTTGGCATCAGGCTTAATACGCTGAGCATGCACATGTTGCAGAATATTGGCACCTGCAGATTGAGCAAGTAAGTGGAATTCTTCGGCATCAAGGTCTGCAAGCATTTGTACTGCCACACTGACTAAAATTACGCGTTCACCGCTCGCTTGATGTTGATTTAAATTTTCCACTCAGCACACACTCCTGTTTAAAGATTCATTTTAGGCGAAAATGCAGTGCGAGGGTTAATCTAAGTGAGGGATTAATGGCTAAGTTCTGTATGTCGTGCTATTCAATTAGAGAAAGCTTCGAAAGCTCAGCGCCAATAAGAAAAGCACACTCACATATATCAATGAAAAACAAGCAATGGCTTTTAACGCTTGCCATGAAGAAATAGGGGGATTGTCTGAATATGAATGATTCATAATTTTAACCTTTAAAACCGATATAAAAATAATATTTGATTTTTAAAAACGATTAAAATGGGAAAATATTATCTTCGACTTCGGTTTTTATGATCAATGCAAAAAAACTGTCTTCGGTATATGATGATGAAAATTTACGCCAAATTGTGGCACCGTGTCCTTTTAGTGAACCGTTTATGAATCAACCTCAAATCGTCAATACATCGCAAATTAATGTGTTTTCAAAATTTTATTTGTATTGTAAAAAAGTCGGTGCAGCAGCTGTTGCCGTGACGCAGGGTTTTTATTTGGTTTATCGTCATCAATTGTATAAAGACCCGAATAACCCGCAAAATACCCGCTATGTACAGTATTTTTGTCGCAAGTTATGCAAAGTATTTAATCTTGAAGTCAAAGTGCATGGCGAAATTCCACGTCAACCAGCCCTTTGGGTAAGTAATCATATTTCATGGTTAGATGTGGCAGTTTTGGGTTCTGGCGCACGTGTTTTCTTTTTGGCGAAAGCTGAGATTGAAAAATGGCCAGTGCTGGGTAATTTGGCAAAAGGCGGTGGCACCTTATTTATTAAGCGTGGCTCTGGCGACTCGATTAAAATTAAAGAACAAATTACAGGCTTCTTAAAACAAGATACGCCGGTACTCTTTTTCCCAGAAGCCACCACTTCAGATGGCAGCAAAATTAAAAAAATTCATGGTCGTATTTTAGGTGCGGCAATTGAAGCCGAACGTCCAGTCCAAATTTGCTTAATTTGCTATGTGAATCAGGACGGTGAACTCGATAATATTGCGCCATATGTCGGAGACATTAGCTTTGATCGACATGTCAAAAATGTCTTAGAAATGCCGAAAGTCACAGCGCATCTGATGACATTGCCCGCAATTGATTCGGCAGGTCATACTGTTGACAGTCTGACACAAGAAGTGCAGCAAAAAATGAATCAGGGATTAGCAGAGCTTCAAGCTAAAGTTCTTAAAGCGCCAGTTCCAGTTGAAGCTAAATAATTTAATGATACAGGCTGCAAGGGGATGCCTTTGCAGCACAATCCTTACATAAAGCCTTCGAGCGGCAACCAAGAGATAAATTTCACCCCTGCTTTTTGCCACCACTTGATTTTCGGTTCACGTGGATAAATACGCGTTTGACCATTTGACAGCTTAATTTTCCAATTGATCTGTTGGTCTGCATTGAGCACTAACTTATAGGCATATTTACTTAAATTTTCATCCATGGTGTAGTGGACGGCTTTGGCTAAGCGTGGGCTATTCAGTAATACCCCAATTTCAGTATTTAAATATGCTGAACGTGGATCAAAGTTAAATGAGCCGATAAAGACTTGTTTTTCATCAATTGCCATCAGTTTGGCATGCAGGCTTGAACGGCTTAAACCTTTTAGACTAACTTTAGATTTTTCCGCCAACTCTTTGGTATTGGTGTTGAGGTTTTCTGCATCAGGTCTAGAGAGAAATTCATAGAGTTGAACGTCGTGTTCCAAGAGATCTTGACGATATTTGCTATAAAAAGCATGAACCAATGGTACGTCATTGGCCTGGAATGAGTTGGTCAAGACTCTGACTTTTACGCCATCTGCACGAAGGTTTTTTAGGCGTTCAGCCCCTTTTTTTTCTGGGACAAAGTAGGCTGAAACGATATCGACACTTTGTTCCGGTTTATCTAAACGGTTGAGGAGCTGAAAGTTGAGGTGCTCTTCTTTTTTAGCCTTAGATTTGATTTTGCTTGGGGAATCTTTGACCACTTCGGCTTTAACCCAGTCAAATTGGATTTTATTGTTGAGCCAGTCATCAAAGGCATGTGAACGGTTGGCTAAATCCAAATAATTGACCACAGTGGCTTCTTGGTTATAGTCATCGAGTTGTTGTTTGAGACTGTCAAAGCGCAAGCTATAGTGGCGTGGATTGACCAATTGGCGTACTGGAAAGGCATAGTCATCATTCCAATATTCGTCAAAAGAATGAATGATTTCATCGGATGCCGCACCGACCAACATGACGTCGACATCGGAAAATTGATAATTATCACTGACGTTATAGTATTGGTTACTCATATTGCGACCACCAATCAGAGCAATTTGATTGTCTGCAATAAAGCTTTTGTTGTGCATACGACGGTTGATGCGTTTTAGATCCAACACCATATCGACAGGGCGGAAATGTCGGAAGCGGTACGGGTTATACAGTTTGACATCAATATTGGTATGTTGGTCGAGTGCCATATAAATGCCTTCCATTTTTTTTGCATTATTGTCATCGACCAATAAACGAATTTTGACCCCACGATCTGCAGCTTTGATCATGGCATGTAGGGCCAAAGCACCAATTTTGTCGTTATCCCAAATATAGTATTGTAAATCTAAACTTTTTTCGGCCTTATTGATTAGCTCGATTCGAGCCGCTAAGGCTTCTAATGGGTCATACAGAACGTGGTAACCAGTTAAGTTCGGATTTTGTTCACGTAGCGGCAACACAATTTTGGCAAGGCTAGTATCGTCTGTCGGGGTATTAAAGGCATATTCCACAGGTTGAGTTTGCTGTTTAGGCAAGGTACTACATGCAGATAAAGTCAAAGCAAGGCTACAACTCAGCAAAACCGCCTTAGTGTGGTTGTGTATGAAGGGCAAGTTTTGCTGTTTCGGTGTAGCTGAGTTCATACTGTTAGACATACTAAAAAAAATTTGATTTGAGTATAAGTGTCAGCTGTGAAAAGATAAATATAGTGACCGAGTTTTCTCGTTAGGCAAATTGTAGAGCAAATGTATGTGGGAATTAGATTCCGTAGTGATGTATTTTTATATCGGGTTGGCTGTGCTGGGCGTTTGGGCAATATCCCAAGCTTGGTTAAGTCAGTCGCGCACGGAAACGATTCATCCGTTTAAAGCCTTCGTACATTTGTTGGCATTCTATCTTTCGTATTTACTTATCCCTTTATTCTTCTTTAGCTTTTATGCAGGCTGGAGTGGCTATTATTCACTACATGAAGCGATTTTTGTCGGTGCTGTTACGGGGCTTTTGTGCTATGCCCGATTTATCGAGCCGCACATGATTCAGGTGAAAAAATGCCAATATCAATTGCATGAAACACGACAATTATTAAAGCCAGTTCGCATTGCTTTAATTGGTGATTTACACATTGGTTTATTTTCAGGTCATGAACGTCAGTTAAAAATGATCGTCGATAAGATCAATGCACAAAATCCTGATTTGGTCGTGGTTGCAGGGGATTGGACTTACGAGCCAGAAAATAAGTTAGCTGAAGAGCTGGCCGTACTAAAAAAAATTATTGCTCCAATTTATTCGGTGAATGGTAATCATGATGAGCAATATCCCGGTCCGCCTATTCAAGCGCTGTTAAAACATGCATTAGAAAGTAATCATGTGGTGGACATCGAAGGGCAGGTGGTTGAGTTTAATGAGTTTCGCTTATTAGGCGTTGGGGACTTATGGGCAGGTAAAGCCGATATGCGCTATTTGCCAGAATTGCCACAGGATAAGCCTTGGATCATTTTGTCGCATAATCCAGATACCGTTGATATGGTACCTAAACTGCCAGGACGACCATTGATGTTGTCGGGTCATACCCATGGTGGACAAGTGGAATTGCCATGGTTGACCGATTATGTAATGAAAAAAGTGTCCATTTTAGGCCACAAAAAAGGGCTATATCAGCATGACAATGCAGATGTCTTTGTCACTGTCGGTACGGGGATGGTTGGTGTACCTTTTCGTTTTCTCGTGCCACCGACCATTGATATTATCGAGTTGGTTTAATCAAATCCTACCGTTCAAGATTGATAAAATTTTTGGTGATTGTTCCTCTTGATGAAGAGCTACAAACCTTGTTTTGTTAATAAAATTGAACCGTGCCATCAGACATTTGCAGTTTGAAGTTGAGTGAATGACCGTGTCTTGCAACATAAGATGTGTATTGCTACTCAGTGGGATCTAAGCTGCATGCATGAATTTAATTATTTAAAATGCTGTCAACTACAGAGTATTCATCAGTTCATTGACTCAATTTGAGACATAAAAAAGCCAGCAATAGGTGCTGGCTTTTTTATTATGTGCAGATTAAACCTGATTATTCACATCATCATTTTTAGTTTCGCGAATCATTAAGAACGCGATCAATGAAAGGATTGATGCCGCAGTTAGGTAGTAACCTACTGCATATAAACCATAGCCAGTTGCAAGTTTAGTTGCGATCAATGGCGCGAAAGATGCACCAAAAATACCAGCCATGTTAAAGGTTAAAGCTGAACCTGTGTAACGTACAGACGTTGGGAAGATTTCAGACAATACCGTACCAATTGGACCATAGGTTAAACCCATGATCGCAAGACCGATACATAGGAATAAGAACACCATCGCAGTACTGCCAGACTCAAGCATGCTTGAGAAGACTAAGCCAAACAATGCAGATACAACACATACCGCAATCGAAGTCGTTTTACGACCAAATTTTTCAGCAAATACAGCAGAAAGTGGAATGAAGGCAGCGAAACAAAGTGTGGCAACCAGTTGAAGTTTTAAAAATTCTTCACGTGTGTAACCAAGCTGGGTTGTACCCCATTGTAAAGCGAATACTGTGGTTAAGTAGAACACAACGAATGTACAAATCGCAGCAATCGTACCGAGAATTAACATCCCCCAGTGCTTAGTGATCACTTCTTTGAACGGAATATTTACTTCTTTTTGCTTATCCAATACTTTTTGGAACGCTGGTGTTTCATGTAATTTTAAACGAATCCACAGACCGACAATCACCAATAGCGCACTTGCAATGAATGGAATACGCCAACCCCATTGCATAAACTCAGCTTCAGACATGAAGTGACCTAAGGTCAAGAATGAGCCTGTTGCAAGAATAAAGCCGATTGGCGCGCCCAATTGAGGGAACATACCATACCAAGCACGTTTGCCTTCTGGCGCATTTTCAGTTGCAAGCAGCACGGCACCTGACCATTCACCACCTAAACCAAGACCTTGACCTAAGCGACAAAGTGCAAGCATGAGCGGAGCAGCGATACCAATTTGAGCATAGGTTGGAAGCAAGCCGATACATACTGTAGAAATCCCCATGGTGAGGAGAGCGGCAACTAATGTGGCTTTACGACCGATACGGTCACCTAAATGGCCAAAGAATGTTGCACCAATCGGGCGAGCAATAAAGGCAATCGCAAACGTTGCTAAAGATTGAATTGTTGCGGTTGTTGGATCTGTACTTGCAGGGAAGAACAGATGCGGGAAGATAATTACAGCCGCAGTTGCATAGATGTAGAAATCGAAGAATTCGATTGTGGTACCTACAAGACTTGCTGTAAGTACGCGGAATTTTGAATTTGTTGGTTGCTGTTCAGTGGCAGCAGCACTTGAAGACGCCATGGTGGACCTTACACTTACTAAAAATAATTGAACTTAGTTTTAAAAGCGTAATCTTTTTAAAAAAGGCGTAATTTCTTAAAAAAATACGAAATACCAACTTACGGACTGCGGAATTAGGGTCACTAAAGAATGCAGTGTCAGTGGGTTATATCACGTAGAGATAAATCGACAGGAAATGTGATCCTGCACCTATCAATACAAAAATATGCCAGATAGCGTGTGTATATCTTACCTTTTTTAAGGCATAAAACAATGCACCGATTGTATAAGATAGCCCGCCAATGATCAGGTAGGTTAAAGCTTGATCAGATAAAAAGCGTTGCATATCATCCATTACCAGTACTGCAAGCCATCCCATCACCAAATAGGCAATCAACGAAATCTTTTGAAAACGATGAATGAAAATTAATTTGAATAGTGTTCCAATTGCAGCAATGACCCACAGTGCAATGAGTAAATAATGCGCTTTTGCGGTAGGCAATGCGATTGCCAGAAACGGGGTATAAGTGCCTGCAATTAAATAATAGATTGCGGTATGGTCGAGTTTTTTGTACCAACCACGGCGCTCAGGAGATTTTGCGAAGTGATATAGACTCGAGGCTGAAAACAATAACAGCATACTGAATGCATACACCCAAAGTGCAAGCCATTGTCCAGTTGGAAGATATGATCCTTTTAAAATCAGTAGGATACCTGCGATGGCAGACAACGCTGCACCGAAAGCATGGGTATAGAAATTCAGTCTTTCTTCAGCTGGGTCATAAGCTAAAAGGTGGGGAGCATTCATAACGTATCTTTTATAATAATTTAAATATACAAGTGTATAGTAATTCAATTTTGCTTTTGGTGTAAGAAGATTTAAAATTGTTTTGCAAATTTATCTAGGTTTATATTATGTCATCTTTGGCTTCTCCCTCTACGCAAGAGCAGCAATTTTTAGCAGCCTTTCAGCAAGCCATTGAAACACAGCGTTTTGATCGCATGATCTTGAGTCAGTATAAAGGTGAATTAGACCAATTAGAAAAAATGACCTTACGAGTCATTTCGCTGCAAGGTGAGTCATTTCTCAGCTGTTTATATCGTTACAAAACTCAAGATATCACCAAAAACTATCCAATCGCATCTGCGTATCAACAAGTCGAAAGTTTATTAAGCTGTTGTAAGCAAGCCAACCTGATGACCTTGGATGAAGAAATTCAGCTCAAAAAAAATAAAAAGAAAGTGATGCTAAGCATTAGCAAAAAGCAGCCTGCTTTTGGGAAAAATCCTACGGAGCAGCAAGGGCATGATCGAGCAAAACATCGCTATGTCGATCAAAACAGTTATTTCTTACAGCCACTCGGTATTACGGATGCAAAAGCACAAATTATTCCGAGCATGGCACGTAAATGGAAACAAATTAATAAATTTGTAGAAATTTTTTCAGGTGCTTTAAGCCAGATCAAAGAAACCGATCAATCTCTACATGTTGTAGATTTTGGTTCAGGTAAAGGCTATCTGACTTTTGCATTATATGATTATTTAGCAAAACACCAGCAAGTGCCTAAAGTGACAGGGGTTGAGCTAAATCCGAAAATGGTGGAATTTTGCCAAAGCATTGCGCAGCAGTCGAATTTCAGCCAACTGGATTTTTTCCAAGGCGATGTTCGTACCTATGCGCCTGAGCGCTTAGATGTCATGATTGCGCTGCACGCCTGTGATGTGGCAACGGACTTTGCGATTCATACCGGTATTCGATTAAATGCGCAAATGATCATGTGTGCGCCGTGTTGTCATAAAGAACTGCGTCCGCAATTGAAAGCGCCGCAAGTACTTGCACCGATGTTGCAATTTGGTATTCATGCAGGCCAGCAAGCAGAGATGCTTACTGACACGATTCGTGCACTTTTATTGAAAGCATATGGTTATGAAACCAAAGTCTTTGAATTTGTGGCACTTGAACATACCAGTAAAAATAAAATGATCTTGGCAACCAAACGTGCAGACTATGTCGAACCTGATCAAGCGGTATTGGCGCAGATCCAAGCTTTAAAAGACATGTATGGCATTCAAAAGCATTCGTTAGAATTATTGTTGAATGATCAATGGGACCAGCAAGATATTGGCTGTAAATGCTAAAGGATGAGGGGATGCAGCAGTTAAATATTCAATTCGGACCGTGGGAGCAACTGGCATCTGCAGCTCGACCGATACGTGAACAGGTCTTTATTTTAGAACAGCAGATATCGCCCGCGGATGAGTGGGATGCAGAAGATGCGATTTCACTGCATTTTATTGTTCATGATGGGATGAAAGCTGTTGCAACTGCTCGTTTGTTGAAAAATAACAGTATAGGTCGTGTTGCTGTTTTAAAGGCCTATCGCGGTCAGGGTATTGGTAAAATCTTGATGCAAGCCATTATCGAACAAGCGACATTAGAGCAACGTGAATATTTAAAACTATCTTCACAAGTGCATGCTATCCCTTTTTATGCAGTGTTGGGTTTTGTTGTTGAAGGTGATGAATATTTAGATTGTGGTATTCCGCATCAAGATATGTACATGGCTTTAGCTTAAATACTTAAAATTGGACATCTATAAATAAAAAAACGCTTAATATTTTAAGCGTTTTTTTATATAGATGAGGTCAAAGCTTAGTGACTATGATCATTCGATGCAGTAGGTTCAGGGCTCATGTCATCCATATGTGCATGTTGTTCTTCAGTCATCTGCATATCTGCTGCAGTCGGCGCAGAAGCTTCACGAGCTGCTTGATCAGCTTGCGCCTTTTTCAATGCTTCTTCTGACATCACAGGGGCATTTTTAAATGCATGCTGTTGAGTATTGTCTTTTTTCTGTTGGCTCGGCATATAGTCTGGTTCATTGGTCACAGCAAGCCAGAAAATACCCATGAATAGCGCACCTAAAATACAGAAGATAATCAGTGCCTTCCAGCCCCACGGTGATTTTTCAGGAGAAGTATGATCAGTCATAACAAGCTACTCAATCGGATAAAAAGAAATCAAAAAACTTGTTACTTTATAACATAAAACAGATGAGAGTTCGCGTAAATTCTAGACTTGTTTGCAAACACGCGACTGAGAAGGAAAATAAAAAGGAGCCGAAGCTCCTTTTGATGTGATTGAACAGCAAAATTTGCATGCTCAAAATGAATAATTAAATCTGCTCAGCTTTCGCCATTTTGTCTTTCAGCAATTGCGGTGCTTTGAAGCGTTCGCCATATTTTGCTTCTAGTGTATTGGCACGAAGTAACGCTTTTTCCAAACCATATTGATTTAAAAATTGAAGTGCACCACCTGTCCAAGGGGCAAAACCAATCCCGAAGATTGAACCGACATTGCCATCGACTGTCGACTGCAAAACACCTTCTTCTAGGCAGCGTAAGGTATCAAGTGACTGTACAAACAGGAAGCGGTCTATCATTTCCTGTTCAGAAATAGCATTATCATTCTGCCATTTGCTCAAGCCATCCCAGAGGTGCTTTTTACCGCCTTCAGGATATTCATAAAAACCTGCGCCGGCAGCTTTACCTTTACGTCCGAACTCATGAATCATTGTCTGAATCACCTCATCCGCACCTGAACGTGGTAGGTCTTTGCCTTCGGCTTGCAAGGCTTTACGTGTCTCGGCCGCAACATGCTCAGACAGCGTTAAAGACACTTCATCTTGAATAGCCAATGGGCCTACAGGCATGCCAGCTTTCAGCGCTGCCATTTCAATGCGGGCAGGGTGTACGCCTTCAGCCAATAGACGTAAACCTTCTTGTACAAAAGTGCCAAAGACACGGCTGGTAAAGAACCCGCGACTGTCATTGACTACAATAGGCGTTTTACCAATTTGCTGCACAAAGTCAAAGGCTTTAGCCAAAGTGTCTGCTGATGTATTTTTGCCTTTAATGATTTCGACCAATTGCATTTTGTCGACAGGGCTAAAGAAATGCAGCCCGATAAATTTTGCTTGATCTTGAGATGCATTCGCCAAGCCTGAAATCGGCAATGTAGAAGTATTGGACGCAAAAATACCACTCTCTGCCAGATAGGCTTCTGCTTCTTGTGTCACTTTGGCTTTCAATTCGACATTTTCAAATACAGCTTCAATGATCAAGTCGCAGCCTTGTAAATCTGCCGCATTTGCAGTGGCATGTATCAGGCCTAAGACTTGATCACGTTTTTCTGCACTTAAACGGCCTTGAGTTACTTTTTTATCCAGCAGTTTTTGGCTATAGGCTTTGCCTTTTTCAGCAGCTTCTACAGAAACATCTTTGAGTACAACTGCAATGCCTTTTGATGCTGTGGCATAAGCGATGCCTGCACCCATCATGCCTGCGCCTAAAATACCAACTTTGGTGGCTTGCCATTTCGCGACGTCTTTTGGACGACTTGCACCAGACTTAATAGCGTTGAGACCATGCCAGAAGGTGCCGATCATATTTTTAGAAATTTGACCGGTTGCAAGGTAAGTAAAGTAACGTGATTCAATCGTGAGCGCCGTATCAACATCGACCTGAGCGCCTTCAACAGCAGCCGACATAATGGCTTCAGGCGCAGGGTAACAGCCCTTGGTTTTGTCACGTAGCATAGCGGGGGCAATGGCGAGCATTTGCGCCACAGCAGGAGTCGATGGCGTACCGCCCGGAATTTTATAGCCTTTTACATCAAAGGGCTGCTGTGATTTTGGATTGGCTTTCACCCACGCAATGGCTTTGTCCATCAGGTCTTCAAGGCTATCAGCAGTGTCTTGAATCAGTCCCAATGATTTGGCTTTTTCGACACCAATTTGTTTGCCTTCCATCAAGAGCGGAAATGCATTTTGCAGACCCAATAAACGGACCATGCGTACAATACCGCCACCGCCTGGCAGTAAGCCTAAAGTTACTTCAGGTAAGCCAAATTTTGCCTTAGCATCATTCAGTGCGATTCGATAATGACAGCCAAGAGCTAACTCCCAACCACCGCCAAGCGCCGTGCCATTTAAAGCTGCAACAACAGGAATGCCACGGGTTTCGATATAACGCAGTTTGGCTTTCATCTCTTCAATCATATTGAAGAATTCAGTTGCATGCTCAGGTGTAGCTTGAATCAGTTCGTCTAAGTCGCCGCCGGCAAAGAAGGTTTTTTTTGCGGAACGGAAAATAATCCCTGCAATATTTTCATCTGCTTGCAGTTTGTCTACCGTTTCAGCCAGTGCCGTGCGGAAGTCTGCATTCATTGTGTTTGCGGATTGGTTTGGAGAATCTAAAGTTAAAATGACGATATTGTCGGCATTTTTTTCAAATTGAATTGCGCTCATTTTTATTCTCCTTATACCAACTCAATAATCGTTGCGATGCCCATACCGCCACCCACGCAAAGTGTTGCTAAGCCGCGTTTTTTACCTTGGCGTTCTAGTTCATCCATCAGGGTGCCTAAAATCATGGCGCCTGTTGCACCCAGCGGATGTCCTAATGCAATTGCACCGCCATTCACATTGACTTTGGTAGGATCAACCTTGAGTTCGGTAATAAAACGCATCACGACTGCTGCAAAAGCTTCGTTCACTTCAAATAGGTCAATATCATCAATGGTTAAGCCAGCTTTAGCTAAGGCTTTACGTGCAGCAGGTGCAGGGCCAGTCAGCATAATGGTTGGGTCTGCACCCACCAATGCAGTGGCAAGCACTTTGGCACGCGGTTTTAGGGCTTGTTCTTTGATCGCTTTTTCAGAGGCAAGCAATACTACGGCAGCACCATCAACGATGCCCGATGAGTTCCCCGCATGGTGTACATGGTTGACTGCGCCGACTTCAGGATATTTTTGCAAGGCGATGGCATCAAAGCCCATTTGCCCCATCATGGCAAAACTTGGGTTGAGTTTGCCCAAGCCTTCTGCTGTGGTCGTTGGTTTAATAAATTCATCTTTGGCTAAAACTGTCACGCCTGCTTTGTCTTTAACAGGAACGACAGATTGGTCAAAATAACCATTGGCTTGAGCTGCTGCGGCTTTTTGCTGAGAGTTGGCTGCAAAGGCATCCACATCTGCTCGGCTGTAACCGTCAATGGTGGCAATTAAATCGGCTCCAATGCCTTGTGGAATAAAATCACAGGCCATATTGGTTTCAGGGTCAAGCGCCCAAGGACCGCCATCTGAGCCCATCGGCACACGAGACATCGACTCTACACCGCCAGCCACCACAAGGTCTTCCCAGCCAGAGCGGACCTTTTGCGCAGCCATATTGACTGCTTCTAAACCTGAGGCGCAAAAACGGTTGATCTGAACGCCTGCAACATCATTATCCCAACCGGCTGCAATGGCTGCGGTTTTGGCAATGTCCGCACCTTGGTCACCAATGGGGGTCACGCAGCCCAGTACAATGTCGTCTACTGCAGCGGTGTCAAATTGATGTCGGTTTTGTAATTCGTTCAATAAACCGGTCAGTAGGCTAATCGGTTTAACGGCATGTAGTGAACCGTCTTTTTTTCCTTTGCCGCGCGGTGTGCGAATGGCATCAATGATGTAAGCCTCGCTCATAATCCTGTCCCTATGATCTATAAATTTTTATTGGTTTTTTGAGTGTACGGATTAATCAAGCCAGTGCAATGATGAGAACGGGTGAGTCGTTTGATATTTTTGGTCAACGCTTGCTGCTGAATAAGATAAAAATCAACCTGCATATTGAAAGCGAGGATCGGCTAAGATCAGTTGCTATCGATTCAGTACAAATTGAAGATCAGCTTATGCATAAAAATGTGAAGCGAGTGTTGAAAGGTCTGGCTTGGCTAGTACTAGTAGGCTGCTTAGGTTTTGTATGCATGATCGGTTTTTATGTTTATATGATCTATGGCATTCATCCCTCAGATGAGGGGACGGGCGGTTTAGCCTGTGAGTATGATCGAAATGATCATGTGACCAAGGCAGAAATGTATCGGATACAGGATGGCAAACGCGTGATCACGCCCGTCGATCCATTGCTTTGTCAAAAACAACGTGCAGATTTTCCGAAATAAAAAAACCTGATCTCGATCAGGTTTTAGAGAATGCTATTTTTGAATATTGCTTAATGATAACCATGTAATTGGCGATATAGGCCTGGTGTTACACCGGTCCACTTTTTAAATGCACGGTGGAAAGTACTGGTTTCACTAAAGCCGACTTGCTGTGCAACATCTTCAAGCGTTAAGTCTGGATTAAGCAATAAGTGAATTGCAGCATCTCGACGTAAAGCATCTTTTACACCTTGGTAGCTCTTACCTTCAGCGGCTAAACGACGACGTAGTGTTTGCGGCGATAGATACAGCATTGAAGCAACATCGTTCAAGGTTGGCATTTCTTCGCCAATTTGACTCTTCAGCACATCACGGATACGAGATGTTAATGAATTGGTATTTTTAAATTTAACCAATAACTGTGCAGGAGCCGCTTTTAAGAATTCTTCAAGCGTTTCTTCGTTTTGACGAATGGGTAAATCTAAATAATCCGCTGCAAATGTAATTTCAGTTCGTGGTGTATCAAACTGCATGACAGGTGCAAAAAACAAGGCATCATATTCGTCAGCATGTTCAGGACGTTCATAACCGAAGTGAACACGCTCTAAAGGCAGACGACGTTCAATCAACCAAGAAGCGAGACCATGCCAAATCATCAGCATACTTTCTGTAATGAAATGGTCTGGGTCCATAGATTTTGGAATTTGAGGAACTAAACGTGCTTCGTGCTTATCACGTTCTAGTGTCACCGACCATTCATCACCAAACAGTTTGTAGAACTGCGAAGACAATTCGAGTGCATCACCGAGGGTTTTTGCATGAATAATCAATTGGCACATAATGGCAAAAGTACCCAAGCGGCGCGGTTGAATATCAAAACCGACATGTTCGTCTTGAGTCACCATCCACAACATTTTAATAAAACGTGTGTATTGTTCAGGTGAAATACGCGCTTTGGGTTGGCGTAGAAGTTCAGCCTCAATGCCAACATGAGACAATAAAGTTTCGACATCCATGCCGAGACGTTTCACACCAGTTAAGGCTGCGTTGACGAAATGGATACTGATCGTATCACGACTCATGTTTAATCCTTCAGTCTCTTTAATGTTCACAAATGTTTGACCTAAATGACGCTAAAAAAAGAAATCATGGCAATTTACAACAGCGGTTTTGCCATTTTTACATGGTAAATTGCCGAAACTATCAAGGTAAATGGCTGAACATGACATTGTTTTAATCATTTTATATTTCTACCATGGATAAAAAATCTACACAATTAGAGAAAAATATCCATGGAAGCTGCTTTAAAAGGATTGAAAGTACTCGACTTTTCGACATTACTCCCAGGGCCATTTGCGACCTTGTATTTGGCTGACATGGGTGCGGAAGTTGTGCATATTGAGTCACCGACGCGTCCCGATCTGGTTCGTTTGATGCCACCTTATGCCAATGGGCAAGCCACAGCGCATAGTTATTTAAATCGCAATAAACAATCCATCGCATTAGATTTAAAAGATCCGAAAAGTATTGAATTGATCAAAGCCAAAATTTCAGATTTTGATATTGTGGTAGAACAATTTCGTCCAGGTGTTATGCAACGCTTGGGTTTGGATTATGCAGATTTGGCCGAAATTAATCCGCGACTTATTTACTGCTCGATTACGGGTTATGGTCAAACCGGACATTACAAAGACCGTGCAGGGCATGACATCAATTACTTGGCTTTATCAGGCATTTCAGGTCATAGCGGACGCCAAGATAGTGGCCCGCCACCGATGGGGATTCAAATTGCCGATGTAGCAGGTGGATCAATGCATGCGATTACTGGCATCTTAGCTGCGGTGATTGAGCGTTACCGGAGCGGCTTAGGACAATATATTGATATTTCCATGACCGATTGCGCTGTCGCATTGAACAATATGGCTGCAGCTGGCGTATTGGCTGCCAATGCGGTAACCGCGGCAGAGACGGCACATCTGAATGGCGGAAGTTTCTATGACTATTATCGAACCCAAGATGGTCGCTATCTGTCTATAGGTGGTTTGGAGCCACAGTTTTTACATGGATTGGCGCAAATTCTAGATTTACCCGCTTTAGCAACGCAAGGCATGTCATTTGATCCGCAAGACCAGACTGAAATTAAGCATGCAATTGCCCGAAAAATACTAACCAAAACATGGGCTGAGTGGAAAAAGATTTTTGCCTCTCAAGATGTCTGTGTGGAACCAGTTTTAAGTTTGGACGAAGCTCTAAATTCACAATTGGCCCAAGAGCGGCATTGGTGTGTTGAAGTTCCGCTACAAGAAGGCGACACAATGACACAAACTCAACTGGCATGTCCGATTAAATTTTCTAGATCAGCATTGATTTATACCCATGTGGGTAAAACTTTAGGTGCGGATAATTGGTTATGAATGGTATAAAAAAAAGTGATAAGTTAAACAATAAAACCTTTAAAATCTCTTAATTAGATAAACATCTATGTAAATATTGAGAGTTGTTAACAAAAAAATAAATAAATTATACAAATGTGAGAGTATTATATGAACTATTAACACAATTGGTATATAGGTCTCCAAATGAAAATAGCTGTGAGTAAACTTGGATCTTTATATCTTAGCCTCGGAATAATGCTTGCGGGTTCAGCAACCCAAGCGGCAACTACTGCAGATGCTTTCAGTTCTGAAAGCCCATGGATGTTCGGTGATTGGAACGGTCAACGAACAGCTCTCCAACAGAAAGGTTACGATTTTAGTTTTAGTTATGGTGGCGAATTAGCCACTTTGTTAGATGCAAAGCATGCTTCTGGCCATGGCACTGAATATGCGGACCAATTCGCGATCGGGGCACATCTCGATTTAGAAAAAATTGCGGGTTGGAAAGATACCGAAGCGCAAATCAATATCACTGAACGTAATGGTCGTTCATTGTCTCAAACTTCAGATGCATTAAATGGTCATTTAAGTGCAACACAAGAAGTGTGGGGTCGTGGTCAAACTTGGCGTTTGACTGATTTTTGGATCAAGAAAAAATTCTTAGACCAAAAATTAGATATTAAAGTCGGTCGTTTTGGTGAAGGTGAAGATTTCAACAGCTTTGACTGTGACTTTCAAAACTTAGCACTTTGTGGTTCACAAGTGGGTAACTGGGTCGGTGACCAATGGTACAACTGGCCAGTCAGCCAATGGGCTGCTCGCGTGAAATATAACATTCAGCCTGAACTCTATGCACAAGTCGGGGTTTATGAATACAACCCTGAAAATCTAAAACGTGGTAAAGGTTGGAACTTGAGTACCGATGGTTCAAAAGGTGCGATTATTCCTGCTGAAGTAGTGTGGACTCCAAAAGTGGGGACACAAAAGCTTCCGGGTGAATACCGTGCAGGTTACTACTACAGTACCGCTGATGCCGATGTCATTGATAGCCCAATAAATGAAAAAGATCACCATCAAGGTGGTTGGATTGTGGCGAAACAGCAACTGACAGCACACAAAGACGATGCTTCACGTGGCTTAAGCGGTTTTGTGAATGTCACCGTGCATGACTCAGACACCAATAATGTGAGTGATATGCAAAACATTGGCTTGGTCTACAAAGGTGCATTCGATGCACGTCCTCAGGATGAAATTGCGATTGGTTTAGGTCGTATCAGCATTAATGATGATGTGAATGATGCCAATATTGCCAATAACAGCGTTGATGCACGCGGTCTACAAAGTGAAGAGTATGACGCAGAAATTTACTACGGTATTCATGCAGCAAACTGGCTGACTATTCGTCCAAATATTCAATATATCCGTCACGTCGGTGCTTACAAAAATGGTGAGAATGCGTGGGTCGGCGGTATCAAATTTCAAACAGCATTTTAATTGATGTCAAATTAGAGTTCTTATAAAAGCAATTCGGTAATTCTGAGAAAAATTACGATATTTTCCCTTGAATTGTTTTTGTAACAACTTCTCTTTGCGACATAAAAACGGTGGTGTGTTGAATGTGTTTCACGCACCAAATACAACATTCGACAATAGAGGTGGTCAACATGAGCAACCCATCTACTGGAACTGGGATGCGAACATTTACCGTCGTTGTGATGGCAATTTTCGCCTTAGTTCTATTGATTGGTGGTATCTGGCTGGCAGTCCTTGGCGGTTCTTGGTACTACATTATCGCCGGCCTGTTAATGCTGGCTTCAGCAATATACTTAAGAAAAATTCAAAACAGTTCTTTATACATTTATGCAGCGTTGATGCTGGGTACAGTGATTTGGGGACTTTGGGAGGCAGGTTCTGACTTTTGGGCACTTGCACCGCGTTTTGATATTTTAGGCTTATTGGGCCTTTGGTTACTGATTCCTGCCGTGACACGCGGTATGGAAAATGGCAAAACTGCGAAAATTACATTATCAGGCACACTGGTGATTGCGATTATCGTGATGATCTATTCAATTTTTAATGATCCGCAAGAAATTCACGGTGAGATTAAAAATGCACAACCTCAAACAGCCAAAGCGATTGAGGGTATTGCTCCTGAAGATTGGCCTGCCTATGGTCGTACACAAGGAGGTGTACGTTATTCTCCACTCACCCAAATCAATAGCGACAACGTTAAAGATTTAGAAGTAGCATGGACTTTCCGTACAGGTGAGTTACCAACAGAAAATGACTCAGGTGAAACCACAAACCAAGTCACTCCGATTAAAGTCGGCAATGACATGTTTATGTGTACAACTCACCAACGTTTAATTGCACTTGATCCTGCGACAGGTAAACAAAAATGGGCATTCGATCCTAAACTTAAAGCGGACAATACCTATCAACATTTAACATGTCGTGGTGTGTCTTATTTTGACGCAGCAAATACCACTCAGTTTGCAAAAAGCTTAGAGAACAAACGCTCGACTTCAACTGAATGTCCGCGCAAAGTGATCTTGCCTGTAAATGATGGTCGTTTGGTTGCAGTCAATGCTGACACAGGTAAAGCATGTAGTGATTTTGGTCATAACGGCGAAGTCGATCTACAAAAAGATATGCCTTATCCGTATCCGGGTGGTTATATCCCAACTTCACCTCCAGTGGTTACTGGCACAACCATTGTGATTGGCGGTTCAACTACCGATAACTTCTCGACTAAAGAGCCATCTGGTGTCATCCGTGGTTATGATGTCAATACCGGTGAATTATTGTGGATCTTTGATACAGGGGCGGAAGATCCAAATGCCATGCCAGGCGAAGGTCAAAAATACTCTGTAGCCTCACCGAATGCATGGGCACCTTTAGCATATGACGAAAAACTTGACATCGTTTATGTGCCAACAGGTGTAGGCACACCAGACATTTTTGGTGGTCACCGTACGCCATTAGATGAACGCTATGCAAACTCAATGTTGGCATTAAATGCATCAACAGGTAAATTAATTTGGAATTTCCAAACCACGCATCATGATTTGTGGGATATGGATGTACCATCACAACCTTCATTGGCAGATATCAAAGATAAATCAGGTAATACTGTTCCTGCGATCTATGTCTTAACCAAAACAGGTAATGCATTCGTCCTTGACCGTCGTACCGGTAAAGCGATTGTGCCAATCACTGAAAAAGCGGTTCCACAAACTGTAAAACGTGGTCCACAAACTAAAGGTGAGCATTATTCTGCAACTCAACCGTTCTCTGATTTTGATTTAGCACCAAAAGATAAATTGACTGATAAACAAATGTGGGGTGCCACTATGTTTGACCAGTTGATGTGTCGTGTGTATTTCAAATCATTAAACTACGACGGTATTTATACACCACCATCTGAAAATGGCACATTGGTATTCCCTGGTAACCTTGGGGTATTCGAATGGGGTGGTATGTCGGTGAACCAAGACCGTCAAGTTGCTGTGATGAACCCAATTGGCTTGCCATTTGTCACTAAGTTGATTCCTACAGATCCAAACCGTGAGCAAACTGCGAAAGGTGCGGGTACTGAACAAGGCGTGCAACCGATGTATGGCGTACCTTATGGGGTGGAAATCAAAGCATTCTTGTCACCACTTGGCTTACCTTGTAAACAACCTTCATGGGGCTTTACTGCGGGTGTAGATTTAAATACACATGAAGTGGTCTGGAAAAAACGTATTGGTACAATTCGTGACAGTTTACCGAAATTGTTCCAATTACCTGCTGTGAAAATTGGTGTACCGGGTCTTGGTGGATCAATCTCGACTGCTGGTAATGTCATGTTTGTAGGCGCAACACAAGATAACTATATCCGTGCAATCAATGTAACGAATGGTGATACTTTGTGGGAAGGTCGTCTACCAGCAGGTGGTCAAGCGACTCCAATGACTTATGAAGCAAATGGTAAACAATATGTTGTGATCATGGCTGGTGGTCATGGTTCATTTGGTACAAAACTTGGTGATTACCTTGTTGCGTATGCTTTACCAGATAAAAAATAAGTGATTTTACATCGCTAAATAAAAAGCCCGATTTATCGGGCTTTTTATTGGCTTAAATTCTTTATGTAAATTTATGCTAAGTAATGGAGAAATAATTCAATATATTAATAAATAAAAAGTAAATGACCGGAATCCGCTATATCAGTGAAATTGCGACAGTCTTATCAATAAAATCGCTATTAAATATGTAAAAAACGCATTTTCTTGATAGATAAAATCTCGTTATGCTGTGCATTGTTATAATAGAAATTACTAGCTGTACGCCATGTATTTATATACTGATTTTGACCAGCAACTGGTTAATGAACGTGTTGCACAGTTCCGTGATCAAACGGAACGTTATTTAGCAGGTAAATTGACGGAAGATGAATACCGTCCACTGCGTCTTCAAAACGGCCTTTATGTACAGCGTTATGCACCGATGCTACGTATTGCAGTACCTTATGGCCTGATGAATTCTAAACAATTACGTAAAATTGCGTCATTGGCTCAGGACTATGACCGTGGTTATGCGCACGTATCTACTCGTCAAAACATTCAGTTTAACTGGCCTGCACTAGAAAATGTGCCTGATATGTTACAAGAGCTCGCATCTGTTCAAATGCATGCGATTCAAACTTCGGGTAACTGTATTCGTAACACAACTACTGACCAATATGCAGGTGTGGTTGCGGGTGAAATTGCTGACCCACGCCCAACGTGTGAATTGATTCGTCAATGGTCAACTTTCCACCCAGAATTCGCTTTCTTGCCACGTAAGTTCAAGATTGCAGTTTCAGCACTGGAAGAAACTGATCGTGCGGCAACGTCTTTCCATGATATCGGTGTGTATATCGTGAAAAATGAAGCAGGCGAGATTGGCTATAAAATCAAAGTTGGTGGTGGTTTAGGCCGTACACCAGTGATTGGTAGCTTTATTCGTGACTTCTTGCCACGTGAAGATTTGATTGCTTATTTAGAAGCGGTACTTCGTGTATACAACTTACACGGTCGTCGTGATAACAAATATAAAGCACGTATCAAAATTTTGGTGAAAGCATTAACACCAGAAGTATTTGCAGAGAAAGTGGAAGCTGAATTTGCACATACCATCAAAACTTTAAAAATTGATGCTGATACCTTGGCGAAAATGGATGAGAACTTCACACCATTTGATTACCAAGATTATGCGGATGAAGATTTTGCAGAGCAATTTGCCGCAGAGCCGAAATTTAAACAATGGTTCAACATCAACACCAATGCACATAAAGTCAAAGGTTACCGCATCGTTACGATTTCTTTGAAACGTGCGGGTATTGCACCGGGCGATATGACTGTTGAAGAAATGAACCTGATTGCTGACTTGGCTGACAAATATACCTTTGGTGAGTTCCGTACCACACATGAGCAAAACATTGCGCTTGTGGATGTACCGCAAAAAGATTTGTTTGATCTATGGAAAATCCTTGATCAACACAATCTTGCACGTGCGCATATTGGGTTCTTAACCGACATCATTTGCTGCCCAGGTGGTGATTTCTGTTCATTGGCAAATGCGAAATCGATTCCAATTTCTGAAGCGATCTCTCGTCGTTTTGATGACTTAGATACCATTTACAATTTAGGTAAATTGGATCTGAACATCTCTGGTTGTATGAATGCGTGTGGTCACCACCATGTGGGTAACATCGGTATCTTAGGTGTAGACAAAAAGGGTGCTGAGTTCTATCAAATCACTTTGGGTGGTAATGCCGACCATGATGCATCGATTGGTGACATCTTAGGCCCATCATTTGCAGCCGAAGTTGTACCAGACATCATCGAAGAAATCTTAAATACTTATCTAGACCTTCGTGCAGAAGGCGAAGAGTTTATTGATACTTACCGCCGTGTTGGCATCCAACCATTTAAGGAGCGTGCATATGCTTAATACAGCACTACAAGTCCTCTCTAAAGATGGCTCGATTGCAGACAATACTTACCAAGTCATTGGTGAAGATGGTGTGTTGCCACAAGGTGACGTGGTTTTAACAGTTGAGCAGTTAGATCAACTTGCGAATGTAACTGGTAAAAAAGCACTTTTCGTCACGGTTGATGCTTCACCTGAAACCAATGAATTCCCGCTTGATCAGTTAGATGCAATCTTTATCGAGTTTGCTGGTTTTAACGATGGTCGTGGCTATTCATTTGCTGCATTGTTACGTCGCCAAGGTTTTCAAGGCGAGCTACGTGCAACAGGTGATGTATTCAAAGATGTGTTGAACTACATGAAGCGTTCAGGTTTCGATACTTTTGTAGTGAAAGAAGGTAAAGATATTGCTGAAGCTGCTGCTGGTTTAGGTGATTTTACCAATCCATATCAAGCTTCAACTGCAGTGCCGCAAGCGCATTATCAAACTGGTGCTTAAGTGCCTTGATCAATAAAAAAGCCTCCATTCGGAGGCTTTTTTATTGATCAAAATACTTTTAATGAGTGATTATTCATTTTTAAGTTGGCAATTGACCATCCATTTAATACCAAACTGATCGGTAAATGCGCCATACAGCGCACCCCAAAAGGTCTTTTCGAGAGGCATTTCTATAGAGCCGCCTTTGGACAATGCATCAAACAGTCGTTTGGCTTCAGCTTGTTCACTACTGTCTAAATTAATCGAAATATAATGATTGCTGCCTAAGGTAAAGGGTTGATTGGATTGCGCACAGAATTGTTCGTTGACATCTGAGGCCATCAGCACGGTAAATTCATTGATCGACAGGGAAATATGCATAATCTTTTGCCGATCTGTATCGGATAGTGAAATGCCCTCCTCATCAGGCATATCACCATAACGCATCACATTGAGGAATTCTCCACCAAGTACAGAGCGATAAAAATTAAAGGCTGCTTCGGTATTGCCTTGAAAATTCAAGTAGTGATTGAGCTGCATGGTGGTCATCCATTTTTATTATGTCGACATTTATTTTAAGAGCCTTGGCTGAGCTGTATGTGAACAATTTATGTCTAAAATGTAAGCATAAAAAATCCCTCTTACAGAGGGATTTTCAGTCTCCCTCCTTTATTAAAGGAGGGGTTAGGGGAGGATTAAAGAATATTCCCTCTAAATCGCCCTTTGTGAAGGGAGTCAGCAGAGGATTAAAGCAATTCAATCGCCACAGCAGTCGCTTCACCGCCACCAATACACAGTGCTGCAATACCGCGTTTACCACCTGTCCGTTTTAATGCATGGATCAGCGTTAATATAATGCGTGAACCTGTAGAACCAACTGGATGTCCAAGCGCACAAGCACCACCATTGATATTTACTTTTTCAGCATCTAATTTAAATTCATCAATAGGGCACATCGTGACCATCGCAAAGGCTTCATTGATTTCCCATAAATCTACATCAGCAACATTCCAACCCGATTTATCTAGAACTTTTTGAATTGCGCCTACAGGTGCAATGGTAAACTCGGATGGATGTTGTGAATTTGATGCATAAGCCACAATTTTTGCGAGCGGATTTAAACCTTTTGCTGAAGCTTGATCTGCTGAAGTTAAAACTAAAGCAGATGCACCATCAGAAATAGAACTTGCATTGGCAGCGGTAATCGTTCCATCTTTAGCAAAAGCAGGGCGCAGCGTTGGAATTTTTTCGATATTAGCGTTAAAAGGCTGTTCGTCTTTATCGATAATCACATCGCCTTTACGACTCGAAACAGTGACAGGCACGATTTCGTCAGCAAAATATCCCTCAGTAATTGCAGTTTGCGCACGTTTAAGCGAGCGAATGGCGAAGTCATCCATTTGTTCACGTGTATAGCCTTTTGTGTTTGCCATATCCTGAGCAAAAGCCCCCATGAGTCGGCCCGTTTCTGCATCTTCTAGGCCATCTAAGAACATATGATCTTTAACGTCACCGTGGCCCATACGGTAGCCAGCTCGTGCTTTGGTCAAAACATAAGGGGCATTGGTCATTGACTCCATACCACCTGCAACCACGACTTGAGCCGAACCTGCCTTAATCATATCTGCCGCTTGCATCACGGCCTTCATACCTGAACCACACAGCTTGTTGATGGTTACGGCACCAGTTGAATCTGGAAGACCGGCTTTACGCATCGCTTGACGGGCAGGACCTTGTTTCAGACCAGCCGGAAGCACACAGCCCATAATGACTTCTTCAACATCTGTCGGTTGTAAACCCGCGCGTTCGATGGCTGCTTTAATCGTAACTGCGCCTAATTCTGGTGCAGTGACAGCGGCTAAACTCCCTTGAAAACCACCCATTGCTGTACGGGCACCATTCACGATGACGATATCAGTCATTACATGTCTCCATTTTCTTATACATTAATTTTTGAATACGTCAGCAGTATAAGTAAAATTGAACAGGAATAAAGCAAATTTAAAAGGCTGCTTTGGACTCACCGGTTCTCAAATTAGCAACTGATTGGGTTTTCAAATCGTAAATGTCCCATTCGACTTAAGACTGCTCGGATCGGTTGAAGCGTTGATTTCGAACAGTAGTAGAAACTACCATTTGAACCATTGGGTAAACCGGAGCTAGCCTGAAAGGTTAGGCTCGGAATGTGTAAAGTCCCACGCCAAGACAGATCGCCATATTTTAAATTGAGTTTATCTTGCAGCAATATTTTTTCATTTGCGTCGACTTGACGGTTTTTATTACTGTCAATAAATATGATCAGACCACTGTTCCAGTTGTTAGGTTGGCAAAGTTTAAAGTTAAGACTAGGACAAATCACAATATTGGAATGATAAATAGTGGCCTGAGCCCGTGCGAATGCATTGTGATTCTGAATAGTCAATTTGATGTTATTCGCTTCTCGCTGCGCCATTAAATTGTTGAAATGTGGTAAAGCTATCGTCACGATAATGACCATAATCGCAATTGAGACCAAAAGTTCAAATAACGTAAAGCCGGTTTCTTTATTGTAAAGCATTGATTTAATACAAAATTTAATATTATTTTTATATGTCTAATGTTATATGTGTTTTTAATGGCGATATTAATTTTGAGTATAGAATTTTATTACTCAATTTTAGATAAAGCTGTTAAAATGAAAATAGCAAGTGACAATAGGCGATTCACTGCTCAAAATTGAGTAAAAATTTACCGAATTACAACGGAAATTGTAAGTAATTTTGTCAATAATTTACTTGATTAGATTAATCAAGCACTTGGAAAAAGAAAAAAGTGTTTGTATGATTCAGCGTGAATAGCTTAAAAAAAAAACTGGGGTATAAGAAAGCCTATCTCAGGATAGCCAATTTTTCGGCTTGAGCTTGAACAACAATTGTTATCTCTGGAGGATAAATCCATGAAAATGAGTCGTATTGCATTAGCAATGCTCGTAGCTGCTCCTTTAGCAGCTGCAAACGCAGGCGTAACTGTTACTCCATTAATGCTTGGTTACACTTTCCAAGATTCTGAACACAACAACGGCCGCGACAACTTAACTGAAAGTCCTGAGCTACAAGACGACTTGTTTGTTGGTGCAGCACTTGGTGTTGAATTAACTCCATGGTTAGGTTTCGAAGCTGAATACAACCAAGTTAAAGGCGATGTGGATACTGATTGGGGTGAGTACAAACAAACTCAAATCAACGGTAACTTCTATGCTACTTCTGATTTGATCACTAAAAACTATGACAGCAAAGTTAAGCCATATGTATTGTTAGGTGCTGGTCACTACAAATACAAATTTGACGAAGCTGCTGCTCGTGGTTTAGGTGCTGACCGTGGTACTACTGAAGAAGGTACTTTGGGTAATGCTGGTCTAGGTGCTTTCTGGCGCTTAAACGATGCTTTATCTCTACGTACTGAAGCTCGTGCTACTTACAACATCGATGAAGATTTCTGGAACTACACAGCTTTAGCTGGTCTTAACGTAGTTCTTGGCGGTCACTTGAAACCTGCTGCTCCTGTAGTTGAAGTTGCTCCTGTAGCTCCAGTTGCTCCAGTTGCTCCAGCTCCTCAAGAGTTGACTGAAGATCTTAACATGGAACTTCGTGTGTTCTTTGATACAAACAAATCTAACATCAAAGATCAATACAAACCTGAAATCGCTAAAGTTGCTGAAAAATTAGGTGAATACCCTAATGCTACAGCTAACATCGAAGGTCACACAGATAACACTGGTCCACGTGCTCTAAACGAACGTTTATCACTAGCTCGTGCTAACTCTGTTAAATCTTCACTTGTTAACGAATACAACGTTGACCCAGCTCGTTTATCTACTCAAGGTTTCGCGTGGGATCAACCGATCGCTGACAACAACACTAAAGAAGGCCGTGCTATGAACCGTCGCGTATTCGCTACGATTTCTGGTAGCCGTACTGTAGTGGCTCAACCTGGTCAAGCTCAATAATTTGAGTTTAACTTCGGTTAGAAAAAAGCGGCTCTTTTGAGTCGCTTTTTTTTGTTAAAAATTTAAAAAAGGAGATTTAAATTTGGCTAAAAGGCACTAACGCAAAAGCGTTATTTACTTTTAAATAATCGTTGGATGTAAAAGGATTTATCTATTCATGTGGCAATTAACCATGTAATAATTCAAACTATTTGTATATTAATTAATCATTTGTTTGCCTGAGAACTTTAATTTAACATGCACAGTTTGTGTTTTTATTTTTTATAAAATTAATAATAAACAATTATTTACATTTGTCTTATCTACAATTTATAAAAAATGAATATTTATATTTTTCATTAAAAAAATATTATCATCGAGATTCATGATACAGTTAAGAATTATTCTAAATATAATAATGATTCTTATTCAAACAAATTAAGCGTTCAACAATGATCAATTTTCCAAAAACTCATTTAGTCCGTGCGATTTCAATCGCGATCTTAGGGGTGGGCACATCTGCAGTAGTAAATGCAGCAGAGCGAACCGTGCTTGAAACGATTGAAGTTGAGGTACCAGCCGAAAAGCAGCTTGCAAATGGAAAATTGAAAGCGCAGACAGACCTTGGTGCACTGGGAAATAAAAAAATTGTTGATACGCCTTTTAGCGTTGCTGCATATAGTGAAAAGTTAATTGAAGAACAGCAGGCTAGGACAGTTGGTGAAGTTTTAAAAAATGATGCGAGTATCCGTATTACCACCAACCAAGGTCATATAAACGAAAACTTTAATATTCGTGGCTTTGACATCAATCACGATGACATTGCACTCAATGGTATGTACGGTATGGCGCCTTATGGACGCGTACCGACTGAATTTCTAGATTCGGTAACGGTTTTAAAAGGCCCGAATGCCTTGGTTGCAGGTATGTCGCCTGCTGGTGGGGTCGGTGGTGTGGTCATCGCTAAAACTAAGCGTGCAGATAAAGAAAAAACTCAAGTTTCAGCTTCAATGGAAGAAGGTGGTTTTTACCAATCAGGTTTTGACGTTTCGCGACGTTTTGGTGCTGAAAAAGAATTTGGTCTACGTGTGAATGGTGCTTATGGTCAAGGTGAGCACATTATTGAAGGCATGGAAGATAAACATGCATCAGGTGCAATTGCTGCAGACTATACAACGGATAAGTTAAAACTTAATTTTGATGCTTTTGCGGTACGTGATGATCGTAATGGTGGGTCACCTGCAATGGTCGCGTTCGGCGTGAAAGACGCACATGGTCATATCTATAATGGCGTGCTGGATGCGCCTAAAGGCGATACCAATTATTTTAGTAATTTAGAAGGTCATACAGATAGTGAGTTTGTAGGATTAAGTGGTGAATATGCATTCACGCCTGATTTAAATGTGTATGCGGGTGTAGGGCATATTGAAAAGGCCTATAGCGGACATATTTTTGGTACGCGTCTTATCGTAGGGCAAGCTGATGGTCATGCTACTTCACAGTACTATCGTACAGGGTCATCTGAGTCGATTACATCAGCCAATACAGGTTTCCAATATAAGTTTAATACAGGTGCTGTAAAACATGCCTTAAATGTAAGAGCTGACTACTTGACCAAAGAAACAGATCAGCATGTGAAAGCGACGCAAGAGAATATTGAGTCAACCAATTTGTATGCTCCTAACACGACTGTAGGGATGCCTTCAGCGTACCCAATGGTTAAACCGAATTTAGATAATAAATATACCAGCTATACGGTATCTGATCAGATTTCAATGTTAAATGATAAATTGCAGCTGATTGTTGGTGCACGCTATCAGGATATCGATACCAAGAATTTACAAAGAAAGACTGGCTATCAAGATGATAAAATTTCGCCAAGCTTAGGTGTTGTGGTTAAACCATTTGGTGAGAATCTTTCTATTTATGCAAACTATGTTGAAGGTCTTTCTGAAGGTATAACGGTGAATAACGTTGCAGATGCCAACAATAATGTCACCTTTGCGCCATTCCAAACCAAACAATATGAATTGGGTGCAAAATATCAAGCAGGTTCTTGGTTGAATACATTTGCCCTTTATCAAATTGAAAAACCATCGACCATGGTATCTTCATATTCTGATGGTCAACCCAATAGTACAATCAATCAAATTACCACAGATGATGCAGAAACAAGTTCACGTGGCGTGGAATGGGCATTTTCAGGAGAGATTTATACAGGTCTAAATCTGATGGGTAGTTTGGCTTATATCGATGCGGAATATACCAAAGCAGCGGTGAAAAATGGTGTAACTAATCAAGGCAATACGGTATATGGTATTCCTGACTTTACCGCAACGCTTGGCTTAGATTATGCGGTACCTTATGTAGATGGTTTAAATGTGAATGCGCGTGCAAATTATGTGAGTGAACAATATTTAAATGAAACTAATAGTCTTAAACTACCAGACTATACAATCTTAGATTTAGGTGCGCGTTATAAAACCAATTTGGGTGGTGTAAATACTACATTCTTAGCCAATGTTGATAACGTGACTGATGAGAAATATTGGGAAGGTACATTCAACTCAGGTTATGCCTTAGTGGGTGGTCCACGTACCTATAAAGTCGGCGTGACTTTTGATTTCTAAGTTAGATTAGTTTTTTTAATATAAAAAGCCACCTATTCAAGGTGGCTTTTTTGCAAATGAATGATTTACGGAATATATTGCCTCACCACACCGTCATCGAGGAGTTGTTGGAAATGTTCAACAACACTTTGTTGAATATTTCGGTACTCAATGCCCAATTCTTTTTTACTTTTTTCAGCATTAAAGTAAATTGGGTAACCCATATTCAGTTCAACAAACTTTCGTGGGAAACCTGCAAGAGGGCCAAATGCTTTAAAGGCAAACTTCGGTAAGGTATTACGTGGAAAAGGAAATTTATTACCAAAATGCGAGCGTAATATTTTCCCCATTTCTAATAAACTTAAAGTACCACCGCTAATGATATAACGACCTGATGCTTTAGGGTTTAATGCTGCTTGTACGTGCGCTTCGGCGACATCACGGACATCGACGATACCATTCCACATTGGTGGAACACCGGCCAAAGTCATACCATTGGCAAACTGTTGTAGAACTTCAACGCTTCCTGACTGTGTTGACGCTGTTAAAGATGGCCCCATGACCAGTGCTGGATTAATACAGACCAGATCCCAACGGTTTTGTGCTTTTTGCATTTCCCACGCTTTGCGCTCAGCCATCACTTTTGAATATGGATAAGGCTGATGAGTTTCTGAACTGGAGGTATTCCAATGCGATTCATCAAATTCATTATGCTCGGTCTGTAGAATATCAATGGCATCACCATAGGTTGATGCGATGCTTGAAGTCACGACAACACGTTGTACAGATTCTGTTTTATTGACACTGTTGAGTACATTTTCAGTGCCTAAAATAGCCGGCTCAATAATGTCTTTTATTGCGTTTTTATAGTTGGTCACAACAAAAGGGGATGCCATATGGATCACAATGTCACAACCTTGCATGGCTGAATCAAATGCACCCTCATCCAATAAATTGGCTTGAAACAGTTTTAAAGCGCCAGTTGTTTCAGCTGCAATTTTTTCGAGATGTGCAAATCCTGATGTTTTATTCAGATCACGAACTGTGGCATGTACCGTGTGCCCTAATTCAAGTAAGTTTTTAATGACCCAACTGGCAATATAGCCTGTCGCGCCTGTGACGAGTATCTGTCTTGTTGTCTTGCTATTCATATTCTTCAACTTTAATAGACGCATTTTTTTATCATATTGAGAATATTTAGTTTTGTCTTTGATTGATTTGAAAAAATATATGTTGATGATTGGGTTTAATGCGCACTAAATTCAGCAGAGAATGCTGTAAAAGAACTTTTTTATTGATCTTAAAAACGTAAATATGGGATGAATGTTGGATAGATGTATATTCTTA
Organism: Acinetobacter sp. YH12145; assembly: GCF_013418335.1. Classification (NCBI taxonomy): domain Bacteria; kingdom Pseudomonadati; phylum Pseudomonadota; class Gammaproteobacteria; order Moraxellales; family Moraxellaceae; genus Acinetobacter; species Acinetobacter sp. YH12145. The sequence continues at coordinate 92,863 of NZ_VPCE01000012.1, read as the reverse complement.
TGAGTATGGATGCAAAATCTCACAGAAAAATGGACAAAGAGTCATATCTAACTTGTGCGCTTTAATTTAAAGCCTAAATCTTAGGTCTTGGTTTTTTATTTCGTATAACAGCCATTATGTTAAATGGGAATTTCTTTTGGATGGCTATTTAATTATTTTTCAAACAAATACATCATACTATGCCCACATGATTTTTTATTTCAATTGTTATGAAACCTACAAATGATAATCCAATGAAAAACCCATATGATCATCCAGAATTTAAAAAAACTATGGAATGGCATGAGAATGCCCAAAGTAATAATTTGACCCCACAACCCTGTGTGGCTGCTTGGATTGATATATGTGGTTTTGGATCTCAATTAGAAAAAGCTGGTTGGAGTCTTATAGAACTACAAAATCAGAATTTATTAAAATTATTAAGTTCTGTCTATTTGAGGTTATCTGATCCATTTTGGGTAGGTGTACCACCATTTCCATTTGAAACTACTCTTATTATAAATGATGGGGTTGCTAAAACAGTTGATTTAACTAATTTAGAACATACAGATGGAATCCTAATTTCGAAATATATAGAGGAACTACTTATTGCTCATTATCATCTCTTGATTATTACAAAGAAATATGGATTAGGTGTTAGAACAGTGGTAGCTGGCGGAGAAAGAATCCAATACTCACATAATGAAAAAACTGGGTACTCTATGTCTTATTACAATGCTGAAAAAATTAGTCCATTTACAGAAAAAATGTTAAAACAGAATTACTTATATAGCCCAGCTGAATTTCAGATGAATACTGCTTTTGCTAAAGCTTATTCAATTGATTCTCAAGGAACAAAAGCTCGTTTTGTAGTAAATGGCTTTTTCATCGAAAAAGACTTTCTGCATAAATTAGCTAAAAGTACTCAGATAACAATCGAATATTTAGATAAGATAATTAGGATTTCATCCCATAAATTACCCTCTTTTGATATCTGTTATGATGAAATTATTCCTTTTGAGTTTAAAGGTCTTAAGACAGAGATTTATAGAGTTGTATCAGTAATTTTTTCTGAAGACGATGAAAAAATCCTTTTTGATTTAACTAAAGCGTCTGATTAGTATTTCTAAAATCAACATAATACACTTTATACGAAATTCTATTTTTTATTTCATATAAATCAATATCTTATACTTGTATAAAAAGCCCAATCATCACCGAGTGGACTTTTTTTGATTTCTCATGTTATTTGGCTATTATTTAATCAATGTTTCGCAGTTTTGTTTAATGAGATTAAATGCTATTGCAACCAAAAATGTCCAGATTAAATTAGCATAGATGTGCAAGTGGTTATTGATTTGCAGATAGACAAATAAAAGGATTGGGGCGTCATTGATGGTTAAATTCACGTACAATATTGACTAATTTGCAGGTATTGATCCTGCCTTATCAGATGATTCTGTTCTCCCGTTGAATATTGGCATACACATGGCGCAAGCAAAGAAATCTTTTCCGCAGCAAAAATCGGAATTACATGCACGAAATCTGCATCGCAGTCGTTACGATTTTCCTCAGTTAATACAGAGCTGTCCGGAACTTGCACCTTTTGTCAGCCCAAATAAATATAATGATTTATCGGTAGATTTTTCTGATCCACACGCTGTGAAAATGCTCAATAAAGCATTGCTTAAGCATTTTTATGCCATTCAATATTGGGATATTCCCAAAGATTTTCTTTGCCCGCCTATTCCGGGCAGGGCTGACTATATTCACTATTTGGCTGACTTGTTGAGTGCCAACAAAGAAGGGCAGATTCCAACAGGACACAACGTTCAAGTCTTAGATATTGGGGTGGGCGCGAACTGTATTTATCCGATCATTGGTCATCGCAGCTATGGCTGGAAATTTGTAGGCTCAGACATACATGCTGCATCGGTTAAAAGTGCTCAATTTATTGTGGAGGCAAATCCGAATCTGCGTAAAGGCATTCAGATTCGATTGCAAAAAAAAGCGAGCAATATTTTTAATGGTGTGATTAAACCTTCAGATCGTTTTGATTTGACCATGTGTAATCCACCATTTCATGCCTCGCAAGATGAAGCCAACGCGACAGCAACGCAAAAATTAAGAAAACTGGGCAAGCCAGTTGATCGGAGCAAGGTGGTATTAAACTTTGGCGGTCAAAAGAACGAACTCTGGTGTGATGGCGGCGAAGAGCGATTTGTCTGCCAAATGGTACAAGAGAGCATCCAGTTTGCTGAACAATGTCTTTGGTTTAGTACGCTGGTTTCCAAGAAAATAACATTGCCTGTGCTCTTAAAAGCCATAGCGAAGAGCGGTGCAGTGGATGTAAAAACGATTAAAATGACACAGGGACAAAAAGAAAGCCGTTTTGTCGCTTGGACTTTTTTAGATTCAAAGCAGCAGCAAGCATGGAAGAATGCACGTTGGACTTCAGCTTAAACCTGTCTTATTTGGAAATGTTCACCTTGCTCTTGACTGCAATGCATAGGGTATCAATATAAAGTTTCCCATAGCGATAAGCTCAGTGTGTTGAATCAATCTGGAGATATTTTTGCTAAACAAGACGCATTGTTAATTGTTACAAAAAACAGCATCCAGCGATTTTTGATTATTTCGTGTTCTAAATGCCTTAAATTTTCTGCAAGGGCTTCTTTTATATGTGAAAAATACGCGGAATTGAACTGCAAATGCGTATGTTTATCATTTAAATTTTATATAAATCATAAACTTACAAAAATTATATTTTGCATTCATTTTGAAATTTGTCCATAATATTTGAAAAGGGTATGGAGTGAAGAAAATGCGTGGCAATCCAGAAGTCGTAGACTACTTAAATATGCTGATCGGTGGCGAACTGGCTGCTCGTGATCAATACTTAATTCATTCCCGTATGTATGAAGATTGGGGCTTAAGTAAAATCTTTGAACGTATCGATCATGAAAGCCAAGAAGAAGGCTCACATGCAGATGCATTGATTCGTCGTGTATTGTTCCTTGAAGGTACGCCGAATATGAATCGTGATGATATTGAAGTCGGTACAGACGTCGTGACCTGTTTAAAAGCGGATTTGGCGCTTGAATATCATGTTCGTGAGAAACTTGCTCAAGGCGTAAAATTGTGTGAAGAAAAGGGTGACTATGTGACCCGTGATATGCTCCGTCAGCAAATGTCAGATACTGAAGAAGATCATACCTACTGGCTTGAAAAGCAAATGCGTTTGATCGAACTTATTGGCCTACCAAATTATATTCAGTCTCAAATGTAATTTAAAAAATATCAAAATAAACCCAGCTTCTGCTGGGTTTTTTATTGGACCATGAAAACTATTGTTGTAGTTTTTTAATATCTGTCAGGACCTTCGCCGCGTGTGTCTGTGCATTCACGCTGGTATAGTGATAAACAATAAAGCCTTTCGGATCAATGAGAAAGGTTTCACGTTTGGCAACTTTCAAAATCCCTAAGTTTCGTACAATACCTAGCTGTGTCGCCAGCTTGTGCTGTTGGTCGGCAAGAATTGGAAAGGGAAGTTGTAGTGCTTTAGAGAACTTTTGATGTGATGCAACATCATCTAAGCTTGCGCCCAAAACAACCGCATTACTTTTTAAAAATTGTGGATATAGGGTTTTAAATTGATTGGCTTCTTCTGTACAACCGGGTGAGTTGTCTTTAGGGTAAAAGTACAGAACGAGCCATTTCCCTTGATATTGCTTCAGTTCGTGCCATTTTCCATTTTGATCTTGCAATTTAAAGTTGGGTGCGGGTGTGCCTACCCATTGTTTTTGTTTGTTTTGACTGGTGCTGAGTATTGATGTTTCGGCAACTGTGATTTGGGTAGTTGCTATTAAAGCACATGTCATGAAACAGATTTTTAGCAATGAAGAAACTTTCATAGAGCATCAGTTTATATCGTTCTTTATCTGATCTTAGCAAATTTTAAAGCACTGTAGGCAGGCTGATTTTATATTTATCAAAGTCGATTGCGAATGTCTTTTGGCAAATCGGTTGTTGTGCTGAAATGCCACTATCAAACGTGCTTTGAACTTTTATACTATGTGGAATCGTTTAATTTTAGAGTTTGTATTGAATCAACATATTTTACTTATTACTGGCTGGGGCGGCGGTCGTAAATTACTTGCTCCTTTACAGCAGGCATTGATCACACAAGGTTATCAGGTCGAATTATGGAATATTTTTGATGCCTTAAATCTAGCAGTGCTCGAACAGAAAGTTGAATTGGCGCAGCAATTTGATGTGATTATTGGCTGGTCACTTGGTGGTCAATTGGCGACGATTTTGGTAGATGAAATTCAAAAAAAATATCAACAACAGAGAGTGCTGATCACATTAGGCTCAAATCCAAGTTTTGTGGCTGATGAACAGTGGCCTGCTGCGATGGATCAAGTCAGTTTTCAAAGCTTCAAACAATCTTTCGAGCAGGATGCAATTTCGACCCTAAAAAAGTTTGGTTATATGGTTTGTCAGGGCACTGATAGCAGCAAGCAAGATTTCATCACCTTGCAAAGTTTGATTCAAGCACAAAATTTAGATGTGCTTCGAGCAGGATTGAACTGTTTGGAGAAGCTTAATAATGTCAGTATCTTGAAAAATTACACTGGTCATCAATACCATTTGTTTGCTAAGCAAGATTTTTTAGTTAGTTACAAAGTTGAACGCTTACTGCGTAATTTAGCTGTAAAGTTTTTGGAGACTGAATTGGTTTCTGGATCACATGGCTTTCCATTGTTTCAATCTGAAGTCATAAGTTGCAAAATCTGCCAATATTTAAAGAAAATAGAACAAATCTCTGACTAGCTGGGCTTTATGGCAATTTATTTTTCCTTGCAGTGGGTTTAACATCTTGCCTCATTGATGTTTAAGCCTGATACATGGAGTGAGGGATGGCCAATTTAACCGATCTACAATTTGATCAGCAGCATATTTGGCATCCCTATACATCGATGACTCAGCCCCTTCCAACGTTTAAAGTGAAACGTGCGCAAGGGGTAATGATTGAGCTTGAAGATGGTCGTCAATTGATTGACGGTATGTCTTCATGGTGGTGTGCAATTCATGGTTATAACCATCCCGAGCTAAATCAGGCTGTGACCGATCAACTGCAACAGATGTCACATATCATGTTCGGTGGATTGACACATGATCCCGCGATTCAACTGGCTAAATTACTGTTAAAAATCACACCGCCCAGTTTAGATAAAATCTTCTTTGCCGATTCAGGTTCGGTTGCTGTCGAAGTAGCCTTGAAAATGGCAGTGCAGTATTGGGCGTCTTTGCATCAACCGAATAAAACCAATTTTATCACACCACGTTCTGGCTATCATGGCGACACTTGGAATGCGATGTCTGTGTGTGATCCAGTGACAGGGATGCATCAAATTTTTGGCCCAAGTTTGCCCAATCGAATTTTTGTTCCTGCGCCGCAAGTTGGCTTTGACCAAGCGTGGAATCCTGCGGATATTGCTGAACTAGAAAAGACTGTCTCTGAACAGCATGAAAATGTTGCGGGATTGATTCTAGAGCCGATTGTGCAAGGTGCAGGAGGCATGCGTTTCTACCATCCTGAATATTTGCGTCAAGCTAAATTACTCTGCGAAAAATACAATATCTTGCTGATCTTCGATGAGATCGCGACAGGTTTCGGGCGTACAGGAAAACTCTTTGCTTGGGAATGGGCCGCAGTTGAGCCAGATATTATGTGCATTGGTAAAGGACTGACAGGCGGTTATATGACCTTGTCTGCAACTCTAACCACGCAGAAAGTTGCGAATACGATCAGCCAAGGCGAAGCTGGTGTGTTTATGCATGGCCCAACCTTTATGGCAAATCCGTTGGCATGTGCTGTGGCTGTAAAAAGTACCGAACTGCTACTTTCTCAAGATTGGCAAGCCAATATTCGACGTATCGAAGCTCAATTGAAGTTTCATTTACTAGCACTTTCATCGCTTGAACATGTCAAAGATGTACGAATACTTGGTGCAATTGGTGTGGTGGAATTGACCTTTAATGTCGATATGAAAACCCTACAACAGGAGTTTGTTCGTCGTGGTATTTGGATTCGTCCATTTGGGAAACTGGTTTATGTGATGCCACCCTATATTATTTCTGAGTATGAATTAAAAAATTTGTTAGAACACATGGTTGAGGTGGTGAAAAACATGGTGCAGCCAGCATGAATCTGCTCAACCATTTTTCAGATCAACTTGATCAGCTGAAACAGCATGGCAACTTACGTCAGTTCACGTCAAATCATCAGCACGATCGTTACATTAGTATTCACGATCACACTATGTTGAATTTAGCGTCAAATGACTATTTGGGGTTGGCTTCAAACCAACATCTACGTGAACAATTTTTTGATGAAACCCCGAACGCACAGCGTTGGATGAGTTCATCCTCTTCGCGGTTGCTGACGGGGAATTTTCCAGAATATGAGCAACTTGAATCAACATTAAGTGATGCCTTTCATCGTCGATCTGCACTGTTATTTAACAGCGGCTATCACATGAATATCGGGATTTTACCTGCACTGGCAGACAGTAAAACCTTGATATTGGCGGATAAGTTAATTCATGCCAGTATGATTGATGGCATCCGATTATCGAGTGCGAAATATGTACGTTATCGCCATAATGATTTGGCGCATCTTTCTCAGCTTTTATGCAAATATCATGAAGATGAGGCTTTTGAGCGGATCATTGTGGTGACTGAATCGATTTTCAGTATGGATGGTGATGAAACCGATTTGGCTGAACTGGTAAGGATCAAAAAACAATTTCCCAAAGTGATGTTGTATGTCGATGAGGCGCATGCAATCGGTGTGCGCGGTGAGCGTGGTTTAGGCTGTGCTGAGCAATATCAGGTGATTGATGATATTGATCTTTTAGTCGGGACATTTGGTAAAGCACTGGCTTCAATAGGGGGGTATCTCATCTGTCATGCGATTATTCGTGACTATTTGATTAACTCGATGCGACCGTTGATTTTTAGTACTGCACAGCCCCCGATCTGTATGGCTTGGACAGATTTTATTTTCAAGAATGTTTTAAATTTAAAAGCAGAGCGTCACCATTTACAACAAATCAGTCAAAATTTGCAACAAGCGGTGCAAGACAAAGGTTTTGATTGTCCATCTACATCACATATTGTGCCCGTCATTATTGGCGAGTCGAATAAAACAGTTGCCAAGGCTCAATCATTGCAAACGGCAGGTTTTTATATCATGCCTGTACGTCCGCCCACTGTGCCGCAGCATAGTTCGCGCTTACGCATTTCACTCACTGCTCAGATTACACAAACAGATCTTGATCAGTTGACTCAATTGTTGTGAGTGACTTGTGAATAATTTTGAGATTGATAAATCCCAAGTGGCGTTGCGCTTTGCTCAGGCAGGGCACAGCTATGCTGAACATGCCGTAGCACAAAAAGAGATTGCTCAACATGTATTTGAGTTGATGCAGCAGTATTGTCCAAAGTTGCAAAATCATCCTGTGGAAACGGTTTTTGAAATTGGATGTGGCTCGGGGAATTTAAGCCATTTGATGCTGGAAAATATGCAAATCAATCGTTTGGTTTTAAATGATCTATATGCAGAAATTCAACAGCATTTTCAGTCAAGTCCGCAGATTCAGTACTGGCTTGGAGATATCGAACAACTTGAATTTCCACAGCATATCGACTTGATCGCATCTAGTTCAGCTTTGCAATGGGTAGGGAACTTAGCGGGCATTGTTGAGAAAGCCTTTCAAAGTTTAAATCCAGAGGCATATTTTTGTTTTTCGACCTTTGGGCAGCAGAATTTACAGGAAATAAAAGCTTTGACTGGGCAGGGTTTGGACTACCTCGATGTTGATATGCTTCAAATCATATTAAGTCAAAATGGTTTTGAAATTCTGCATCTTTCAGAGCAGACAGCGGCATTATATTTTGATCATCCAAAGCAGGTTTTGCAGCATTTAAAAGCGACAGGTGTGACTGCGACAGCCTCACATTTTCGTTGGACGAAACAATCGCTCTTTGATTTTTATTCAGCATATCAACAGTTTTCTTTGCGTGATGAATCTGGGCAGATGCGTTATGCACTGACCTATCATCCGATTTTTTGTATTGCACGGAGAATGCCATGACAGGGCAAGTTTATTTCATTAGTGGGATCGATACAGGCATCGGTAAAACATATACCACGGGCTATTTGGCTAAAATATGGAATGAACAAGGGGCGCGAACGATCACGCAAAAGTTGATTCAAACAGGCAATGTCGATATTTCTGAGGATATAGAACAACATCGTCAAATTATGGGTACAGGGTTGTTGGTCGAAGATGAAACCAAACTCACGATGCCTGAAATATTTAGTTATCCTGCGTCGCCACATCTCGCCACCAAACTCGATGGACGTGACATTGATTTTGCTAAAATTGAATATGCGACAAAACGTTTAACTGAAAAATATGACAACGTTTTACTCGAAGGTGCGGGTGGTTTGATGGTGCCATTGACTACGGATCTTTTAACCATCGATTATGTTGTAGAGAAACAATATCCCGTTATTTTGGTGACATCAGGTCGTTTGGGCAGCATTAACCATACGATTTTAAGTTTGGAAGCACTAAAAAGTCGTGGCTTAGTGCTTTATGCACTGGCTTATAATTTAAATGATGAATCGCAAGATGCATTGATTTCTAAAGATACTGCTGAATATTTAAAAGCATATTTAGCGAAACACTTTCCAGAGGCGTTATGGATTGATGTTCCTGTATTGGCATAATGGGCTAACTCTTTATATTGACAATAATTGGGCGTATTTATGACGGATCATGCGTTTATAGAACTTGCGATTCAACTTGCGAAAGAAAATATTGAGCAAGGTGGGCGACCATTTGGTGCTGTGATCGTTAAGCATGGTGCTGTGGTGAGTACAGGGGTGAATCAAATATTAATCTCAGGCGATCCGACATCTCATGCCGAGTTAAATGCATTAAGACAAGCCGCCCAAAATTTAAATACGACGTCTTTGAAGGACTGTGTCGTTTATGCGAGCGGACAACCATGTCCAATGTGTTTGGCGGCTCTGCGAATGGCTGGAGTTGAAAAAATTGTATATGCTTATTCAAATGCTGATGCAGAAGCCTATGGTTTATCTACAGCAGAGATTGCCGAAAAATTAAGACTTGAACCACATGAACAGCAAGGGTTGAGTTTTAGTCAGTTAAAGCCAAACTGTGATCATGAGCTATATGAATTTTGGAAGCAGAAAAATACTTAATAAATACTATGTGTTTATTTCTGAGTCACTAACTGTATAGATTTCTGTGAATAATTAAAAAAGCCAACTGAGGTGATCAGTTGGCTTTATTGTTGGGGAGCAATTATTGATTTGCTGAGACCCCAATTTTTTTGACATTCAAACGTTGTGCTGCCGCCATCACCATAGCGACATCTTTATATTCTGTCATTTTGTCAGGTTGCACTTTGATCGTATCTTGATCTGCTTGTTGTGCAACACCAGCAAAAAGTGTTTCTAAAGCTTGCTTATTGGCAACGGGTTGACCATTCCAAAATAATTTACCCTGCGCATCAATGCGTAAGGTGACCGGCTCAGGCGGCTTTTCATTGGTTGGCGGTGGCGTACCGTTTGGTAAATCAATATTGATCGAGTTATTTGGAATTGGAATTGTGATAATAAACATAATGAGCAAAACCAACATCACATCGATCAATGGCGTCATGTTGACATCCAACATAACATCATCGTCTTTATCGGAACCGACATTCATTCCCATACCTTGTCCCTCATCCGATTATGGTGCTGCAACAGGGGTGGTGACAAAAGCAATTTTGCCAATTCCTGCTGCTTGTGTTGCACTAATGACTTCATCAATCGCTTCATATTTTGTCACCTGATCGCCACGGATATGAACTTCAGGTTGCGGACGCTTTTTAGCTTCCGCTTGTAGTCGACTGATCAGCGTATCTTTATCTGCAATGTATTTTTCATTCCAGAAGATATCGCCATTTTTATTGACAGCAATCTGAATATTGATCGGTTTGGTTTCATAAGGCGTGTTCTTTTCCTCAGGTAACTTCACCGGAACTGTATGGATTGCAACAGGTACTGTAATTAAGAAAATAATGAGCAGCACCAACATAATATCAACCAAAGGTGTTGTATTAATGGCTGAAATTACATCATCTTCGTCACCATCTGAATTGACCATCATTCCCATGGCTGATGCCTCTCTTATTTTGTGTCGTTGTTATTGTTTTTGATCTCACCGCTTAAAAGTACGGTGTGTAGATCTGAACCAAAGGTACGAACATTATCTAGAACTGCTTTATTACGACGCGTTAACCAGTTATAGCCAAGAACCGCAGGTACTGCTACAGCTAAACCAATTGCCGTCATAATCAGGGCTTCACCGACTGGGCCAGCAACTTTATCAATAGATGCCTGACCTGAAATACCAATTGCCGTTAAGGCATGGTAAATACCCCAAACTGTACCGAACAATCCCACAAATGGTGCAGTCGAACCTACAGTAGCAAGGAAAGCTAATCCACCACTTAAATGGCTTTGAATTTTATCAATGGCACGCTGGATTGAAATAGTCACCCATGTGTTGAAGTCGATACGTTCCAGTAGATTACCGCCGTGTTTTTTGGTTGAATTAATGCCTTTTTCTGCAATAAAGCGGTATGCACTCGATTCGTCTAAGGTTTCTGCTGCGCTATCAATTGAAGCAGCATCCCAGAATTTAGCTTCAGCTTCTTTGCCTTGGCGCTTAATTTTAGCTTGTTGAATAAATTTAGTGACCATGATGTACCAAGTTCCAATCGACATCAGGACCAAGATAAAGAGTGTCGATTTAGCAACGATGTCACCTTCACGCCATAGTGCTTCTAAGCCATACGGGTTATAGACTTCTTTGGTTGCTGTAGGCATTGGTGGCGGTGCAGGTGTATTTGTTGTAGTCGTAGTTTCTACTTGTGTTGTTGCAGTATTTGTAGATTCTTCAGCAAATGCTGCTTGCAGTGGGAGTAATGTACTTGTTGCTAAAACTGTAGCAGATGCAAAAATACGCGCAGATTTCATCATTTTATTCATTTATATTCTCCAAATTTTTGTAGATTCATTAATCAAGTTTAAATTCGTATTCAATATCAAACCAATCTTCAACTGGCTCACCATTTTTGAGTGCAGGCTTAAATGTACATAAGCTGAATGCTTTGCTAGCAGCCTTATCTAGAGATTTAGTACCACTCGATTTTTTGACCTTCACTTGTTTCGCACTGCCGTCAGGCCCAACCAATACAGAGATGCGGACAGTTCCTACTTCTTCTGCCATTGCAGCTTCACGAGGGTAATCTGGTTCTTTACATCCAACGCTTCCCTCAGATGCACCACGTGTTTCCCCAGCTGGTTTTGGAGCAGGGGCAGGAGCGGGTGCTGCCGCAGCGACTGGTGCAGATGCTGCAACAGGGCTAGGAGATGGAGAGGCTGTAGGCGTAGGTGTTGAAACGGCTTTCACTGTTTGTGTTGGTGCAGCTTTTTCAACAACCTTTTGTTCAGGTTGAGGGTCTGGTGTTTTGAGCACTTCCTTAACGAGTTTTGGTAGTTCAGGTGGTTTTTCAATTGGTTTCGGTTTTTCTGGCTCAGGTTTTTTATCTTGAATAATGATTAATTCAACAGGTTCTTCTACAGTTTTCTCACCTTTTTTGGACAGGCCAGTAATTAATCCGTAGAGTACAATGAGATGCAGAAGAATGACTGCCCCAATTCCGATCAGGCGTTTGCCGGAATTATTTTCTAATTCGGAAAAGCTTTTGCCCATTACTACTCCTGAAATGTGAGACAAACAATCAATAGTGAAATTGGCACTTGAGATATAAGTGTTTTTTGCATTTTTTTATGTTTGACTAATTAAATAAATTAACGCTACTAACACGGTTAGACGAGTAACCGTGTTAGCAAAGTTATGTTTTAGAAGAATTTATATGTACCACGTACAAAGTAAGTACGTCCTGTTGGATCGCTGTAGCGAGGGTCATAACCATACTGTGCATTGTTTGTTGCGTCAGATGCAGCTGGCTCGGCATCAAACATATTTTTGATACCTGCTGTAAGCTCTAGATTTTTAAAGCCTTTGTAAGTACCTGCAACGTTATACAAGGTGTAGTCAGCAACATCACGAGTTTCAGATGCGTCTTCATAACCGCGGGTGAATTGTTGTTCGAAACGCAATCCCCAGTTTTCATATGCCCAATTTAGGTTGGCCGTATGTTTCCAGCGGACAACTGCAGGGTCATCATAAACACCGACTAAGCCTTCCCATTCACCGCCTTTTTCAGTTTGGTAATCCATTTTGATGACATAAGTACCATCAATACCGAAGCCCCAACGTCCTGTAGGTGTATTTGGAGTTTGATAATTTAGACTTAAATCAACACCAGAAGTTTTTAAACCACCCATGTTTTGCAATGTTGTATTTAAATACTGAATTCGGCCATCTGGTGCATATACAATTAAGTTACCGTATTGACTAAGATTGTCGAAAATCATGTCAGGTGTAATTGAACCAACAAGATCTTCAATTTCAATATTGTAGTAATCAGCAGTAAAGACTAAGTTTTTGATTGGTTCAAAGACGAAACCAGCTGTATATGATGTTGATTCTTCAGGTTGAAGATCTGGGTTACCACCTTGCTTGCGTTTGAATTGCATACCACATTGGTCGGCGTAGTTAACATCATTTGGCTTGCCCTCAGCATCACAAAATCTTGGATTGTCGAAGCTGGCGCTAGTGTATGTTTCGCTTTGTGGAGCGTTGATTTCCCAAAGGCTTGGGGCACGGAAACCAGTGCTATATGACGAACGGAACATCAATTGCTTTGTCGGTTCCCAACGTAATGAAACTTTCGGGTTGAATGTATCGCCGAAATCACTGAAATCATCATAACGCGCTGCAAGTTGAGCTTCTAAGGTTGGTAAAATCGGAATGTGGAATTCTGTAAAGAATGCTGTATTTTCACGATCACCTTTACTGATTGGTTTATCAGGGTCTATACCACTACCAGGAACTAAAGCGACAATCGGTGAGTTTACTTTAGCCTCCCAATCTTGCTTAGTGAAACTACCACCGAATGCAAAACCAACTTCACCCGCAGGTAGTTCGAAAATTGGTCGGCTAATTGTGAAGTCAACAGAAGTTGATTCTAAACTCGCGACGTTTGTTTTACCTCTAACATCAAAAGTCGACCATTTCCCTGCATCTTCAGGTGCTTGTGCACCAAATGGATTAAGTGTTCCATCATTCAGCGCATCTTGTACTTTCTCCATGTTGAGATAGCCGCTCTTGAAGCTGTCACTTGAATCACCTTTGGCATATGTCACCCCGGCGTTCACATCCCAACCTAAAGCTTCACCTTCAATTCCAGCAAAGACACGATTCGATTCATTAATGGTGTGTGATACACGATTACCAGCTTGAGAACGAAGATAAAGGGCAGCTTCATCATCTTTTAAACCAGTTATACCTGGAGTTATGCCATTTCCAGGGTAGTATTTACTTGTATTCGGAATAGTTAGGCTACCACCCCAAACATCTGGAGCAATAGAAGTGGTGACTTCGCTTTTTGTATAGATGTATTCAGCAACAGCATTGATATTGTCATTGATTTTAATTGTAGCTTTACCAAGAGCAGATAGTGTTTCTTCTTCCGGAATAATACCAATCAATGCTTGGGTATTAAGTAAACAGCGTTTACCAGAGACAAATGTATTTGGTGCATTATTACAGTTATCGTTGATATACGGGTTAACAATACCAACGCCTGAATCACCGATATTTGCAGGGAATCCAGCTGTCGATCCAATTGCCATACCGAGTTCAGGAATTAAACCGCCACGTTTACTGACTTTACGATCTTTAGCCCAGATTGGGTCGGTTTTACGATAATCGATAACACCATAGACATTAAAACCTTGTTCATCTAAATCGCCATAACCACCAAAAATAGAGACGTCCTTTTTATCGCCTCCAGCTTCTTCAGGTGCAAATATACCTCCGCTAATACCAGCGCCTGTATATTGTTTTTTAGTGATAAAGTTGATTACACCTGCGATTGCATCTGCACCATAAACGGCAGATGCACCATCACGTAGGACTTCGACGCGGTCTACCATTGCCAATGGAATGATATTCAAATTGACTTCTGAAGTACTGAATGGACTATTTGCCAGACGGCGACCATTTAAAAGGACAAGTGTTTTATCGGTACCAATACCACGTAAATTTGCTGAAGAACCAGAGGTATTACTTTTACCAATATTCTGGGAAGTTACAAAGCCAGCCTGGTTAGCACTGACTTTATTCATCGCTTCTTCAACAGTGGTAACACCCTGTTTAATTAATTCTTCAGCTTTAATCACCGTAATTGGTGATGCACTCTGTGCTGCTACCCCTTTAATTGAAGAGCCTGTTACGGTCACTTTAGCTACTTTTGGCTGAGCTTTCTCTTCTTCGTCCGTATTATCTGCTGCATTCGCTAAAGATAAACACAGCATACTTAAACTAAGAGTACTTAATTTAAGTATTGTTTTGCTAAATGGTGTACCCCCCACAGATTTAGCATTTTTTTTCTCTTTCATAGTAAAAGTATTCCTTTTTGTTGTAGTTAGCGATATTGCTTGATTCTTTTTAAGCAATTCAAGTGCCAAATATATATTTATATTTTCTTTTCAAATATAAAATACTGATAAATATCTACATTATTGGTTTTAAAGTGGAGAACTTTAAGATGAACGGTAAGTATATTTTTTTAAAGTTATCCTTTTAATTAGTTTTTATCAGGAATTTAACTTTTGATCAAAATTTTTTTTAAAAACATGATTAGGTGCAAATTAAACCTTAAAAAGTGTGAATTAATTCATATTTATGTGTTTGATTTATAAGATTAATCAGTGAAATAAATAAAAAATAAAAACATATAATTCATAGGTTTATATGCTGATGACTTGTCATTTCATCTGAAGGTGATCCATTATGAATCAGGAATGTATTATATTTGTGCAAAATATGCTTGGATGCGTTCAACAACAAGAGTTGAATTTTTGATAAAAACGAGCTTTACTCGGAAAGTCGCTATTAGTATAAATTTATCTTAAAAAATGAATTTAAAAGGATATTTAATTCAGATAACTTTCAACCAAGGAGTGGTGGCATGAATTTCGCTTTATATTAACTACTGTATTAAGTTCTACGTTTAAAACTTAATTTAAACTGGTTCATTTTATTTTAGTAAAGGTGGCTTTATTTAAAGTCTGCTTGCGGCTTTGTATTATTAAAAAATCATCAGAAAGGAAAAGGTTTGGAAACTAGAAAATTTAAAATAGCGCTCCTTGCATTATTAATTTCAACAGGGATGATGGCCGAGGTTCAAGCTTCTGCACAATCGAATAAAGTTTTAAATATTGCATTTGAAGCACCGGATGATGGTTTTGATATGGTCAAAACCTATAATTATTATAGTGGCAATATTGCGGAAGCCATTTTTGAACCCTTATTGAAATATGACTATCTAGCACGTCCTGTTGTTCTTGTTCCAAATACTATTGAAACGATGCCAAAGATTGAACAAGAAGGAAAAGTCTATACCTTCAAAATCAAACGAGGCATCCATTTTTCAGATGATCCAGCCTTTAAGGGAAAAAAACGCGAGCTAGTTGCGCAAGATTACATTTACGCGATTCAACGAATTTTAGATCCAGCTAACCGTTCTCCGACCTATTCATTTATTGATGGCAAAATCTTAGGGGGGGATGCGGTCGTTGCGGATGCAAAGAAGTCAGGAAAATTTAATTACAATGCGGCTATTGCCGGCCTAAAAGCGATAGATCCTTATACTTTGCAAATTACTTTGACGCGCCCTGACTATAATTTTCAATATATTTTGGCCTATGTTACGTTTGGTGCAATTTCAAAAGAAGTTGTTGAATTTTATGGCAATAAAATTGCACAGCATCCTGTGGGAACAGGACCGTATCAGCTCAGTAAATATGTGCCACGTAGCAAGATCGAATTGGTTGCAAACCCGAATTATCGTGGTTTTGTCTGGAATTTTAAATCGACAGGCACAGCTTGGGACAATCAGTTAGTCAAAGAAATGAACGGGAAAAAAATGCCACAAATCGGCAAGGTTTCCGTCAGTATTATTGAAGAAGAACAATCACGGTGGTTAGCATTTAAAACAGGGCAGCTGAATTTTGATAAATTGACCTCAAATGCAGTACCGCAAGCTTTAGATTCGCAAAATAAACTTAAGCCTGATATGCAAAAGCTCGGCATTAAGCATTATCCAAATAAAGATGCTGAAATCACCTATAGCATGTTCAATATGCAAGACCCGCTTGTCGGTGGTGAAAGCCTTGAAAAGATCGCTTTACGCCGTGCCATCAGCATGTCATACAATCAAGCTGAATCGATTAAACAGTTATATCAAGGGCAGGCCGTAAAGGCTGAAATGTTTTTACCAGAAGGCGTGAGTGGCTTTAATCCAAAATATCGCAGTAGTTTGGGATATAACCCATTGCTGGCTAATAAATTACTGGATCGATTTGGGTATAAGAAAGGTGTTGATGGTTATCGAACCTTGCCCGATGGTAAAGCGTTGACCTTAAAAATAAATACTGAAAATAGCTCTAAATCAGTGATTCAATCTGAGTTATGGAAAAAAAATCTCGATGCCATTGGGATACGGGTACAGTTTAAGGTCAGTAACTTTGCTGACAATTTAAAAGAAGCAATGCAATGTAAATATATGATGTGGTCTGGAGCGTGGATTGCAGATTATCCTGAAGGGGAGAACTTTGCTCAATTACTATATGGGCCAAATTCAGGACAAGGGAATTTAAGTTGTTATCAATCTAAAGCTTATGACGCATTATATAAGCAAGCAATTGTGTTGAAACCTAAAGATCGTGAACCTTTTTATGAAAAAATGAACCGTCAAATTGAAGCGGATAACCCTTGGATTATCCATTCTACACGGATTCGTAATTGGTTAATTCACCCTGAAATTCAGGGGTATAAAACACATCCAATGATGAACACCAGTTGGCAATATCTCGATATTCAGCCTAGTAAAAAATAATTGAGTCAGGATTACAATGAAGCGAAATTCGAATTTTACGCTCACCAAATTTGCTACAGCGTGTTTGATGGGGGGAGTGTTGTTCAGTGCGATGCCGACATTAGCATTGGCAAAGAATCCAGCAGATCCAAATAAAGTTTTACGTCATATTTTCCCTGTCGCAGAAACAGGTTTTGACCCAGTTGGCGTACATGATCTGTATTCTGCACATGTGAATACCTCAATCTTTGAAACCTTATATACTTATGACTATTTAGCATCACCAGCAAAGTTGGTTCCTAAAACGGCGGCTGCGATGCCAGAAATCAGTGCTGATGGTTTGACTTATACCATTCGCCTGCAAAAAGGCATTTATTTTGCTGATGATCCTGTATTTAAGGGCAAGAAAAGAGAGTTAACCTCGGCTGATTATGCATATACCTTTAGACGTTTAGTCGATCCACAACTTCGTTCACCAAACAGTTGGCTACTTGATGGTCGTATTTTAGGGATGGAGAAGGTTTTAGAAAAGGCAAAAAAAACAGGTAAGTTTGATTATGATGCGCCCATTGAAGGCATACAAACCCCTGATCGGTATACCCTTGTCATTCGTTTAAATTCTCCAGATCAAAACTTTCCAATGTTATTGGCTCATCAACCTGCCTCGGCCATGGCACGTGAAGTGGTCGAAAAATATCGAGACAAAGCGGGTTTTGTGATGGGTAAACCTGTGGGCACAGGGCCATATATTTTGACACGCTGGACACCTGGTTCACGAATTATTTTAAAGGCCAATCCAAACTATCGTGGCTTTGTCTGGGACTTTAAAGCATCAGATGCCAAAGATGAAAAGATTGTAAAAGCCATGCAAGGCAAAAAAATGCCGCAAATTGGCGTGATTGATATTCAGGTGATGGAAGAATCACAATCACGTTGGTTGACCTTTGCAAAAAATGAAGCGGATTTGTTGGTACTAGATGGAGATTTGTCGGTACAAGCCTTAAAAGATGGAGAGCTAAAGCCTGAGTTGGCTAAAAAAGGCATCCAAATGTCGCGGATTTCTGACCCCTCTATCGACTATCACTATTGGAATATGCAAAACCCTGTGGTTGGAGGTTTTAGTAAAGAAAAAATTGCATTACGTCGTGCAATGGCGATGGCTTATTCAGCAGATAATCAAATCAAAATTTTGATGAATGGTGATGCACAAAAATTACAAAGCCCAATTCCACTTGGCGTTGTCGGCTATGACCCGAATTATAAGTCGAGTATTCCATACTCAGTTAAAGCGGCAAATTTATTGCTCGATCGTTATAACTATAAAGTCGGCGCAGATGGCTGGCGTACTCAACCGAATGGTAAACCGCTAACGATTGAAATGACGATATCGGGCAATAGTAGCCGTAGTCAGCAGTTGGGTGAATTTTGGAAGAAAACTTTAGATAGCATCAAAATTAAAATGACAACAAAGTCGATGCCATTTGCAGAAGCTTTAAAAGCCGAAAAACAGTGTAAAACCATGTTTAAAGCATCTGCATGGATCGCAGACTATCCAGATGCAGACAATTTTATGCAATTGTTCTATGGCAAAAATATCAATGTCACCAACAACGGCTGTTCAAAAATTCCTGAATACGACCGTTTATATGAACAGACGCAGCGTATGAAACCGGGACCGGAGCGTGATGCAATCTATCGGAAAATGTCACGCATATTAGAAGTGTACATGCCTGTCCAAATTAATTATGCACGTTACCGTAGTGTGTTGTCGCAACCACGCGTGATTGGTTATAAAAAGCATCCAATTTTGGCAACAGAATGGATGTACATCGATATTGACCCGAAAAAATAAAATGGAACAAAACTGGAGAAATTATGAAAAATAAAGCTTTGAAACTCACCACCCTCAGTATGTTGATGATCGGCGCTAGCCAATTCGTTCAAGCCGAAGATTCAATACGGAGTACTTTGCCAAAGTTCCAAGCCAAAGAAATACCTGCGCTGTGTGATGCCAAAATTCAGCAAGTGAAAACAGATTTAGCGGCATTTGAGCAAAAAAAGATAAAAAATAATGCAAAAGCAGCACCTGTTTTGGCGGAGTGGGATCAAATTTTTGCCAAATTTGAAGATTTTTATGGACCAATCGGACTGTATAGTAACGTCGATCCTGATGAGGCTTTACGTAAGGCGGCGGAAGATTGTGAAATTAAAATTATGGAGTTTCAAACTTCGGTTTATCAAAATCCAAAACTTTACAAGCAAATTAAAAAACTCAAAACCAATGACGAAATTGATAAAAAAATGCGTCAAGACATCTTGGATGGTTTTGAAAATACAGGGGTACAATTTACACCTGAAAAACGTGCTCGTTTGAAAGCTATCTTTGATGAATTAGCAAAAATTGAACAAGAATATGCGCGTAATGTACGAGATAATAAAGAAAAACTGGAGTTTACACCGGCGGAGTTGAAAGGCTTGCCAGACAGCTATATTTCGGGCTTAAAGAAAAATGAAAAGGGCAATTATTTGCTCGGTTTTGAATACCCAGAATACCGTCCATTTATGGAACTAGCAGAAAGCGATGATGCGCGTAAGCGTTACCAAACTGCATTCACGCGTCGTGGTACTGAGAAAAACTTAGTATTGTTAAAGCAAGCAATGGATTTACGTTATGAAATTGCGCAGCTCTTTGGCAAAAAAAGCTATGCCGAATGGGTGTTGCAACACCGTATGGCAAAAGACCCTGAAACAGTGAATAAGTTCTTAGCCGATGTTCATCAAACGGTGGCACCTTTAGAGAAAAAAGAAGTTGAGACTTTACGTGAGTTCAAAGCGAAAAGCCTGAAAATTCCACTCGAAAAAGCTGAAATCAATCGCTGGAGTGAGAGTTACTGGAGTGAAAAACTTCGCAAAGAAAAGTATCAAATCGATCAAGAAAAATTGCGTGACTATTTCCCAACCCAAGCATCTCAAGAATGGATTTTTGCCATTTCATCTGACCTTTATGGCATTGAATTTAAGCCTGCGAAAGTCGATGTTTGGCAGTCAGAAGTTGAATATTACGATGTAAAAGATAAAAAGACCGGTGAGTTGCTTGGTGGTTTATATATCGATAAATACCCACGTGAAGGGAAGTATGGTCATGCGGCTGTTTGGGGCGTAAAAGGTGGCAGTACCTTGACTAAGCGTAAACCGATTTCTGCTTTGGTGACCAACTTTAACCGTAAAGGTTTAAATAGTGATGAACTTGAAACCTTTGTTCATGAGTTTGGTCATGCTTTGCACGGTATTTTGTCCAATACACGCTATGCATCCCAATCGGGGACTTCAGTAGAGCGCGACTTTGTAGAAGCACCTTCACAAATGTATGAAGAATGGGCGCGTCGTAAAGAAACTTTATCTACACTCGCAAATTACTGTAATCCAGCGTGTCCACCTGTAGATGACGCACTGATTAATAAATTAAAAGCGGTTCATAGCTATGGACGTGGTTTGCATTATGCACGTCAAGCCTTGTATGCAAAATATGATATGGCACTTCACTCATCAGATGCTTTGAGTGTTAAACCCTTAGATGTCTGGAAGAAAATGGAAGGCGAGACAGCTTTAGGCTATGTCCCAAGCACTGAATTCCCAGGACAATTCAACCATATCATGGGCGGTTACCAAGTTGGCTATTATGGCTATATGTGGTCTGAAGTGATGGCACTCGATATGTTGTCTGCTTTCGGAGATAACCTAAATAACCCAGAAGTGGGACAACGCTACCGTAAAACAATCTTGTCGCAAGGTGGTCAATATGAAGCAGAAAAATTGGTGCATGATTTCTTAGGTCGTAAACCTGATAACAAAGCTTTCTTTGATGAAATTACTGGACAACGAGTGAAGTAAGGACAACTTTATGCTGGCATATATCATACGGCGTATATGGCAGATGATCCCAACGATGTTGGGGGTTGTTCTGCTCATATTCTTCTTATTTAACTGGGTAGGTGGGGACCCTGCTTATATTCTAGCAGGCAAAATGTCGAACCCAGAGCAAATTGAAAACATCCGACAACAGTTGGGGGTTGATCAACCCTACTATGTCCAATTGTGGATTTTCATTAAGCAGATTTTAACTTTTGATTATGGAATGAGTTGGAGTACAGGTGAGTCGGTGTCAGATATTATTTTGACCCGTCTAGGACCGTCACTGACGATTTTAATTCCTTTAACCATTTTGCAAACGATCATTTCAATTGGTTTGGCACTTGCTGTGGCTTCAGTTCGTGGCACATTAACCGATCGTATGATTATGATGCTATGTACGATTGGTATGTCGATTAGTATTTTGGTTTACATTATTGTTTTCCAATACGTTTTTGCATATCAGTTAAGCTGGTTTCCGGTTCAAGGCTGGAGTGATCACTTTAGCGAAAACTTATTTAAATACGGTTTACTGCCTATCTTAATTATGTTGGTGGTGAGTATTGCACCAACTTTGCGCTTGTACCGTAGTTTTGTATTGGATGAAGTCAATCAAGACTATGTTCGAACTGCGCGTGCGAAAGGGGTGGGTGAAAGCCGTATTTTAGGTGTACATGTACTGCGTAACGCCTCAATTCCAATTATTACCGATGTCATGTCGAGTCTACCGGCACTGCTGATAGGCGCTTTCCTGATTGAACGATTCTTTGGTATTCCGGGTATTGGTCGTGAAGTCATTATTGCTGTTGAACGCAGTGACTTCCCTGTCATTAAGGCGATTACGGTCTACGTTGCAGCGGCTACAATGATTTTTAACTTAATCGCGGATTTGATTTATAAACTTGTCGATCCTCGCGTTCAGTTGAAGTAGGTGGCCTATGCTAGGAATATTCAATAAGACCAAAGCAACGGCATCAACACCTGCATCGACTGGCTTGTGGAAGTTGGCGATGCGACGCCTAAAAGCCGATAAATTAGCGATGGTGTCGTTGTTCGTTGTACTGTGTTATTTCGTGGTGTTGCTATTGTCGATGACAGGCTTGGTTGCATCCAATTGGAATAAAGAAGTGGCTGTGAGTTATGCACCTCCAAGTTTTATTGGGGCGGAACTTAATGAAACAGCCAAAACCAAAGCATCAGCAGAAGATATGGCATTGCCTGAAAATCCTGTTGATCCTTTAAAAGATGTAATTGCTGAACTGAATGCAGAGATTGCGACTGAGCAAGGTGGTACCAATGCAATTGACTACTATGGCGTTGTAGATCCATTAGCAGAAGATATGAAAGCGATTGATCAGCAATTGGGTGGCCATTTGTTAGATCAACAAAGCGAGCTAAAACAAACTTTACCGTTTGGTGCGGATAAATGGGGGCAGGATGTCCTGCAAAAAACCATTAAAGGTGCTGAAACATCTATTATTGTTGGCGTGGTAGCTGCATTACTTGCTGTCGTGATTGGGACAATTTTAGGGGCAATTTCTGGCTATTTCGGTGGTTGGGTCGATGATATTTTAAACTGGTTCTATAACATTTTTACCTCGATTCCGTATTTGCTCTTGGTTCTTGCGATTGCAGCTGTACTACAGCAAAAGGGGATCTTATCGATTGTCCTCATTCTAGGACTTACTGGGTGGACGGGGGTGTATCGTCTGATTCGTGCAGAGTATATGAAACATACTTCGCGTGAATATGTGCTCGCTGCCAAAGCGATAGGGGTGAGTCATTTCCGACGCATCTTTGTGCATATCTTTCCGAACGTCAGTCATATTGCATTGGTGCAAATCTCGATTTTAGTGGTGGCCTTTATTAAGTCGGAAGTGATTTTGAGCTTCTTGGGATTTGGTGTTCCTGTTGGGGTTGTGTCATGGGGCAGTATGCTTAATGAAGCACAAAGTGAATTGATTTTAGGTAAATGGTGGCAGCTTATCGCAGCATCTGTAGCGATGGCGGTTTTGGTTACAGCATTTTCGATGTTTACTGATGCATTGCGTGATGCATTAGATCCAAAATTGAAATAAGGAGGAGTAAAGGATGACGGAACAAAATCAAACTGTTAAACCAACGCTCCTCAGTGTTCAAAACCTGAAAGTGAGCTTTAAAGCCGAAGATAAAAGCTATATCGAAACGGTCAAAGGAATATCTTTTGACATTCCTGCCAATACAACTGTGGCACTTGTGGGAGAATCTGGCAGTGGCAAGTCGGTGACCTCGTTGGCAACTATGGGGCTGTTGCCACGTGATCAAAGCCGTATAGATGCAAGTAGTAAAATAGTTTTTGAAGGGCAGGATTTACTGAGTCTGTCTCCAAGAGAAATGCGTAATATCTGTGGTAAAGATATTGCGATGATTTTTCAGGAACCGATGTCGTCACTCAATCCAGTCTTTACGGTGGGTGATCAAATTGCCGAAGTATTACGACTTCATCTAGGTATGGGACGTAAGCAGGCAAGAGCACGGACTTTGGAATTATTGAAGGAAGTGGGTATTCCTTCTCCTGAAACGAAAATTGATGCCTATCCTAGCCAAATGTCAGGTGGTCAACAGCAACGTGTCATGATTGCTATGGCGATTGCATGTGAGCCGAAGTTATTGATTGCCGATGAGCCGACCACGGCACTTGATGTGACGATTCAAAAGCAAATTTTAGATTTACTTGAAGCCTTGCAAAAGAAACGTGAGATGTCGATGCTATTCATTACGCATGATTTAGCATTGGTAAGCGAAATTGCCGATCAGGTGATTGTTATGCGTCATGGAGAAATCCGTGAACAAGGCTTGGTCAATGAAGTGCTGGATCATCCTAAAGATATCTACACTCGAGCTTTGCTTAAGTGTCGTCCACAGATGTCAGAGCGTCCTTATAAATTACCGATGATCAGTGATTTTATGCGTCAAAATGGTGATGAGCTGATTGAGGATGTGCATTTATCTGAGGAAACCCGTAGACAACGAACGCGTGGTCTTACGGGTAATGAACAGATTATTTTAGATGTCAAAGACCTGAAAAAATCGTTCTATAGCCGCAAGGGTTTATTTGGTAAGGATGAGTATCAGGCGGTCAAAGGTGTCTCGTTTCAACTGGCGAAAGGTAAAACGCTCGGGTTGGTTGGAGAGTCTGGCTCAGGTAAAACCACAATTGGCCTTTTACTGATGCGTCTACAGGAAGCGACAGGTGGTCAGGCGCTGTTTGAAGGTCATGATATTTTGGCGATGAGTGACAAAGAATTTACTCAATATCAGCGCAAAATACAGATCATTTTCCAAAACCCATATGCTTCGCTCAATCCACGATTTACTGTGGGTCAAATTTTGATGGAGCCGATGCAAGTGCATCAGATAGGGAAGGATGATGCTGAACGGGAGCAAATGGCATTTGATTTGCTTGAACGTGTCAGTTTGCCTGCCCAAGCATTTTATCGCTATCCACATGAGTTTTCTGGTGGTCAGCGTCAACGTATTGCCATTGCACGATGCTTGACCTTAAAGCCAGAAATTTTGATCTGTGATGAGTCTGTCTCTGCCCTAGATGTCTCGGTTCAAGCCCAAGTTCTGAATTTATTGCAAGATTTACAAGATGAATTTGGTTTGAGCTATATCTTTATTTCACATGATTTATCTGTGGTGAAATATATTTCTGACCAAATCATGGTGATGAACCATGGTGATATCGTTGAAATTGCAAACTCGGATGAGCTGTATCGATCACCACAGCATGAATATACCAAGCGTTTGCTGAGTGCGATTCCACAAACCACTGAACAGTTTGTTTAGTGTTGGTATAAAAAAACCGCTCAAATGAGCGGTTTTTTTGTGCTTAAGAAATTAAAATTTCTTAAAGCCTTTGTTGTTTCCGCTAAATGCACGACTTGGCACAGAGTCATTACGACGCTCACGATTGCCAAAATTGTCGTTACGACGTTCACGGTTACCAAAGTTTTCACTGTTGCGATCATTACGGTTATTGTTGAAACCGTCGTTGCGACGCTCTGAACGATTAAATCCATTGCCGTGGAATCCACCTTCAGTACGACCAGTACGACGTTCGCCACGATTGTCTTGATAACCATTGCTTTGTAGTGGCTGGTTTTCGTCACTGTCACGACGTTGTTGGCGTAAGTAACCACCACGACGTGCTGCCATTGGTTTGTCTTGCATACGTTCAGTACGACGTTTCGCCATACCAAACAGGCCAGTACCTTGACGTGGTTTAAGTTCAACCGACTTGGTTAAGTTGTCAATATCTTGTTTATCTAGCTCGATCCAACGACCAGTACGTAGTTCGCGTGGCAGAATTACTGAACCATAACGTGTACGTAAAAGACGGCTCACTTTTAAGCCTTGAGATTCGAAAATACGACGAACTTCGCGGTTACGACCTTCTTTTACAACCACTTGATACCAACGGTTAATACCGTCACCACCAATTTCAGAGAATGACTCAAATTTTGCAGGGCCATCATCTAAAACAACGCCTTGTAACATGTTGTTTTTTAACTGAGGAGTGACTTCACCCATGACACGAACGGCATATTCACGTTCGATTTCGCTAGAAGGGTGCATTAAACGGTTCGCCAGTTCACCGTCATTCGTGAACAGCAATAGACCTGTAGAGTTGATATCTAGACGACCTACCATTACCCAACGATCACCTGTAATTTGAGGTAATTGCTCAAATACCGTTGGACGGTTTTCAGGGTCATTTCGTGAACAAATTTCGCCTTCTGGTTTATAGTAAATCAACACACGGCGACGAATTTCGTCTTCAATTTGGAACTGAACTTTACGACCATCGATGCGAAGCTCATCACCCGGTTCAATACGTTCACCCACTTGGGCAACTTGCCCATTTACGCTCACACGACCAGCGGCAATGACTTCTTCCATATAACGGCGAGAACCCAAACCAACGCGTGCGAGCACCTTTTGCAATTTTTCACTCATGACAGCATAACCTTAGAAATTATCATCAACAGTTCACCTATTTATGACTTCGGTGCATTCGCATCGAGGGCCATAAAAGCTTCCTTGGCATCCTGCAGGGGAGGCAATTGGCCCAATGAGGTTAGACCAAAAGCATTTAAAAATTGAGGCGTTGTAACTAACAACGCGGGTCGTCCTGGGAGTTCACGAAAACCAGATTCTTTAATCCAGTTCCAGTCAAATAACGTACGTAAAATTTGACTATTGTTGGTCACCCCACGGATTTGCTCAATATCTGCGCGGGTTACCGGTTGATGGTAAGCAATGACAGAAAGAGTTTCGAGCAAGGATGGCGATAAACGAGTTGGTCGTTCAGGCCAGGTCTGTGCAATAATATTACGATATTTTGCACGTACTTGAAAACGGAAACCTTGAGCGGTTTCAACAAGTTCAATTGATCTGCCGTGTTGCAGCATGGAAAGCTGCTGCAAATATTGGCGTAATTCGGTTTTACTGAAACGGTCTTGGAAAGCCTCTTTTAAACGGGCAATACTCACCGCCGCTTCACTGGCAAAAATAATAGCTTCAAGCTGCATCAAAATTTCATGCAGATTATCTTCTGAAGACACTGCAGTCATTTGTTTAAGTTCAGTGTTCATGCACGTGCTCCCTGAATTGCAAGCGGTGCTTCTACACCTGATGCGACAATTTGAACTTTTTGTTGGCGTGTCAGTTCCAACACGGCCATAAATGTCACGACAACACCCATGCGGCCTTGGCTTGGCTTGAGTAAGTCCGCAAAATCTAATACTTCACCTGACTCAAGCTTAGTTTCAATATAAGCAATACGTTCTTCGAGTAAAACAGGCTCTTGTAAAATTTGGTGGGTAACCGGTTCTGGTCGATTAAAAACACAGAGTATGGCATCACGAAGTAATTGAATGTCATAGCCATAATTGGTTTCGACTATTGTTCCTAAACTGACATTGGTATCGAATGTATCTCGATCCAACACTGACATTTGACCTAATCTTTCCGCAGCTTGTTTGATGCGCAAATACGTTTCTAAACGGTCAATCAATTCTTGTTTAGGATCTTGTTCATGTGCCGCGGTCGATTTAGGTTTTGGCAATAATAGACGCGATTTTAAATCGGCCAATAGGGCTGCCATCACCATATAGTCTGCGGTTAATTCAATATCTAGGGATTTCATTGCATCCATATAAGACAAATATTGGGATGCAATCGGGGCAATATCGACTTGTAATAAGTCGAAGCCATTTTTTTGAATCAGGTAAATCAGAAAGTCGAGTGGTCCTTCGAAATGCTCTAATAGAATTTCAAATGCAGCGGGTGGAATGTACAAATCTTCTGGAATAGCTTCTTGCCACTCATCCAAAACGCGAATGTGTGGAGCATCTTCCATAGAATTATGGACAGTTTGGTTCATTGCAATTATAGGCCACGCGAATTTTCAAAGGCATGCAGACAGCTTTCGCTTCGATCTCACATCGAAAGTAAAAGCACAAAAGTTATAGGGAATAGTGTAATGGAAAAATGCGTTTAAAGAAATTACTGAACGGTTGAATTGGGTAAAAAACTTAAAATTTATAGGGAATAGGCTTTATTTATACACATGTAAAATTTTAAAGCTGTGATATCGATCACATCTTGTGTTAATTATAAAAAATACACTCATCAATCCATGAACTCATTTAAGCTGTGATATCTGGATGATGGGCGTCCAGCATGAAATGATTTGAATGAATTGACTAAAAGAATATTTACTATGCCACAACAATATAATCAATGGGATCAGGCCGTAGGGATGACGTTGGCGCAGTTTGAACCTTGCCAGTTCAGATGTAAAACCGAAGTGGGGCAATCTGTTCGACTTATTCCGATGTTGCCCGATCAGCTTGATGATAGTCTTTTACAGCGGCTATGGCAGACAGTACAACAAGAACCTGATGAACGCTGTTGGACGTATTTGCCTTATTCTCAAATTCAAAGCATGCAGCAATTGCTTGATTATTTTCAGCAATCCTTTCATTTTGCCGGTTCGATGCATTATGTCATTGAGGTTGGTGATGCCATTGTAGGATGGGTTGCTTTGCTCAATGTACGCCCTGCACATGCTGTCATCGAAATTGGCAATGTCTATTTTTCAAGTTTAATGAAGCAATCAACAGCCGCAACAGAAGCCATTTATCTATTGTTAAAAGCGTGCTTTGCAGCGAGATATCGACGGGTGGAGTGGAAGTGTGATGACTTGAACACGCCTTCGAAAAACGCTGCTTTGCGTTTTGGCTTTCAATTTGAAGGGTTGTTTCGTCAACATGTGATAGTGAAAGGTCGTAATCGTGATACTGCTTGGTTTGCGATGTTGGATCAGGATTGGCCAATGTTGTCTCAAGCATATGCAGCATGGCTCGATACAAACAACTTTGATGAGCAGGGGCAGCAGAAAATTCATTTAAAGGAATTTATGCAGCTTTATTACGCTTGAGGAAAAGCACACTATCAAGGTTTTGAGCCTGTTGGTAAGACCCTATGTTCAAGTGCAAATTCGATGATGAGTTGGCACTGCGCTTGCGAGCAGAGATTTTGATTAGCTCTACGTTTAAACAGCGATTTGACCGTTGATGCATGCAGAAAATAATGAAAAATTTGCGGCTGTGTTGTCGCTATTGGTGAAATTAAATTTTTATCTATTGCCCTTAGTTGAGCCGTGGATTCTAAAGTCCAAGGCTCAGTGGCATATATAGCAAAATGATTAAGGCTGTTTTGCTCGGAGACACTGAGGTCTGTCGCATTTTGGAGCTTGAGTAAAATCTGAAATAAAGTCATCAGGTCGATTCCTTTATCGAAAGGTGCTTTAACCGCGTTTTGAGCCGATGTATTTTACATGCTGTGCTTCTAATCGACAGCATGTATTTAATAGTACATGCTATTCAAATGCACTGACATCACCGACACCACGGCGAATCACTTCAGGGTATTCACCTGCAAGGTTTACAACGCTAGTGGTATTTAAAGTACCTAAGCCGCCATCAATTAATACATCTATTCGTTTGCCGATTTGCAGTTCAATTTCGTAAGGATCATCAATCGGTTCTTTTTGGCCCGGTAAAATTAAGGTCGATGTTAATAAAGGCTCACCCAATTCTTTGAGTAATAATTGGCAAATCGGGTTGCTCGGAATACGCAGTCCAATGGTTTTCTTTTTAGGATGCATTAAACGGCGAGGAACTTCACTGGTGGCAGGCAAAATAAAGGTAGTGACAGCAGGGGTGTTATTTTTCAATAAACGATACATGGCATTGTCGACTTTGGCATACGTGGCAATGTCAGATAAATCTGCACAAATAATCGCATATTGATGTTTAGCATCGAGCTGACGAATTTGGGCAATGCGTTCCATGGCATTTTTGTTCCCAATTTGGCAGCCGATGGCATAGGCGGCATCTGTAGGATAAACCACCACATCGCCGGCACGAATCCGTTCAACGGCTTGCGTAATTAAACGGGGCTGAGGATTTTCCGGATGTATTCTTAAATGCAACATGTCGTTTTCCTCTTATTATTAAAAGCTCTAGACATTATGTCGCGGTCTACTTGCTTTGTGCAATGTGAAATGCAGTCAAATTGTATAATTTAATCAAGCATTTCACGTTGAAATTCATTCGCCTGTAACATTTTGCCAGCACGTGTACAGTGGCAAATGCATTGGATAAAGCGCCAAGCATCGCGTGGAAGTTTGGCTTCACCTTTAAAATAAGCCTGTAATTGTGCATAGACATTATCTTTAAAGCTGCTGCCATCACCACCTTCACCAGTGAGGTTATCAAGTGAGACACGAAACTTACGCCCAAATGCTTTGGCAAATAACCATTCGATCGCTTGGGGCTTAATTTCTACCTGTTCAAAGAGGGCTTGTTGCTCTTTACTACGACCATCAGGTGCATACCAATAGCCTAAATCGGGAAGTAAACGACGTTGATCGCCAGCAATAGTCCAATGGCTAATTTCATGCAGGGCGCTATTGAAATAACCATGGGCAAATTGAATACGGGCAGGGCCGTTTGAATCGGCAGGAAAGTACTCGGGCTCAAAGTCACCTTTCACTAAGCTCACATTCAGGTGGGAAAACCAATGATTAAAGTGTAAGATGAGCCAATCGACGTGTTCTGTTTCTGTGGAAAGTTTCTCCCAAGCCGAGAGTTGCACTTGGTCAGTTGAAATGTCAGAATCAAGCGTTGAAATTGTGCTCATAAGTGATGAAACATTCACTTCTGTTTGCGGCTGCAACAGATGCATAACTTAAGTTACCCAAATGGTCTGTCTAAATAAGTACAAAATTGTATCTTAATCTTTGACAGAGTACTGATGAATTTGTAGAATTGCCGCCTTAATTATGTCAGCAAATACCTTTCCGGCACAGATTGAGCCGTTTAAATGGGCTGAACAGGGCTTTAAATGGTCAGGAACACTGCCATTATCTCGCTTTGTTCGTATTGCTCGTGAAGCTGTTGGATCAATTGATGATCAATTGATTAACATAGACTGTAAGCTATCAATGGATGCTTATCATCGCATTGTATGGCTAGATGGTCATGTTGAAACAAATGTTCCAATGGAATGCCAGCGTTGTCTGGATACTGTTGAGATCCCACTTGTTTCAAGTTTTCATCTAGCTCTTGTAGATGACGAGTCACTGATAGAGCGCTTGGATGAGGATGCTGATTTCATCGTTTTAGGTGAAAGTGAAGCAACAACCAAAGGTTCATATGATGCGCCTGCGACTGCTGATTTACTCTCACTGATAGAGGATGAATTGTTATTGTTGATGCCTTTGTCACCTAAGCACGACGCTTGTGAACATAAGCATCAACCTGCCGCTGAAGAGCTTGTTGAAGAAAAACGGGACAACCCGTTTGATGTTTTGGCAGGTTTGAAGGGTAAACTTAACTAATTTTTGTGTTATACTCTTGAGTATAAGACAATCGAATTTGTTCTGATCCATTTTTTCGATCTTTGTAAGGAGCCATCATGGCCGTTCAGCAAAACCGTAAAAGTCGCTCTCGCCGTGACATGCGCCGTTCACATGACGCTTTAACCGAGAATGCATTAACTGTAGACCAAGCTACTGGCGAGACTCACCGTCGTCACCACGTATCTAAAGATGGTATCTACCGTGGTCGTCAATTATTCGCTAAAGCATCTGCTGAATAATTGGTGATGTATTAAGCGTCAAGCTTAGTAGAAAAAATGGGAGCGTTAAGCTCCCTTTTTTTGTACCGATTTTTTGTTGCATTTGGCAATTACCAAGACAAAAATTAAGTGTTAAATTTCCGTCCCTGAAACAAGCTTACATGGGATTGTGTTGAATTAATGTCCAAATAGCATAAATTCACCAGTCTTGATAAAGGATTTTTTTATGTCTGCTAAACAACTCGAGCAAGCAGCTCAAGCTACTAAAACTGCATTCGTGTTCCCGGGTCAAGGGTCACAGAAAGTCGGCATGCTCGCTGAACTTGCAGAACAGTTTAGTAGTGTGCAAGCAACATTTGCAGAAGCATCAGAAGCAGTTGGCTTTGATCTTTGGCAGATTGCGCAAAGTGGTGAAGGGTTAAACCAAACAGAATTTACTCAACCTGTACTACTGACTGCCAGTATTGCTTTATGGCGTGTGTGGTTAGAGTTAGGTGGTGTTGCACCGAAATACCTTGCAGGTCATTCATTGGGTGAATACAGCGCCTTGGTTGCTGCAGGTGCGATGAGCCTAGGTGATGCCGTTAAACTGGTGAACCTACGTGGTCAATTAATGCAAAGTGCTGTACCTGAAGGTCAAGGTGCAATGGCGGCAATTTTGGGTCTAGATGATGCCAAAGTCATTGAACTTTGTGCTCAAGCAGAAGGCCCAGGTTCAGTAGATGCTGCAAACTACAATGCACAAGGTCAAGTTGTCATTGCGGGCGATAAAGCCATGGTTGAAGCGGTTATGGCTGCTGCTAAAGAAAATGGCGGTAAGGCAATCGCACTTCCGGTTTCTGTGCCATCGCATTGTGCATTGATGAAACCTGCTGCTGAACAGTTTGCGACAGCATTGGAACAAACTGCCATTGAGCTGCCTACTATACCTGTAATACAAAATGTAGGCGCTGAAATCGCGACTGATGTAGCGCAATTACGTCAGGCGTTAACTGCACAGTTATACCAATCTGTACAGTGGACAAAGACCATGCAGTATTTGCAAGACCAAGGTATTCAGTACATTGCTGAATGTGGTCCGGGTAATGTCCTTGCGAATCTCGCAAAACGTTTGCCAAATATTGAAAAAGCATTCCCACTCGACACGAAAGGTCGTATGGAAGATGCACTGAATGCCATTTTAGTGGCAGAAGGGAAAATTGCATGACACAAGAACGCAAAGTTGCTTTAGTAACAGGTGCGAGCCGTGGGATTGGAGCAGCAATTGCTCAGCAATTGATTCAAGACGGTTATTTTGTTGTAGGTACTGCAACTTCAGAAGCAGGTGCGGAAAAATTATCTGCTGCTTTTGCTGAAAATGGTGCGGGTAAAGTTTTAGATGTACGTGATGCAACTGCAATTGATGCATTGGTATCAGACATTGAGCAAAACTTTGGTTCTGTATTGGTTTTGGTGAACAATGCGGGTATTACCAAAGATAATTTGTTACTTCGTATGTCAGAAGATGATTGGGATGACATTCTCAACATTCATTTGAAAGCCGTTTATCGACTTTCTAAACGTGTTTTAAAGGGCATGACCAAAGCACGTTTTGGCCGAATTATTAATATTAGTTCTGTGGTTGCACATTTTGCTAACCCAGGACAAGCAAACTATTCTGCTGCAAAAGCAGGGATTGAGGCCTTTGGTCGCAGCCTTGCAAAAGAGATGGGAAGCCGCCAAATCACTGTGAATGCAGTGGCTCCGGGCTTTATTGCAACAGAAATGACAGAACAGTTAAGCGAAGAAATTCGTAAAAAGATGAGTGATCAAGTGGCCTTAAACCGTTTAGGTGAGCCGCAAGATATCGCAAATGCCGTAAGTTTTCTTGCTTCTGAAAAGGCAAGTTACATTACCGGAACTGTATTACATGTAAATGGTGGTTTATACATGAGCTAAGCGCTCAAGTATAAACTTTCAAAACGATTTAGATTCAATTAAACTAACGGCATTAAAAACGCCACAAGCAATGAGGAGAATTCCTGTGAGCGATATCGAACAACGCGTAAAACAAGCAGTAGCTGAACAACTTGGTCTTAAAGCAGACGAGATCAAAAACGAAGCTTCTTTCATGGATGACTTAGGTGCAGATTCTCTAGACCTAGTTGAATTAGTTATGTCTTTCGAAAACGATTTCGACATCACTATTCCTGATGAAGATTCAAACGAAATCACTACTGTACAATCTGCAATTGACTATGTTTCTAAGAAACTAGGTTGATTTTAGATTTCAGCGATGCTGATTTAAAAAGCCACCATTCGGTGGCTTTTTTTATGCCGAATATTTTGTTTTTACATTAGCTTACGTTTCTGTCACCAACAACAACTCAAAAGCGGTTATTTTTTAGCTATAAGAATAGAGTTTGAACAATAGTTAAATGATTTAAAACAGTAAAAACAACGGAGAAAAATATGGGTCTTTTTGATTTTGTAAAAGGTATTGGTAAAAAAAATACAGCACCTGCGGAACCTCAAGCAGCGCCAGCAACACCTTCTGAACCATCTGCACAAGAAATTGCCAATAAGTTATTGGGTCATATCAAAGCACTGGGCTTACCTGTAACAGGCTTGTCTGTGAGTTATAACGGGACTTCAGATCTAGCGACAGTGAAAGGTCAGGTACAAAGCCAAGCAGATCGTGAAAAGATTATCTTGGCAGTAGGGAATATTGATCATGTGGCGCAAGTGGATGATCAGTTAACAGTGACGAGTCCTGAGCCTGAGAGTAAGTTCTATACTGTCAAGTCGGGGGATAACCTATCTAAAATCTCTAAAGAATTTTATGGTGATGCAAATCAATACAATAAAATTTTTGAAGCAAACCGTCCTTTGTTAAAAAATGCCGATGACATTTTCCCAGGGCAAGTACTGCGTATTCCTGCATAAGTATTTGCGTTTAAAACAAAAAGCCATCTTGTGATGGCTTTTTTTTGTATGCGTGAATGGTGGAGTTGAATATAATGCGGCTGAAATAATTCAAAATAAGAAATCAATGAAACAAAAAATCATCTTTATTTTCTTGCTGTTGCTTGCAGTTGTTGTGTGTTTTTGTCTTTGGCTGCGGTGGGAGGAGCGTATTGATCCTCGGGTGCTCAAGTGGCAGCAGTCTGAAATTTCTTATCATTCAAATTACACACAAGAGCCGTATTTTAACTTGCTTGGGCTGAATGCTGGAGATCGGTTTTCGGCATTGAATGTTGGGCGCTATCGTTATCATCAAGATTGGGCATTTAGTTTGTTGGGGCAAGAGCATCAGAATGTATTGGGCCAGCCATTGAATGCGAAGCTAACGCATGAAAAGTGGTCAGAAGAACAGACGAATTTAGTTGCGGACTTTCAGCAATTGCTGGTCGATGATCCTACGGCGGTTAGTGCATTTGTTGTTGAGCATCGTCTGGTGCTTGGTGCGTTGATACAGCAAGAAAAGGTGCCGTTGCAGCGCTTTAACACATGGTTGCAGCATGCAGACCAATACCGCAGTTTAAGTATGCCGAGCAATTCCGCATATCCAGACTTTAAGTATTTAAATCAGTTGGTGATCCTTTATCAGATCAATATTGCGTTAAATAAAGAGGATAAGCTGGATGCATATATGGCTGAATATCAAAGATTGCAGCAGATGCTTGAGCGCCCGATCTCATTGGTT
Source organism: Acinetobacter sp. YH12145 (assembly GCF_013418335.1). Taxonomy (NCBI): domain Bacteria; kingdom Pseudomonadati; phylum Pseudomonadota; class Gammaproteobacteria; order Moraxellales; family Moraxellaceae; genus Acinetobacter; species Acinetobacter sp. YH12145. The sequence goes on along the minus strand of NZ_VPCE01000012.1, from coordinate 57,930 downwards.
GAAAGGATGTTGATTCAAAGCTGGCTGGCACGTTATGTTTGAATTATACGTAATGAGCAGTTAAAGACTGGACAAGTAGTTTATTTGGAGCCTTTAAGTGCCAGTCAGTTGAGTTTGCGCTCAGCAGCACAATTGGAAGCCTATGGCATATATGCGGTGTTGGATCAGGTGCAGCAGTCATCGGGCTGGAATACCTCCTTGATGTATTGGTTGTATTTGCTAAATCAAACTGCAAATCAATTGTTTAAGCAATATGAAGAGGCGGCACAGCTATCTGAGCTTTCTTATGATTCGTTTAGGATGCAGGGTGGTTAAAAACAGGGACAGTATTCATCTTGGCATATCAAAAATTATTTGGGCAATACTTTGTCCAATATAGAGGGGGTGCCTTGGGAGCGCTCTGTGCTTGCAGGGCACATTTTGAATGATCGAATTATGATTTTTAATTTGTTGAATCAGGGTGCGACTGATTTAATGCAGTTGAATCAAAATAGCTACGGCCGACGTTTCTTTAAGAAAGAGGGGATGTTGTGTGCTGAAGTACCGTATCCGCGTGAGCAATTTAGAGCACACAATTGGAATATTTTAGATAGCTGTGTGCAGTTGTAGTTTTTGTATATAAACATTTTGATATAGAAATAAAAAAGCCCCAATGAGTAGGGGCTTTTTTACAGTCGTTTAGAAGCTTGGCTTCACTACAACTAAAATGACAACCGCAAATAAAATCAAAGTGGGCATTTCATTAAAATAACGCCAGAATTTATGCGACTTATAATGTGCATTTTCGATAAGCTTTTTACGGTAATAACCACAAACAAAATGATAAATCACCAATAGTCCAACCAATCCAACTTTTAAATAGAACCAAAGCGCTTCATGGTAGTGTCGTGTTGCATCACCCCAATCGACGAGGAAGTGCGCCGTGATCAGTGTAGCAATCATAGCGGGCCACATAATGCCGCGGTATAGCTTACGTTCCATGATTTGAAAGCGCTGATGACTGGTAGCATCTTCACTCATAGCATGGTAGACAAAAAGGCGAGGGAGATAAAATAGCGCTGCGAACCAGCAAACAACTGCGATGATATGCAATGCTTTTACCCAGAGGAAAGCATCTGATGGAGCATCCATATATTAACCCTTAAAAGGGCGGTGGGTATGTGCTTTGGCACCGAAGCGCCAAAGCAGCAAACTTTATATTATGCTTCCCATTTTTTGAAAACGAGGCAAGCGTTTACACCGCCAAAACCAAAACTGTTACTCATCACAGTATTCAATTTTGCATCACGTTTTTCAAGTACGATATCAAAAGGTTTTGCACCTTCGTCAAGTTCAGTCACGTTGATGTTCGGTGCTATAAAGTCATTTTGCATCATTAAAATAGAGTAAATCGCTTCTTGTACACCTGCAGCACCCAGACTGTGACCGGTCATCGATTTGGTCGAGCTGAGCGGAGGAACTTGCCCTTCACCGAAAGCACGCTCCATCGCTTTAAGTTCAGTGACATCGCCTGCCGGAGTAGATGTACCGTGTGTATTAACATAGTCGATGGTATCCACACCATGTTGTTTAGCTTCTTCTAAAGCCATAAGGATACAACGCGTCGCACCTTCGCCCGATGGTGCAACCATGTCTGCGCCGTCAGAATTTGCTGCATAGCCGACAACTTCAGCCAAAATGTTTGCACCACGTGCTTGAGCATGTTCAAGTGACTCTAGTACAACGAAGCCACCGCCGCCAGCGATCACGAAACCGTCACGGTCAGCAGAGTAAGGGCGTGAAGCAGTCTCTGGAGTGTCGTTATATTTTGAACAAAGTGCGCCCATTGCATCAAATAAAAGACTTTGTGACCAATGGTCTTCTTCACCACCACCGGCAAGCATTAAGTCTTGTTTGCCTAATTGAATCAGGTTGTATGCATAACCAATGGCATCTGCAGATGTTGCACAAGCGCTAGTAATCGTATGTGCAATACCTTGCATTTTAAATGCCACACCCACGTTTGCGGTAATGGTGTTGGTCATGTTACGTGGTACAAAGAATGGACCAACTTTACGTGCACCTTTGGTGTCTAGAAGTTCTTTCATTTCCACAACAGATGCAGTTGAACCACCACCTGACCCACCCGCAATACCGTAACGTGGATTACCACCGATTTGTTCTGCTGTTAAGCCTGCATTTTCTACCGCAGCCAAAGCTGAGTTGTATGCATACATTGCGCATACGCCCATAAAGCGTTTTAAACGGCGGTCAATACCGTCAAAGTTTTGTTCTGCAGCCGCACTGACATGACTTTTAAAATTAAGTTCAGCATAACTTGGGTTGAAACGTGTTCCAGAAATCCCGTTTTGCAAAGAATGAGTGACATCTTCTAATGTATTACCAATGCATGAGTTGATGCCCATACCAGTGATTACAACACGTTTCATCTACAGATCCTTTATAGGTAGTGTGTGAGCAAGCTATTGAAAGTATACGAAGGAAACTTTCTAAATAGGCGAACTCATATAATTTGATTGGAATAATGATAGCAGAAAGCTTTTTGAATTCTTATGGCAAATCCTATGCCTATTGTTGACTGAGCTAATTTGCAACGATGCAGCAAAAAACTTAACTTAAAGATACATATTCAAGTTGTGATAAAGTTTGACTACACCTAGTATTTATCAATAATTTAAAGAATAGTTTTAATGAGGTAGTGAATGGTGAAAACGAATAATAAACCAACGGTAGGTCTACTCTCAAACGCCTTTGGAGTGGCTAAAAAGCTCAGTTCTACTGGGGTGTCTATCATTAATCATGTCGCACCAGAATCCGTAACTAAGGTCATTCAACCTCAAAAAAATGGTCAAACCTTGGAGGGTCAGTCAAGGCAAGCGGGCGTATTTGATGTAAAAAAATATGATAATCCTCAGCAAATCTTACGTGAACACGTTCCAAATGTTTCTAGACAATTATTCGGTCGACATTTTAATACTGTAAATAATGTGGCTAATTTTGTTGCTCCTCAATTTAGTGACAAAATTTCTGATTATTTATTTGATCGACTTAATCATTTTAGTTCGGATATTTCATCTGTAGATGCTGTACTGGATGAAGCTGGGGTACGTGATTTAGAAGAGTTGACACAAGATGTCGATCGTTCGCGTCGTATTAGTCAGGCTCTGGGTGAGCAAAATAAATGGATTGCTTCGATTCAAGGGGCTTTAACAGGTGCGACAGGTGTCATTGGTTCAAGTATTGATATCCCTGCTTCACTGATTATGACTCTGCGAGTGATTTATCAAGTTGGACGTTCTTATGGTTTCGACTTAAGCAAAGAAAGTGACCAAGATATTATTCAGTTTATTTTTAAACAGGTCGACTTGAGTTTAATTGCAGAAAAACAAACTTTGCTTATGGCAATAAAAGCTCTGAGTAGTACGCTACAAAATAGTGATTTACATCAATTGCAGCAATTGGTGGGTTCAGATACTGATGCAGCAGCATTGAAAAAATATGTACTAGATGAAAATGGTCAGTTTAAGTGGGCATGGCTCAATCAAATGCCAAAAGTTTCATTGTTAAATCAGCTATCACGATTATCTCCTGTGGCGAGTGTTGGTGTAAGTGTGGTGTATAGTCGCCGTTTAGTGGATGAAGTGAATCAGAAGGCACAGCAAGTCTTTTCTAATGCGCGCCAATATATTTTGCAGCATCAGGATATTAGCTTGTCACCTTTACATGCCTATGAGCGTTCTCTTGAGTTGCTTGCTCAAGCAACACCTAAATTACTAGAAGGTATTAAGGCGAAAGATATTGATTTGGCTGAGCCAGTACTAGATCAGACCATAGATGTTACAGGTCATGAGAGTATCCGCGCAGTAAAAGTCACTAAAAAAGCACAAGTTAAAAACTCTGATGCAGCCGAAGTGGAAGTAGAGCAGGAACAAAAAGTCTCAGAAGGTTTGGAGGCACTTGCGGAGAAAGTTGTTGAGCCTCATGCACCCGGGGCTGCGCAAAAACCTGCTTTAGCTGAAAAAGATGAGTTTGATGCGTTGGAAGCCGTGCAGGAAGATGATGTCCCTGTGGCTAAAGCTGCACCTAAAACTAAGCCGCGTAAAGCCAAAACAGCAGCCGTAGATAAAGTTACAAAAAAATTAGCAGATTCTTCTGAAAAATAAACTATTTATTTGTGGGTGAAAAATTGCGCAAATCATGATGAATAAATGTTTTCGATGATCGTATATTGTTGACCAATTTTAAGTCTTCGCTTACAATTGCATGCCCTCAAAAAGTAGTATTTTTTGGGGCTTTTTATTAACGGGAGAATTGCCAAATGGCAACAACAAATCAGTTGATCCGTAAGGGTCGTACAACTTTAGTTGAAAAATCTAAAGTTCCTGCGTTGAAGGCTTGTCCACAACGTCGTGGTGTTTGTACACGTGTTTACACAACTACACCTAAAAAACCTAACTCAGCAATGCGTAAAGTTTGCCGTGTTCGCTTAACTTCAGGTTTCGAAGTTTCTAGCTACATCGGTGGTGAAGGCCATAACCTACAAGAGCACAGTGTTGTTCTTATCCGTGGTGGTCGTGTTAAAGATTTACCGGGTGTACGTTACCATACCGTTCGTGGTTCTTTAGACTGTGCTGGTGTTAAAGATCGTAACCAGTCTCGTTCTAAATACGGTGCTAAACGTCCTAAGAAATAATCTGAAAAGATTGGCTTCTTAGTTCGTTAGAACTGCAATCCTTTATCGTCTCGCTTGTCTGATTTCTGCATTTTTTGTGAAAATTCCAAGCGACGTATAGTAAGGCCAGCGAAAGCACATGACACTTTGTGCACCTGCTGGAGTAACCTGAAGTGTCATATTTATTAGGTGTATTAAAATGCCAAGACGTCGCGTAGTTGCTGCCCGTGAAATCCTTCCGGATCCTAAGTTCAGCAGCCAAACAATCGCTAAATTCATGAACCACGTAATGCAAGATGGTAAAAAATCTATTGCTGAAAGTATCGTTTACGGTGCTTTAGACCGCGTTCAAGAAAAATCTAAAGTAGACCCAGTTGAATTTTTCGAGACTACTCTTGAAAAAGTTCGTCCTATGGTCGAAGTAAAAGCACGCCGTGTTGGTGGTGCTACATACCAAGTGCCTATGGAAGTACGCCCATCCCGTCGTACTGCCTTGGCTATGCGTTGGTTAGTAGATGCTGCTGCTAAGCGTTCTGAAAAAACTATGGCTTTACGTCTTGCTGGTGAGTTGCTTGATGCAGCTGAAGGTAAAGGCGCAGCGATCAAAAAACGTGAAGATGTGCATCGTATGGCTGAAGCCAACAAAGCCTTCTCTCATTACCGTTTCTAAGCGGATAAAACAGCCCCTATTCAGGAGGGTGACAAATCAGTTGTCACTGTTTTGTCATCGAATCGCTTTAAGTTGCTATGCAGCTTAAAGCGTCCTGTTTTAAACAACAAAATTTAGGAATGCTAGAAATCATGGCTCGTCAAACCCCAATTTCTCGTTATCGTAACATTGGTATCTCTGCGCACATTGATGCTGGTAAAACTACCACTTCAGAACGTATTTTGTTCTACACAGGTGAGAGTCACAAACTTGGTGAAACTCACGAAGGTTCTGCAACTACAGACTGGATGGAACAAGAGCAAGAACGTGGTATTACTATTACCTCAGCGGCAGTAACATGCTTCTGGAAAGGGATGGGTAACCAATTCGAACAGCACCGTATTAACGTAATTGATACCCCAGGACACGTAGACTTCACTATTGAAGTTGAACGTTCTATGCGTGTTCTTGACGGTGCATGCATGGTTTACTGTGCTGTAGGTGGTGTACAACCTCAGTCTGAAACTGTATGGCGTCAAGCAAATAAATATAAAGTTCCACGTATTGCATTCGTGAACAAAATGGACCGTACTGGTGCGAACTTCTTCCGTGCTGTTGAACAAGTTAAAACACGTCTTGGTGGTAATCCAGTGCCAATCGTTGTTCCAATCGGTGCAGAAGAAAACTTCCAGGGTGTTGTTGACCTAATCGAAATGAAAGCGATTATCTGGGACGAAGCGTCTCAAGGTATGAAGTTTGAATATGGCGAAATCCCTGCTGAATTAGTTGATACTGCTAACGAATGGCGTACTAACATGGTTGAAGCTGCTGCGGAAGCATCAGAAGAACTCATGGACAAGTACCTTGAAGAAGGTGAGTTAACTAAAGAAGAAATCGTTTCAGGTTTACGTGCACGTACATTGTTGAATGAAATTCAACCAATGCTTTGTGGTTCAGCGTTCAAAAACAAAGGTGTTCAACGTATGTTGGATGCTGTAATTGAATTCTTACCTGCGCCGACTGATGTCGAGGCGATTAAAGGTATCCTTGACGACAAAGACGAAACTGAAGGTTCTCGTGAAGCGTCTGATGATGCTCCGTTCTCTGCGCTTGCGTTCAAAATCATGAACGACAAATTTGTAGGTAACTTAACATTCGTACGTGTTTACTCTGGTGTGCTTAAAGCAGGTAGCCCTTGCTATAACCCAGTTAAAATGAAGCGCGAACGTGTTGGCCGTATCGTACAGATGCACGCAAATGACCGTCACGATATTGAAGAAATTCGTGCGGGTGATATCGCAGCATGTGTAGGTCTTAAAGATACTACGACTGGTGATACATTATGTGATGAAAATAATGTAATTACACTAGAGCGTATGGAATTCCCAGAGCCAGTAATTGCGCTTGCGGTTGAGCCTAAAACTAAAGCAGACCAAGAAAAAATGTCAGTTGCTTTAGGTCGTTTGGCGAAAGAAGACCCTTCATTCCGCGTACGTACTGACGAAGAATCTGGTCAAACAATTATTGCTGGTATGGGTGAGCTTCACCTTGACATTATTGTTGACCGTATGAAGCGTGAATTCAACGTTGAAGCGAACATTGGTAAACCAATGGTTGCGTATCGTGAAACTATTAAAAAGTCAGTTGAACAAGAAGGTAAGTTCGTACGTCAAACTGGTGGTAAAGGTAAGTTTGGTCACGTATACGTACGTTTAGAACCACTTGCTGAAGATGCTGGCAAAGATTACGAGTTCGCTGAAGAAGTTGTTGGTGGTGTAGTACCTAAAGAATTCTTCGGTGCGGTTGACAAAGGTATCCAAGAACGTATGAAGAATGGTGTCCTAGCTGGTTATCCAGTTGTTGGCATCAAAGCGACATTGTTCGATGGTTCTTACCATGACGTCGACTCTGACGAATTATCGTTCAAAATGGCGGGTTCTTACGCATTCCGTGACGGTTTCATGAAAGCAGATCCTGTTCTTCTTGAGCCTATCATGAAAGTTGAAGTAGAAACTCCAGAAGACTACATGGGCGATATCATGGGTGACTTAAACCGTCGTCGTGGTCTTGTTCAAGGTATGGACGATTTACCTGGTGGTACTAAAGCTATCCGTGCAGAAGTTCCACTTTCTGAGATGTTTGGTTACGCAACTCATATGCGTTCTATGTCTCAAGGTCGTGCGACTTATTCTATGGAATTCGCTAAATACGCTGAAACACCACGTAACGTGGCTGAAGGCATCATCGCTAAGTTCCAATCTGGCGGTAAAAAAGGTGACGACGAGTAATCTTTCGATTACTATAAGCCCAAACTAATTCATAGTTAAAAACCAAATGCTCATGCAGTATCCCTGCATGAGTAGTTTAAAAAGGAAGATCTCATGGCTAAGGCTAAGTTCGAACGTAATAAGCCACACGTTAACGTGGGTACAATTGGTCACGTCGACCACGGTAAAACTACTTTAACAGCTGCAATTGCAACTGTATGTGCAAAAAAATTCGGTGGTGAAGCGAAAGATTACGCTGCAATCGACTCTGCACCAGAAGAAAAAGCACGTGGTATTACAATTAATACTTCACACGTAGAATACGATTCTCCAATCCGTCACTACGCTCACGTAGACTGTCCAGGTCACGCCGATTATGTTAAAAACATGATCACTGGTGCGGCTCAGATGGACGGTGCGATCCTGGTTTGTTCAGCGACTGATGGTCCTATGCCACAAACTCGTGAACACATCCTGCTTTCTCGTCAGGTAGGTGTACCTTACATCGTTGTGTTCTTGAACAAATGTGACATCGTTGATGATGAAGAGCTAATTGAACTAGTAGAAATGGAAGTTCGTGAACTTCTTTCTACTTATGACTTCCCAGGCGACGACACTCCAGTAATCCGTGGTTCTGCTCTTGCAGCGCTTAATGGTGAAGCTGGTCAATACGGCGAAGATGCTGTAGTTGCTCTTGTTGAAGCTCTTGACTCTTACATCCCAGAACCAGAACGTGCTATCGACCAAGCATTCCTTATGCCAATCGAAGACGTATTCTCAATTTCAGGTCGTGGTACAGTAGTAACTGGCCGTGTTGAAACTGGTATCGTGAAAGTAGGCGAAGAAGTTGAAATCGTTGGTATTAAAGATACAGTTAAAACAACTGTAACTGGCGTAGAAATGTTCCGTAAACTTCTTGATGAAGGTCGTGCGGGCGAGAACTGTGGTGTTCTTCTACGTGGTACTAAACGTGAAGACGTTCAACGTGGTCAAGTACTTGCTAAACCAGGTACAATCAAACCGCATACTAAATTCGACGCAGAAGTATACGTACTTTCTAAAGACGAAGGTGGCCGTCATACTCCATTCCTTAACGGTTACCGTCCACAGTTCTACTTCCGTACAACTGACGTAACTGGTGCGATCTCGCTTAAAGAAGGCGTTGAAATGGTTATGCCTGGTGACAACGTAGAAATGTCAGTAGAATTAATCCACCCAATCGCAATGGACGCTGGCTTACGCTTCGCGATCCGTGAAGGTGGTCGTACAGTTGGTGCGGGTGTAGTTTCTAAAGTAACTGCATAATCACTAAATGTGTGTAAAAAAGCGCCTCTTTGAGGCGCTTTTTTTATGCTTATTCAATGTGATAGGGAAATTGTCTGACAATATTTTTTAAAGCTGTCCTTTAGTGATAATTCACTGTCCTTAACTGAAATAATTACGCGTCAATAAAACCGTAATATGAACTCAAGAAAACCAATAAAAGTTTGAGTATTTCATAACTCAAAAAGGAGTTAGGCATGAACGCTAAAGTAAAGATTACTAATCGAGCAGGTGCAAGTTTCCCTGTACGTCGCATGAATTTTGATTTTGATGCGGTACCAGAGTACTGGATGAATGGCTCAGCAGGTTTGACACATTTTATGACCGCATTGTCTGCTTTATTTCCCGCGGGTGAAATGTTCTTTATTGATAGTGTGCGTGCAGTACGTAAACACCCCGCGATCGCAAATAATGAAGCCCTACAAAAAGAAATTAGTGCTTTCATTGGTCAAGAAGCAATGCATACGCAAGAGCATGAGGGTTTTAATGCTTCTGCACAAAAATACGGTCATGATGTCGAAACACTTGATAAGGCAACGGGTCGTGTTATCCAAGGTGTACGTAAAGTCTTTGCACGGATTGGTAAACCTGTTGGTATTACTCAAGAAATGGTGGATCTTACTGCAACTACGGCACTTGAGCATTTCACTGCAACGATTGCTTCACAGTTATTGGTAAACCCACATATTCAAGCCTTAATGACTGATGAAACCATGAAAAATATGTGGTTATGGCATGCGATTGAAGAAAATGAGCATAAAGCCGTAGCTTATGATGTATTTGAAGGTGTCTTTGGTCAGGGAATAAAGGCCTACGCACTCCGTACAGGTTCATTGATTGGCGCAATGGTGACTTTATTCTTCGTACAAAGTTATTTTGTCGCTCGTTTATTAAAAGAAGATAACAAGCTTAATTTTGAAGCATTAAAAGATATTTATACCTATGGTTATAGCCCTTCAAAAGGCATCATCACTGGTATGGGTAAAGAAATGCTGATGTATTTTAAACCAGGTTTTCACCCGAATGATTTAGATACTTCTGGTTTGTTAAAAACGTGGAAAGCATATTTGGGTCTCTAATCACAGCGCTGTGGTGACTTTTTCAGAAGGGCGATGTAAATCGCTCTTTTTTTTATTCAACTTTATAGACAAACTTTTTATAATGCGCATACCCTAGCTATAGAAAGATAAACGAAGATGATTCGTTTGATGCAAGACGCTGATGTCCAGCAGGTTTACGATATCGAGCGCCGCGTACAAAGCCATCCTTGGACCATAAAACAATTTCAAGAATCGATTGCTGCCTATCAAAGTACGGTGATTGAGCGACAAGGAAAAGTTGTAGGTTTTTGCATTTTACAACCTGTTTTAGATGAAGCAAATTTATTGTTAATGGCGATCGATCCGAGCCAGCAAGGCAAAGGATTAGGTTTTCAATTGCTTGATGAATCTATTGCCTTACTCAAAAATAACCCCATTCAAATCTTCTTAGAAGTGCGAGAAGGTAATCAACCAGCGATCCGTTTATATGAAAAAGCGGATTTTCACCAAATCGATTTGCGAAAGAATTATTATCCAAATGCCGATGGAACACGAGAACATGCCATTATTATGGTGAAAGCTTGTAGTGATGATTTTGCAGCTTTATTTAAATAAAAGCGGTGAAGCGTGATTTGATTCAAAGAAAGCATTCGTGAATAAACGGATGCTTTTTTTATTGAATATCTTTTGTTTGATCCCTTTTATTTAATAATAGGATTATTCCAGCCGGAAGGTAAGGTGGTCATCAGGGAATCCCCTAGTTGGCTGATTTCTTCTTGGGTCAGTGGTCGGTTGAGTCGACGCCATTGTCCATCAAGCAGAAGTTCCAGTGGAATGTACTGAGATTTATAATTCATTTTTTGCGAATCGGGCACCCAATAGCCCAAGTAGACATATTGCAGTCCAAGCTTTTGTGCATGCTCGATTTGTTTCAGAATGGCAAAAGTCCCTAGTGAGCGACGGCTTTCATCAGGATCAAAAAAGGTATATACCGCTGAAATACCATCATCGAGGGGATCACAGGTAGATACACTGATTAGTTGCTCATCTAACCACAGCTCTAAAAAGAAACTGTCAGTGCAGCTATTAATTAAAAATTTTTCAAATTGATCTTGGCTAGGTGGGTACATATCACCATCAGCATGCCGCTCATTAATGTAGCGTTCGTACAGCGCATAATGCTTTGCATCGGCATCTTGAGGGCGGCTAATTTTCACCGTTAAATCTTGATTCCGTTTCCACGCTTTTTTTTGCACGCTGTTCATTTGAAATTCATGAACAGGAACGCGAGAGGACAAACATTGGCGACAAAGATGACATTCAGGGCGATAGACAAAATCACCACTACGACGAAAACCCATGCGGGAAAGTTCAGATAATGTGACCACATCAATACGATGGACAGGATCAAGAAAGACCATCCGGGCAGATTTATTTTCTAAGTAGCTACAATCATGCGGAGGCGTGATGTAGTACTGTAATTCGTTCAACAGGGACTTCGGTTGATAGGAATTCATCGTAATATCCCTCTTTTATTGTCATGCGCTGAGACTCGCCCATTGCGCTATTGTTTTACTTGAAAATACACTGTCCTGATACTTTTTCCAATCGATTGATGGTTGTTTAACAACATCTTGTAACGAATTAAGGTATTGTTGGCGAGAAAGTGTACTCGCACCTAAGCTTAAGAGGTGATCGTTGACCAATTGGCAATCAATCCATGGCAACTGATTCTCTTGCCCGATGAGCATTAAGGTGTAAAACGCCATTTTAGAGACATCTGTTCGTGTACTAAACATAGACTCGCCAAAGCAGCCATGACCAATATTAACGCCATAGAGGCCACCGACAACGGTCTCGTTTTCCCAAACTTCAATGCTATAAGCATAGCCTGCGTCAAACAGCGCAGAATATCCCTGAATAATATCTTCTGAAATCCATGTTTCATTGGCATAACTACGCGGCAGTGAACATGAGCGAATCACAGTTTCAAACGCATGATTAATGGTGATCTTATAGTCCATTTTTTTCATGCTGCGTAATAACGATTTGCTCGGATGATAGTCCTGCGGTCGAATAATGCAGCGGGGTTCAGGACACCACCAACAAATCGGATCACCTTCACTGAACCATGGGAAAAGACCGTGACTATAGGCTTCAAACAGTGTGGAAGGGGAGAGGTCAGCACCGATGCAAATTAAGCCTTCACCTTCGGGATCACATTCAACAGGATCGGGGAAAGTAAATTCAGAAGGAGGGAGTATCGGCATGCCAAGCTTCTTATTGAGGTATACGGATTTTTATCATACATAAAAAAGCCGACCATCAGGTCGGCTAATTTTTAAAACTGTTTAGCTAAGCAAATGACCTTTGCAAAAGATTATTCACCGAGTGCATCAAGGTATTTTTCAGCGTCAAGAGCAGCCATACAGCCCGAACCTGCAGAAGTAATGGCTTGACGGTAAATACTGTCGGCAATATCGCCTGCAGCAAATACGCCCGGAATCGACGTTTGTGTTGCATTACCCGCAGTGCCGCTTTGAACTTGGATATAGCCATCACGTAAGTTTAATTGTCCGTCAAAAATGCCGCTGTTTGGTTTGTGACCAATCGCAACAAACATACCGGTGACATCAACATTTTGAGTTGAATCATCTAGCGTAGATTTAATACGTACAGAAGTCACACCAGTCGTATCACCAATCACTTCATCCACTTGGTGATTCCAGATGATGCTGATTTTACCTTCTTTTTCTTTCGCAAAAAGATGATCTTGCAGAATTTTCTCTGAACGTAAAGTGTCACGACGGTGTACTAGGGTGACATGAGAGGCGATGTTTGAAAGGTACAGCGCTTCTTCGACAGCAGTATTACCGCCACCGACAACCATAACTTTTTGGTTTTTGTAGAAGAAGCCATCACATGTTGCACATGCACTCACGCCTTGACCCATAAATGCAGCTTCAGATTCAAGACCTAAATATTGTGCAGTTGCACCTGTACAAATAATCAATGCATCACAAGTGAACTCTTCCATATCGCCTTTAAGTACGAAAGGACGAACATTGAGGTCAACTTCATTGATATGGTCATACACGATTTCTGTGCCAAAACGCTCAGCATGTGCTTGCATTTGTTCCATCAGGGCAGGGCCAGTTAAGCCTTCTGCACCACCTGGCCAGTTGTCTACTTCTGTCGTTGTAGTCAATTGACCGCCTAATTGAATACCTGCGATGAGTGTCGGTTTCAGGTTCGCACGAGCAGCGTATACCGCAGCGCTATAACCTGCAGGACCAGAACCTAAAATAATTAGACGTGAGTGACGAGCGCTCATCCGTAGAATCCTTTTTTTATATGATAATTTGTGGAATTATACGTCAAAGTTTGAAACGATTGTGTGAGATTAAAGTCGATATTATTGATCATCGAAATCGTTTTGAGCTATATAGAAGAAAGTTAACAACTATACTTAAATTATCTTGCATCTTTTTTATTGAACAGGTGCATAATAACAGGTTTAGATTCAGCCCATTTTTGTTGTGGGTAATGACAAAAACATTCATGAAGAATTGGTTACAGGAACGTATATGACAGCGGTGTCGGGTGCATATGCACAGCGCTTAATAATGACTTTATTCCTTGTTTCATTTGGGATATATCTGTTCCTTGCAACAGTCACATATACGCCATTTGATCCGGGATGGATGCATTTATCCAGTGATACTCAGCAAGTTTCAAATGCCAGCGGCGTCGCAGGTGCATGGATCGCTGATTTACTCTATGGATTTTTAGGTTGGGCAAGTCTGCTGATACCTGTCTATTTATTTCTCGAAGCAATTCAAGTGTGGTGGCCACGCAGTTTTCTAAACCGTCCATTTCGCTATGCCGCTCAGTTCTTTATTTTACTGGCAACTTCAAGTTTACTTTTCCTGTTTTGGAATGTCCCTGAAGATACATTAGAAAATGCATCGGGCGGGATCATTGGCTATGAACTGGGTCAAAGTCTTGAACAAATATTAACGGTCTATGGTGCAGCAATATTTCTTATTGCATTTTGGATCATGTTGTTCACTTTGGCCTTTGGCATCAAGTGGAATAAAACATGGGCAACCATGAAATCCACACCAGCTTATCTGCAAGATTTGTTCTATCGCAATGTGCCTGAAGGCGATACCGCTTTTGACCGTACAGTGCCAACGACTAAAAAAGAGAGTGCTACTGCGCATGCATCAAAAGTGGTTGCACCAGTAACACCAGCCGACGAACATCATGCGGTCGATGTCGATCCTGTGGTACGTGATCGCGTCGCTGAACGTTTATTTGATGATATTGCCGATAAAGAATGGGCAGACAAAGAATGGAACGCACAACATTCATCTGCAGTCGACTTGGCAGAGACTGCTACGCCATCTGATGAAGATTTTGAACATACCTTGGCGAAAGTGCATCAGCTTGAACAAGATCAACAACGTGTTGTTGCAACAGGTGAAGTTTGGCGCGCATTACATTCCAATGATGACCAACGCCACAAGCAAGATATTGATGCTTTACTGAAAGCTGCAGAAGAAGAGCAGCCTGCCAATCAAACTGAATATTTCAACAAAACAGCAGATGTGCATTCGACTTCTCCGACAGAAGCGGTGCCAGCGGCTAAAAAATCAGTGGATTGGGATGATGATGAAATCTTCGACGAGCTGTTAGCGGCTGTCCCGAATGGTAAAACAGCGACGGATGTGCATAGCCCATTTAATACATCGCAAAATGAAAGTCTAGCAACGCATTCAAATGAATTTGCTACAGGTGCTGATGCAACCGTTGCAGGTATAAGTGTAGCTGCTGCACAGATTGCACCGCTGAGCACACCGAAAAATATCAGTGTTGAAACTGAATTTAATGATCTCGATGATTTGCTGGTTGAAGAAGCAGAGCGAGCGATAGAACAGGTACAGCCAGTTCGTACAACCAGTAGTTATGCGCAATCTACGCCTTTGGTTCGTGCTGAAATCAATACACAGCCGCAGACTTTTGTATCTGATGATGAAAAAGCCTTAATCAGCTCGAATAAAGATGCTTTCCGTGAAGTGTGGCAAGAAACGGCGGGTAAACCTGAAGACATCGATTTAGATCTCGAAGATGATTTTGACTTTGATGCTCCTTTAACCGATGCCTCTGGTCGTCCCATGTCACGTGCAATGCAAGTGGCACAAAAACGTTTGGATTTACCGACTTTGCCGGGCTTGGAAATATTAGATCCTGTAGATCCGAATAAGAAAGTCAATTTTACCGCAGAGCAATTGTCTCGTTTGTCTGAACTGTTAGAAATTAAGTTGCAAGAGTTTAATGTCAAAGCTAAAGTTGTAGAGGCACAGCCGGGCCCTGTCGTGACACGTTTTGAACTAGACTTGGCACCCGGTGTAAAAGCGTCAAAAGTGACCAATATTTCACGTGACTTGGCGCGTTCAATGTCTATGGCCTCTGTACGTGTGGTGGAAGTGATTCCAGGTAAACCCTATATCGGGATTGAAGTTCCGAATAGTTCACGTGAAATGGTTCGACTTATTGAGCTGTTAGAAACGCCGGCATACCGTGATCCAAATGCCTTACTTAGTATGGCGATGGGTAAAGACATTTCCGGCAATCCTGTCTTGGCAGATTTGGCGAAAGCACCGCATATGTTGGTGGCAGGTACTACGGGTTCTGGTAAGTCAGTCGCAGTAAATGCCATGTTGCTATCGATGTTGTTGAAATATACACCTGAGCAATTGCGACTTATTATGATTGACCCGAAACAGTTGGAACTTGCCAACTATAACGATATTCCACATTTATTAACGCCTGTTGTAACCGACATGAAAGATGCAGTGAGTGCATTGAATTGGTGTGTGAATGAAATGGAGCGTCGTTATAAGCTAATGTCTTTGATGAAAGTGCGTAAGCTGACTGACTTTAACCGCAAAATTGAAGAAGCAATGGCCAATGGTGAAGATCTGATCGATCCAACTTGGAAGCCAGATGACTCTGCAACGCAAAGTCGTGCGCCACGTTTACAGCCGATGCCGTTGATCGTAATTGTTGCCGACGAATTTGCCGATATGATCATGCAAGTGGGTAAAAAAGCTGAAGAAATGATTACCCGTCTTGCACAAAAATCACGTGCGGCAGGGATTCATTTGCTGTTGGCGACACAGCGTCCAACCGTAGATGTGGTGACAGGTTTGATCAAAGCCAATATTCCAACCCGTGCTGCGTTACGTGTGAACAGTAAACTGGATTCACGTACTATCTTAGATGCTGGTGGTGCGGAAGACTTACTGGGTCATGGTGATATGTTATTCCTCGGACCGGGTAAAATTGAACCTGAACGAGTACATGGCGCGTTTATTTCAGACGATGAAGTGAACCGTATTTGTGATGCATGGCGAGAGCGCGGTGAACCGAATTATGTCGATGAGATCCTCACGCCTTATGATGAAGAGCCGACATCTCGCGGTTTTGAAGATGGTGATGGTGGATCAGACCGTGACGCGCTGTATGATCAATGTGTTAGTTTCGTTTTGGAAACACGTAAAGCATCGACTTCATCTTTACAGCGTAAATTCAGTCTCGGCTATAACCGTGCTGCACGGATTATTGATCAGATGGAAGAAAATGGCATCGTCAGTGGGATGGGGCCAAATGGTAAACGAGATATCTTGGTCTAAGTCCTAAAACAAAAAACCTGCTTCGGCAGGTTTTTTTATTTTTAGATTGAGAACTCTTCTTGGTAGAACATGGACTGGGCCAGTTCGATAAAGGCTTTGCAGGCAGGGCTCATGAGTTTTTGATTTTTTACGGCGAGTCCAATTTGCCGTTGGGTATTTGGAAAGAGTGGACGTTTGACCACATGTGGATGTAGCGCCAACAGCTCAGCAGGCATCGCCATATCCGCAACAATAGCAATCCCTTCCTGTAAATTCACCATATTTAAAATAGTTAACAGTTGCGACATTTGATAGGTAATTTTAGGTTGTATGTGGTGTTGTTTAAGCAGTTTTTCCACATGGGACTGGCTGCCTGCACGGGTCATAATAAAGGGGTAATTTTGCAGGTCTTGAATATTTAAATGACTGTGTTTGGAAACTGAATAACTATCTGGAATCAAGGCAATGAAAATATCTTGGATTAAAGGGAAGGTGAACAACTGCGGTTTGGGAAGTACGGCAAAACCAACATCAATCTGACGTTCAGAAATCCAACGAGACACTTCTGCATCGGTACCTTCTTCGACATAGATCTCAATGTGCGGATAGCGCTCTCTATATGCCTTTAATAGCTCTGGAAGCAAATGAATCGAACTAGAAGAACCAAAAGAACCAATTCTCAGTGTTCCTTGTTGAATACCATGTGCGGCATGCACTTCTTGCTGCATGATTTGTGCGGTATTGATGACTTCTTTGGCATGCAGCAATAACTGCTGACCGATATGAGTCAGGCTAATTTCGCCTTGCTCACGGCTAAATAAACTGACATTCCAATGTTGCTCTAAACACTTTAGGGCATGAGAGACAGCTGACTGAGTAATTCCCAGCTGTCGAGCAGCGAGAGTAAAGCTTTGTTGTTCTGCGACTTTAATAAAAATTTCAAGCTGAGAAAATGTCATTGCCATGAGTAATTACTCATTTTGTTATGAGTCTAGATGAGGATTATATTGTGCTACATAAATGGTTAAAGATGAAATAGCTACTTTATTTCAAGGCGTACAGCATGAATATCGTCGTCGCATTGTTTCCCCTCGTTGCATTAATCGCGATGGGCTATGTGCTTAAATATACACAGTTTGTTCAGAATGAATTTTGGGCAAATTCAGAAAAACTCAATTACTACGTTTTATTTCCTGTGCTGCTTTTTTTGAATGTATCAGCCGTGCAATTGGATATGAACACTGTTTCACGAATGTTGACAGTACTGGTTGCGGGCACCTGTTTGATCAGCATAGTTTTGTGGGGGATCAAGCAGTTTATGCATATTCCCGTGAAGCGTTTTGGCGTGTATATCCAAAGTCATATCCGTTTTAATACCTATATTGGTTTGTCGCTCATGGGTGCTTTATTTGGCTCGACAGGCATGCAGATGTTTGCCATGTTAATTGCCGTTGCAGTGCCCTTAGTCAATATTATTTCAGTATTGGCCTTCTCAAATTTAAGTGTGAAGCAATTGAGGCAGACTTGTCAGTCCATCGCAAAAAATCCCTTAATTTTAGGCTGTGTGGCAGGGGTATTGTTTAATTTATCAGGCTTGAGTCTGTTTCATGGCTTACCTGAATTATTAAAAATATTGGCAGCCATGAGTTTACCGCTCGGACTACTTTCTGTTGGGGCAGCATTACAGTTTCAGCAAATGCGTGCCGATCTACGTCGTTTAAGTTTAAATACGATAGGGCGTCTCATGTTAATGCCATGTATTGCTTATCTATTGAGTACTTGGATGGGGCTGACTGATTTTGAGCGAATGATTTTAGTGGTCTTTTTTGCTTTGCCGACTGCATCATCGTCTTATATTTTGACACGCTATTATCAGGGCGATTCACAACTGATGGCGGCCATTATTAGTGTACAA
Organism: Acinetobacter sp. YH12145; assembly: GCF_013418335.1. Taxonomy (NCBI): domain Bacteria; kingdom Pseudomonadati; phylum Pseudomonadota; class Gammaproteobacteria; order Moraxellales; family Moraxellaceae; genus Acinetobacter; species Acinetobacter sp. YH12145. Next base: position 39,384 of record NZ_VPCE01000012.1, on the reverse strand, counting down.
ACCATTGGTTTTGGTTTGATGTTTCCATTGCTCATGTTGATCGTGCATTGATCATGATTATATTCAATTACGCCGATATTAAATAAGATAAAAAAAGCCCGCATGATGCGGGCTTTTTTTTGTTACTCGAAATTAAGCAAATTTTGCCAATACTTCGAGGAAACCTGCGCTTTGACGTGGGTATTGAGCAATCACGTCATGAATACGCTGACCTTCAGGATTAGTTGCGTTCACATCACGGCCATCGGCAACGAATTGAGTCAAAAGACGCTCATAGTCATTTGGACGCATATGTTTGAAAGCATGGTAAAGCACGTGAAAGTCGCCATTCACTCCTTCAGGAGGAAGCTGAGTAAGGTAGGCAAATACACGCTCATCTGACCATTCTTCGTTGAACGTTGCTGGCTGAGATAATGCCATCGCAATCTCCTTGCTGGTTTAAAAATACATAAAGGCAAAAATGAGTACGCAAGTAAAATGGTTTTATTCGCCATCTCTAAGTTAAGTGACTCATTTTTTGGTTGGATCAAAAGTTATTTTTTTATCCCGTTTACTCGAAGCAAAGCTTTTGATCTAACAAAGGAATAAAACTAATCCAGCCCACTCGAAGCAAAGCTTCTCATCTTGCGGCTGGGTAAAGCAGCGCTTTACTGATCCAGCCTCACATTTTGCCTTGATTCAATTTACTTGGCTAATCAGAATTCAGATTAACGTTCTTCAGGCAAATTGATATTCATTTCAAGCATTTCAATATTCGCTTCAGAACGAACAGACATTTGAATATGTTGCTCATCTACACCACGAACATAGCGGTTTACTACTTGCATGATTTCTTTTTTCATCATGTCAATCTTATCTTGGCTGAGGCGTTTACCTAAACCATTTTCAGATGCCACGATGACTTTTAAACGGTCTTTTGCCGTTTGTGCGCTTGACGGTTTCTCGTCACTGCTAAAAAGTTTGCTCCAGAATCCTGCCATGATTACGCTCCAAATAGACGTGCTAACCAACCCTTAGGTTTTACCGTAATATGACGGTAAGGGCGCTCTTCACCAAGGAAACGTGCAACAAGGTCATCATACGCTTGGCCAGCCGCTTCTTCTGTAAACAGAATTACTGGTTTACCTTCGTTTGATGCTTGTAGAACGCTTTTACATTCAGGAATAACACCTAAAGTCGGTACGCGTAAAATATCTTTTGAAATGTCATCAATCGTCAACATCTCTTGCTTATCCGCACGTTCTGGATTGAAACGTGTAATACAGAGATGCTTACGGATACGACCTTCGTTTTGTTCTACTTTTTTGGTTTTGCTGTCGAGCATACCAATAATACGGTCAGAGTCACGTACCGAAGAAATTTCTGGGTTCGTCACAATGATCGCTTCATCAGCATGATACATTGCTAAAATTGCACCACGTTCGATACCCGCAGGTGAGTCACAAATAATGTAATCGAACTCTTGAGAAAGTTCGTCCATTACACGAGCTACACCTTCATCTGTTAACGCGTCTTTATCACGTGTTTGAGATGCTGGCAAAATGTAGAGATTTTCAATATCTTTATCGCGAATAAGCGCTTGTTGTAATCGAGCTTCGTTATTCAATACATTTACAAAGTCATATACAACGCGGCGTTCACAGCCCATGATCAAGTCAAGGTTACGTAAACCCACATCAAAGTCGATCACAACAGTTTTGTGGCCGCGAAGGGCTAAACCTGTTGCAAAAGATGCGCTTGTAGTTGTTTTACCTACGCCACCTTTACCTGATGTTACGACAACAATTTTCGCCACCGAATCCACTCCTGTTATGGTTTAAATCCCCTTTTTTAATTAGGGGTTTGGTGATTATTTATACATTAAAATTGCAAAGCTTCAAATACTAGCTCTTGCTGGTCATTCAAATAAATATGTACGGGCTGTTTGACCACATGAGGCGGAATATCATCAGCGACACAGTAAGTCCCTGCTATTGAAACCAATTCAGCTTCTAATGAATGGCAGAAAATACGTGCAGCCGTGTTCCCACCAGCTCCGGCAATGACTCTACCACGAGCACTACCATAAATATGTATATTTCCTGAAGCAATTACTTCTGAACCACTATTAATCCCAGCATTAATAATGATATCGCCATGGTCTTGGACTAAACATTGACCTGTACGCAAGATTTCATTGTGATACGACGTGGCATGACGAATGGTTGGTACTTCGACTGCAGCAATTTTATCTTCGGTTTTTTCTTCTGCAGGCGCGGGCTCTTCAACCACTTGTTCGCGTGTCGGTTTAACTTGTTGTAGTTTGCGATCCGCAGGAACTACGGGAAATTGGATAGCACGTGCTTGGTCCGATAGCGGACCCTCAGTGACACCAATTGGTTGAATTTCAATACTAATAAGCAGTTGAATCAGTGCAATTAGTTCTTGATCAACCGTACTTTCAATCACGGCTAATGTTCCGGGTGGAAAAGCCTTTTGGAACATTGGAGTAAGTTGCTGGCGGATCGCATCATGATCATTGGTATCGAGGTGAATGCGAATCGCATTGACCATTTTGCCTTTTATCCGTATATCAGCCATATTGAATCCTTGAGACTTCTAACTATTACTTTTGTGCCGAAGTAGTTATGTTGTAAATAGAGCAAATCCTAGAACAATTTGCATGAATACTCTAGCGGAGTTCGCAATTATTTTTGACTAAGTGTTTATTCTGTAGCTTGGTCCTGTTCCTGCATAATCTGCTGCCACTGTTTTACTTTCACTTGCTTACGAATAGCCTCTAGACTTTCAAAAACCGCAGAGCGAACCAACTCATCCAGCTGGGCATTATTTTCGATTTCAATACGGCTAATACGCTGTGAAATGTCTAAATATAGATTGGGTTTCTGAGCCGTCGATGTATTGGGATAAGCCAATGGGGAAATTAAACCATGGGTAATATTTTCGCCCAAACGTTGCCCAATACTTTGAATCTGCTGTTCAATGCGGCTGCCAACGATCGGCACTAAGCGCAATAGCTGCGTGAGTTCAGGGGTATCTTCGATGGCCTGGCTGACAATCTGTCCGACATTCTTGGCGATCAATTCACGTTCAGCACGGAGCTCTTTGCTTAAATTTTCTTGCAAAATTTCGGCCAAGACTTGGGTGAATAATTCGCGGTGATGCTGAACGACATTGCTAATCAAATCTTTATGTGTGGTACTGGTGTTTAACTCATGTCTAACCCCATCGAGTACGGTGAGTACCACTCGATCAGACAATTCTTCCATCACCACACGATAATAAAACAAAGCTTTCTTTTGCCATGCCGATGGTACGATCTGATAACCCATTTCATATAGTCGATACGCAATCACGCCCGCACGAAATAAACGAAGGAAACGTAAATGCGGCACAATGGCTAAAATTTCGTACCAATGAATAAACGGGAAGAAGAACCAGCGCTGATGGTGCTTGTTGATGATAGCAATCGCCCAACGCACCAACAGTTCTACAATCAAAAAGATAATAAACCACGCTTCGGTGGTAATCACCCATGGATGCAAATGTTCACGGTAAAAACTCAGCACATCGGGCAGGTGGATACTGTTAAAGAACCAACTGCCAAGATTGCTCATGAGGAAAAAGTTCATGCACAGGCAGAACAAGTTAAAAACAATAATAAACACCATGAAAATGTCATAAATCAAAAACAGTTTGAATGACCAACTGTTTGGATTGACATGATGATATTTAGATTTCTTGTTTTGCGGCATGCTGTTCTGCGACATAAAAACTTCTTCTTAATTATTCAGTAACTGAGTATTTAGCTTTCATACGAGTAATGAGTTGGTCTTTCTCCGTCCACAGCTCATCTACCCAATGCTGAAATTTTTCACGGAATTCTGCATCATCTTCATAGTTGCCGCCATGCACCCACGTTGGAATTTCAATTTTACGTAAATCCACGGCGATACGCGGAACTTCACCGAGCCAAAATTCGCCATAACCTGGTACACCATTTGGATAGACGATGGTCATATCCACGAGAGCATCAACTTGATCCCCTAAAATATTGAGTGCCAGTGCTAAACCACCCGCTTTCGGCTTAAGAAGGTTTTGATACGGTGATTGCTGCTGCACATGTTTTTCAGGGGTAAAGCGAGTGCCTTCCAAATAGTTCAGCAGGGTAAAAGGCTGGCTCAATAACTGTTCACAAGATTTACGCGCTTCTTCCATATCTCGATATTTAAGTTCAGGATTTTTCGCGATTTGTTCTTTGCTGTGTCGTTTCATCATTGGAAAGCCTAAAATTTTAAAAGCTTGTCCAACAAATGGAATGAAAATGAGTTCCCATTTGGTAAAGAAACGCGTCAGTGGCATACGGGTTAAACCAAAATATTGGTTAACTGTTGTATCGACCCAACTCTGATGATTACAGGTCATGAGATAGCGACCCTGCAAATTTAAGTCGAGGCCTTCATCGATGGTGATATCCCATTTTGTGTTGGGTAAAACGTGATCAATTAACCAGTTATTGACCATGAGCCAACTGTTGGTAATTTTTATGTTGGTTTCATCAACCTTTTTTGATTTTTTAAAGAGTTTGGTTAGACCAAGGGCTAGTACAGGAGGACCATGGAAAAAAGTACTGCCTGTCATAACTGAACCGACGGTAAGTCCTTTGCTAATTTTTTTTAGTGTCGGTTGCTTATTTGTTTGAGATGACATATAAAAAGTCCTAGCGGAAATTGTCCAAATAATGATTGATTCTAATAAATATAGTTCGAGTTGATTAAATAAAAAAGGGCATCTGCAGAACTGTGAAGAAATTGTGATGGAATTAACAAATAAATCTCGTATTCATATTACAAATTGTAACTAAACGTTTTATTATTAACAAAAAATCAATGGTTCAGCCATTTGTTTTACTTCATCATTTCAACCATACAACAAAACACAAAGAAGGAGGCATGCAATGCGTGCACTAGTAATTTCGGCAGTAGTTGGGGCAATGGCACTTACTGGTTGTCAAAACATGGAATATGACAAAGCAGCAATCGGTACTGGTCTAGGTGCTCTTTTAGGCGCTGGTATTGCTTATTCTAATGCTGATAAAGACAAAATGGGTCAAGCAGCTGCAATTGGTGCTGTAGTTGGTGGTGGTGCAGGTCTTCTTCTTGATAAGAAAGAAAAACGTCTTAAACAAGAATTGGCTGGTACTGGTGTTGACGTAGGTCGTAATCCAGATGGTTCGATCAACCTTGTTATGCCATCAGTAACTTTCGCAACTAACTCTTCAACTATTCAATCTCAGTTCCAATCTGCGTTGAATGACGTTGCTAAAGTATTGCGTGAAGACGGTACTGCAAACAAACTTGCAATCGTTGTACACGGTCACACAGACAACACTGGTACTGATGCGATCAACAACCCACTTTCTCAGAACCGTGCAAACTCAGTGAAAAACTACCTAGCGTCTCAAGGTATTTCTTCAACTCGTATTACTGCACGTGGTTACGGTTCAACTTCTCCAGTAGCGGATAACTCAACTGCTGCAGGTCGTGAACAAAACCGTCGCGTAGAAATCTCAGTTTACGAAACTAAATAAGTTTTAGTTCGAAACGAAAGGCCACCCTCGGGTGGCTTTTTTATGGCATTTTTAATGACCGATAAAATACATTTTGCATTAGGCAAGATCGTTTCAGATGACTATAATCATCCTCGAATTAATAAGAGGAAAGACTATGTCACTGGCAAGTCAGTTGAACGACAAGCAACTTGAAGCAATGAAATACACTCAAGGACCCTTGTTAGTACTTGCAGGGGCAGGTTCAGGCAAAACATCGGTGATTACCCGTAAAATTGCCTATTTGGTGAAGCATTGTGGTATTCCTGCGCACCGTATCACCGCGATGACCTTTACCAATAAAGCTGCGCGTGAAATGAAAGAGCGTGTGACAAAGCTGATGAGTCGTGAAGAGGCAAAAGGGCTGTCGGTTTCTACATTCCATAACTTCGGGCTAAACATGCTCCGTTTGGAATTAAAAAATACACCACTAAAAAATAACTTTTCAATTTTAGATGCAGATGACTGCAAACGCATTTTGATGGACTTAATGCATCGCGACAATTTATCCGGTGCAGAAAGTAAAGAGCTGATTGCCAAAGCCATGAAAATGATTTCAGATTGGAAAAACGATCTGATTCCACCTGAGCAAGCGCACACCACCTGTGAAACAGCAGAAGACGTTCAGTTTGCACATCTGTATCAACTGTATGAGCGTAATTTACGTGCCTACAATGCTGTGGATTTTGATGATTTGATTGTCATGCCGACGCGCTTATTACAAGAAAATGCAGAAGTGCGTGATCGTTGGCAGAATCGAATCCGCTATTTATTGGTCGACGAATATCAAGATACCAACACCGCGCAATATATTTTGGTGAAATTACTCGTGGGTGTCATGGGACAATTCACTGCGGTAGGTGATGATGACCAATCGATTTATGCATGGCGTGGTGCTAAGCCTGAGAATATGGCTTTATTGAAGGAAGATTTCCGTAATCTGAAAGTGATTAAGCTTGAGCAAAACTATCGCTCGACCAGTCGTATTTTAAAAGCTGCCAATACAGTTATTGGCAATAACCCACATATTTTCGATAAAAAGCTTTGGTCAGATAAAGGCCATGGTGAAGTGATCCGCGTGATTACTTGTCGTAATGACGATGATGAATCAGAACGCGTCGTAAAAGACTTGATTACGCACAAGCTGATGAACGGTAAAAATTGGAAAGACTACGCCATTTTATACCGTGGTAATTTCCAAGCGCGTGCTCTAGAAACACAGCTACGCCAAATGCAGATCCCGTATAAATTATCGGGTGGTCAGTCTTTCTTCGCTCGTGCTGAAATTAAGGACTTGATGAGCTACTTACGTTTGATCATCAACCCTGAAGATGACAGTGCATTTTTACGAATTATCAATACGCCAAAACGTGCGATTGGCCCTGTGACTTTGGAAAAACTCGGTCTATTTGCGCAGGAAAGTAATTTATCCTTACTCAGTGCAGCAGGGGATCAGCGCTTAAGCATGGCGATTCCGAAAAAAGCCACAACCCAATTGGCTGAATTTGCAGACTTTATTTCGACCTTTACTCGTGAATTATTAGAAGATGATGAACCTGTTCCGATCATTCGTCGCATGATGATTGAAGCAGGTTATATCGACTATGTTAAAGAATCTGCAGCTACACCTGCGCAGGAAAAAACCAAACTGGATAATATTGAAGTGCTATATAGCAGTATTCAAAGTTTGATAAACCGCGCTGAAGATGTAGATGAAAAGAACATTGAAAGTGTGATTCGTAAAATGGTGCTGCTCGATATGTTAGAACAGCAACAAGAAGAAGAAGACACCGATAAAGTCAATTTGTTAACACTTCATGCGTCGAAAGGTCTGGAATTTCCATTCGTTTATTTGATTGGTCTGGAAGAAGAAATTCTACCGCATAAAAATTCCATTGCTGCTGACACGGTCGAGGAAGAACGACGTTTGATGTACGTGGGGATTACTCGTGCACGTCAAGGCTTAACCATGACTCTAGCAGAGCAACGTAAAGCCGGTGGTCAAATGCGACAAATGACACCAAGCCGTTTCTTGGACGAACTGCCACAAGATGAATTGGAGTGGTTAGGCCGCAAGAAAAAGCTGGCAGGGGATATCGATCCTAAACAGCAAGCACAGCATTATTTAGAAAATTTACGCGCGCTGATTAAGCGTTAAAGCTTAAAGCGTAGAATATTTTATTTATTTTTTGAAATTCGTTTTATTGAAACAGGAATGAACCATGAAAGTTCAAGTTAAAGTTCTCGACACACGTTTAGGTACGGAATGGCCAATGCCAACTTATGCCACAGCAGGTTCGGCAGGTCTTGATCTCCGTGCATGTGTAGAAGAAACCACCGTGATTGAGCCGGGTCAAACTGTTCTGGTAAAAACAGGCCTATCGATTTATATCGAAGACACTAACTTTGCAGGTTTAATTTTGCCGCGTTCAGGCTTAGGTCATAAACACGGAATCGTGTTGGGTAACTTGGTCGGTTTGATTGACTCAGACTATCAAGGTGAATTGATGGTATCTGTTTGGAACCGTAGCCAAACGGCATTTAGCCTAGAGCCGGGTGAGCGTTTAGCACAATATGTTTTAGTGCCAGTTGTACAAGCTCAGTTTGATATTGTGGATGAGTTTGAAGCCACTGAACGAGGAGCAGGCGGTTTTGGTCATACAGGTAAAAACTAATCAGCGCAAGACTTTTGCTCCAGTGTGTTGACAAGTAAATGCCTAAAATCAAGTAGCTAATAAAAAACCATCCTCGTGATGGTTTTTATTTATATCATTTTATTTAAATTTTAATTTATTCAAATTCAAATCTATATTTAGAGTATTTTGGATCTTATCAGGATTTTTAATTCTGATGAGTTTACTTGGTTTATATTTTAGGAGTGAGGGTAAAGAATAATTAGAATTTTGTGTATTGGTTTAAATTTGATCGATTTACTATATTTATACACATTTGAATAAATAATCAAAAATATTTGAAAAGTAAAATATTTAAGATTAAATGATAATTTGATATTTTTATTAACGTAAGATATTGATTTAATTTTAAAAATAAATTATTGGATAAATGCGAGTGTAATTTTTAGATCAGTATTTAAATATTATTAATTGATTGTTAACTAAATTTGTTATAAAAAAAGCTACACTTTTTTTCAGGATTTTATCCTTTAATTAAAAGCTTAAATTCTCAATAGAATTTTAGATTTTTTAATTAATAAAGATGTAATTAGAAGAACATAGTATGGGTTCACTGTTTAGTCACTTTCCGCAACATATTTTTCGTGCATATGACATTCGCGGGAAAATATCGCTCTTAAATGCTGATTTAGTTCAGTCAATTGCTTGTGGCTTAGTCAAACAATATTTAGATGTAGGGCAAAAGAGACTTGCCATTGGCTATGATGCGCGTTTAACCAGTCCAACCTATGCAAAAATAATTCAAAAAGTCTGCCATGAGGCTGGCCTTGAAGCGGAAATTATTGGCTGCTGCTCAAGCCCGATGTTGTATTTTATTGCGGGACAATTTCAAGGCAATGGCATTATGGTGACGGCGAGCCATAATCCAAAATCAGATAATGGTATCAAGTGGATTATCAAAGGTGAGCCACCTTGTCCAGAGATGATTCAACACGTTGCAGTCGAAGCACGAAATTGTTTTTCATCGGAACGTGTGCATTTGATGACTGAACTTGAGCCACACGAAATCAAGTCTGAATATTGTTTGGCCTATCAGAAATTTATTTTAGATGACATTCATTTACAGCAACCGCTTAAAGTTGTGATCGATGGCATGCATGGTTCAGCTGGGCATTGTGCAGCCTTATTATTAAATAAATTAGGCTGTGAAGTTTTGGCATTACGTTGCCAAGCTGATGGACATTTCCCTGATCATGCTCCAGATCCATCACAGCTCAAACATTTAACTCACCTTCGCCAAGCTATAAAGCAACAACAAGCCGATATTGGCATTGCTTTAGATGGTGATGGTGATCGTTTAGTACTGATTGATGAAACTGGCAAAGTGGTTTCTGCAGATCGATTATTATGTTTATTTGCTGAAATTTGTTTGACTCAAAAACCACATGCAGAAGTGGTATTTGATGTGAAATGTTCAACGATGATTCGCGATACTGTGTGTGATCTAGAAGCACAGCCTGTCATGATTCGAACAGGTAGTAGTTTCTTGCGAAAGTATATTTCCCAATCTAAAGGCAAAGCGGTTTTTGGTGGTGAATACGCAGGGCATTATGTTTTTAATGACGGCCGCGGCGGCGGTTATGACGATGGTCTATATGCTGCACTAAGAGTTATAGAATATATTCAGGCTCAAGGACTGACATTGTCAGAAGCTTTGGCGAAATATCCGGAGCGCTTTAGTACCGAAGATTTATATGTCAGTACGCATCAGCATGATCCAGCGGAAGTTTTAAAGCAGGTTGAAGCCAATTCTACGCGAATTCCGGCACAAATCAGTAAAATTGATGGAATACGCCTTGATTTTGATGATGGATTTGGCATCATTCGAGCATCGAATACAGGTGAGTATTTCACTTTACGCTTTGATGCCAACTCATCAGCACGCTTAAAAGAAATACGAGATCTGTTTGTTTCCATGTTAGTTGAGCACTATCCAGACATTGCTCATGACATTCCAGATGCTCAATAAGGAGAGGCAAATGCCACATCAACATACTGGCATCGACAAAGCACAAATCCTGACGGAAGCTTTGCCGTATATTCAACGTTTTGCGGGTAAGACGCTGGTAGTGAAGTATGGTGGTAATGCCATGACCGATCCTGAGCTTGAGAGCTCATTTGCACGTGATATCGTGCTGCTGAAAACGGTTGGTTTAAACCCGATTGTGGTGCATGGCGGTGGTCCACAAGTGGATTCATTCCTCAAACAATTAGGCCGTGAGTCTGATCGTATCGACGGTATGCGCGTGACTGATCCTGCAACGATGGAAGTTGTCGAGATGGTCTTGGGCGGCAGCGTGAACAAATCGATTGTGAACTTAATCAATAAACACGGTGGCCGTGCGATTGGTTTAACCGGTAAAGATGGTAATTTGATCCGTGCGCAAAAATTATTGATGGAAAAAACTACCGAAGATGGTTCAGTAAAACAGATTGATTTAGGTCTCGTTGGCGAAGTGGTTGGTGTGAAAACTGACGTACTTGAAATGTTTACCCAAAGCGATTTTATTCCTGTGATTGCACCATTAGGTGTAGACGAAGACGGCAATACCTATAACATCAATGCTGACTTGGTTGCAGGTAAAGTGGCGGAAGCATTGGGTGCGGAAAAGCTAATTTTATTGACCAATATCACGGGTGTTTTAGACGAAAATAAAAATCTGCTGACTGGGTTAACCACCCAAGAAGTCGATCGTTTGATTGAAACTGGCGTGATCTATGGCGGCATGATTCCGAAAGTTGGCTGTGCATTAGATGCAGTCAAAGGCGGCGTAATCAGCGCGCATATTGTTGATGGTCGTGTACCTCATGCAACATTACTTGAAATCTTTACGGATCATGGTGTGGGTACATTAATCACCAATCGAACCAATGTGAAAAAAGCTTAAGATACTTAGCATTTTTTGATATAAAAAAGCCTCTTTTGAGGCTTTTTTATTATTTATCAGTTGGCTAAGTGAGATTTGTATAGATCAAATAAAGTATTTGCCCTGTTGGATTATAAAAACTCTTATAATGGCGCCGATTTTAGATTTACAACAACTAAAACTGTCATGCACAATAGAGAAATCATAGATTTACTGCTGAAATGATCGATATGTGCCAGCTGCTCGGAATGAATTGTGCGACTCCTACCGATATTACTTTTTCGTTTCGGGGATTTTCGCAGCGAGCAGGAATTACCTCAGATCATTGTGATGGCTTTGGTATCGCTTTTTTTGAAGATAAAGCATGTCGTTTATTTGTCGACAATCAATCTGCTGTAGAGTCTCCGATTGCTGAGCTGATCCGAAACTACCCAATTAAATCTCGCAATGTGATTGCACACATTCGTAAAGCGACACAAGGCAAAATTAATCTTGAAAACTCACATCCATTTAGTCGTGAATTGTGGGGCAGACAGTGGATTTTTGCACATAATGGCGACCTACATGGCTTTCAGCCTGAGCTCACGGGGCGCTTCAGCCCCGTCGGCAATACCGACAGTGAATTGGCCTTTTGCTATTTGCTCGAGCAAATGGTGAAACGTTTTGGTTATACCGAACCTACACTCGATCAGGTGTTTGATCTGTTATTAGAAATTTCTCCGAAAATTGCAGAACATGGCACCTTTAATTTTTGTTTGTCAAATGGGCAGGCGCTATTTAGTTATGCGATTACCAAGCTGCATTGGTTGGTTCGAGAGTTCCCATTTCAACCTGCACAGTTGATTGATATTGATGTTGAAGTCGATTTTAGTGAAGTCACCACGCCTGAAGACCGTGTTGCCGTGATTACCACTGAACCCCTAACGCAAAACGAAGTTTGGACAGCATTTGAGCCGGGTGAAATGATTTTATTTCAACATGGCCGTCCGATACGTGCTGCAAAGACGGTTGTTGAACGTTTAGAACGTGAGCGGCTGGACCCATCTTTAAAACGCGTCACGCGTGCAGATCAGTATTAATTTTGAATGAAAGGTATTCATTATAAAAATGAATATCTTACACTTTATTGAATTAAGGGTATTTTCTAAGATATTGAATTGATTAAAAAATATCTTAGCTTTATGCTCGGGATTAAATAAATTAACATAATAAAAACAATTGATTACATTATAAATGGCAGTATTTTAATTAAAACCAACCTTTTTACTTCATTTTTATTTAAGTCCTTTAATTATATGATGAAATTTACGTGATAAGTCCTTCATATTTATAGGTGGTCGTAATGAAAATGAAATGGGTTCCAGAATACAATACTGGTATCGATGTGATTGACGATCAACACAAACGGATTCTTGACTACATCAATGAAATTGATGGCATTGACGCAAATACAGATCGTGATCGTGTAAAACAAATTCTGGAAAACATTATTGATTACACGCAATCACATTTTACCTTCGAAGAATCTTTACAAGAAGAAGCGGGTTATAAATATCGTGTGCCACATAAACGCGTACATGATTTATTTATTAAAAAAATTGAATCTTACCGCGACCGTTTTGAAATGGGGCATGCGATTGAAAATGAATTACATGAAGTGCTTTCAAAATGGCTGATTAACCATATTCAGCACGATGATGCTGATTATGTCGGTGCGGTTAAAGAAAATATGATGGGTATCATCAAAGAAAAAGAAAAGAAAAAAGGCAAAAATTGGTTTGCACGTTTCTTTTCATAACCTCAAAAAATGAAATAAAAACAATTAAATTCTAATAATATCATTTGCGCAGCAAATCACCTTTAAGGTGATTTGCTTTTTGTTTTTGATTTTCAAGGCACAGCAAGGCAAAATAGCGCTAGAATTTTCAAAGGAATTTGTCATGCAGGACAATGCGATGTCGAAATGGTTATCGCCACTGATGGCGTTCTGTTTATCTTTTATCATTATTGCAACTTTAGCACCGGTAACAGGTATTCAAATTGAACGTCAGCTAGATTTCTGGCTGTTGTGGCTAGGTACAATGCTTATTTTAGCTTTACCGCTATGTTATTTGGAAATTGCTTTAGCAAAACGTTCAAAAATTACAGCAGTTCAAGCACTGTCTTCGCTAACACGTGATGCGGATGCTTCACCCAAATGGCGTATAGTCGGTTGGCTTGCCGTAGTATTTATTCCATTTTTAGCAGGTGCCATGCTTTCAGCCGCGTCGCAATATGTGGCAATTTTTACAGCTAATGGTTTTGCTTATAGCATGATTTTGGCCGTCCTTGCGGTCATTGCATTTGCATTGTCGTTTGTACCACGCCAATTTTTAGTGATCTTGACGGCTATTGGTGTGATTGCTGCAGTGGTCTTGGCGAATGTTATGGGAACGGCATTGCCAGAATGGAAAATGACTACACTCGAATTTAGTGAGTGGGGCAATGCAACTGTCTTGGCGCTCGTAGCAAGTGGTTTGGGGATGGGCTTGTACTGGCAGTCAAGTTTGCCAGCCGTGAAGCAACAAGAGATTGCAAGCAAAACGGTATTTCCAATTTGGATCGCTCAACTCTTGGCAGTGATTGCTTTTGCTTTTTTCGCAGCAAAAACACAAGTACCTGCTTTAGCACTGGTTATGGGTTTAGTCGCAGCTTCAGCATTGCTGATTCAAATGGCACGTGAACAATTACAACAACGCCAATTGGCCGTAGTGGTGCAATGGGCGATTTTATTGGTTGCGGTTTTTGTATGGGCACTGAGCACTGTTGTTCCAGTATTTAATATTGCCTTGTTGATTTGGGGCTTAATTATTTGTCTGATTTATGCGATTTTCGCAGGTTGGATTATGAAGATTAGTCATCTACGTAAGTCAATGAACTTCAGTCATGAAACCTTTTATAATATTTGGCGTATTGCCGTACGTATCGTAGTGCCCTTGTCAATAATATTGGCATTGGTGGCTGTGATTGGGCAGTTATTCTAATGACAGCTCAGTTACAAGTATGGGTCGCTTATGCGAGCGTGGAACAGCAGATATTAATTCCGCTGAGCTTTAATCCCGGTATGACGGTTGAAGATGCTATTGTGCAAAGTGGCATTCGAAAACAAGTGGATTTACCCGAAGAATTAACACTAGGAATCTTCGGGGCGCGTGTAAGCGATTCATCTCAGTTACTTGAAGCAGGTGATCGTGTCGAAATCTATCGTGCATTAACCATTAATCCGAAAGATATTCGTCGTAATCGCGCCAAGAAAAATCCCGTTGGCCGTTATTGTCGAGGCAATCGTTTCAAACAATTGTACTTATAAAAAAAACCCCTAAATTTAGGGGTTTATTTTTATCTGAAAGCGACTATAGTGGTGGCGCAGTTAAAATCGCTTCTTTAGAACCTGGTAAGCCTGGTTGTGACTCTGGAATGGTTTCTAAGCCTTCAATTTTTTGAACGATACCGTTTTGGTCAAAGAAGATTTTTAAGTGTTGACCATGTGCAGCAGGAATCTTGGCTTTTTTAGCATATGTTCCTGGGGTATACTTATAAATGTAGTCCCAACGTAACGGATTCATTGGATCGGCAACAGTTGGACTACCTAGCAAAAAGCGAACTTGTTGGTGGCTCATTCCCACTTGAATTTTAGCCGCTTGTGCTTGAGTTAAAGGTGTACCTTGTGGAATATCAACTTTATAAACGCCCAAGGTTGAACAGCCTACGAGCAATGAAGTGACGAATAACGTCAGCATGATTTTTTGCATTTTGCTAAACTATCCCAAATTAATTATGATGCATTTGATCCAAGGATAGATCATACTGCATCTAAACTTTGTTGCATATTCCAACTTTAATTTTGTTGAGAGACCTTTTTTCATGCCTATTTCAAATCAAGATTTACGTAAAGCTGGACTTAAAGTTACACTTCCACGAATTAAAATATTGGAATTGCTTGAAAATTCAAGACAACATCACTTAAGCGCAGAAGATATTTATAAGACTTTACTTGAACAGGGTGAAGATGTGGGTTTAGCAACTGTGTATCGCGTGTTAACACAGTTTGAAGCTGCAGGTATTATTCAACGCCATCATTTTGAAAACAATCATTCTGTTTTTGAGATTATGCAAGAAGATCACCATGACCATATTGTGTGTCAAAACTGCAATAAAGTGGTGGAATTTACTAATGATGTGATTGAGCATGAGCAACATCAAGTGGCAGAAAAATTTGGTTTCCAACTTACAGGTCACTCATTAAATCTTTATGGCTATTGTGATGCGCCTGAATGCCAAGAAGCATATCGTAAAAAATAATCCGATGCGGATGAGAATGAATAAAAAACAGACTTCATATGAAGTCTGTTTTTTATTTCCGAAAGCATTATGCAAATTTAATGTTGACCATCAAAGGTAATATTTGAATTTGCACGCAGTAAATGCTCACCGCCTTCTTCAGACAATTTAATTTGTAGACGCAGGTCGTTCGGTGAATCGGCATGTTTGAGCGCATCTTTGTAGCTAATTTGCTTGGCTTTATAAAGGTCATATAAGGCTTGGTCAAAGGTTTGCATACCTAGTTCACGAGAGCGCTTCATCAGGTCTTTAATTTCGTGCACTTCACCCTTACGGATTAAATCTGAAATTAAAGGTGAGTTGATCAAAATCTCAATGGCAGCACGACGTGAATTACCATCAATGGTTGGAATCAATTGCTGCGCAACCATTGCTTTTAAGTTCAAAGACAAGTCCATGAACAGTTGACTATGACGATCCGCTTCAAAGAAGTGAATGATACGATCGATGGCCTGGTTGGCGTTGTTGGCATGCAGTGTTGCAAAAACCAAGTGACCGGTTTCAGCAAACGCAATCGCATAGTCCATGGTTTCACGTGAACGAATCTCACCAATCAGAATCACGTCAGGTGCCTGACGTAGCGTATTCTTTAAGGCAACTTCGAAAGAGTCGGTATCAATACCCACTTCACGTTGAGTAATGATACAGCCTCGGTGTTGGTGTACAAATTCAATCGGGTCTTCAATTGTAATGATATGACCTTTGCTATTTTCATTACGATAGCCAATCAAAGATGCCAAAGAGGTTGATTTACCTGTACCCGTTGCACCTACGAAAATGATAATGCCACGCTTGGTCATCGCTAATTCTTTTAAAATGGGTGGTAATTTCAACTCATCCATCGTTGGAATAACGGTTTCGATACGACGCAGCACCATACCTGGCTGGTCACGTTGTTGAAAGGCGCTGACACGAAAACGAGCAGATTTACTGGTATTACTAATGGCAAAGTTACATTCGCGCGTATCGGCAAATTCCTTACGCTGTTTTTCAGACATAATCGAATATAAAATTTGACCGACAGTCGGGCCCGGTAACTTAGTCGAGCCAATTGGCAAAATTTGCCCATTGATTTTAATCGAGGGTTCAACATCGGCTGTAATGAATAAATCCGATGCTTTTTTCTCCACCATATAATCAAGTAAGCCGTTAAAATCCATAACGATCGCCCCAAAAAAATAAAAAATTACAAGAAAGATTCGGGTTGCTTCGCTGCAGTCCGTGCAGTCTGCGTACTAATAATGCCTTTTGCGACAAGATTTTTTAGGCTTTGATCGAGTGTGGTCATACCGTAGTTGGCACCCGTTTGAATCGCAGAATACATTTGCGCGACTTTGTTTTCACGAATCAAGTTACGGATCGCAGGAATACCGATCATGATTTCATGCGCAGCCACACGACCGCCACCATTTTTCTTGAGTAGGGTTTGTGAAATTACGGCTTGAAGTGATTCGGATAACATGGCACGAACCATATCTTTTTCTTCAGCAGGGAATACGTCAATGACACGGTCAATGGTTTTTGCGGCAGAGGTTGTATGTAGTGTACCGAAGACCAAGTGACCGGTTTCAGCAGCAGTCAGTGCCAAACGAATGGTTTCAAGGTCACGCATCTCACCGACTAAGATAATATCCGGGTCTTCACGCAGTGCGGAACGAAGTGCTTCGTTAAAGCCGTGCGTATCACGGTGTACTTCACGTTGGTTGACCAAGCATTTTTTTGATTCGTGTACAAATTCGATCGGGTCTTCGACCGTTAAAATATGGTCATAACGGTTGTCGTTGATGTAATCAACCATCGCAGCAAGCGTGGTTGATTTACCCGAACCTGTTGGACCGGTCACCAATACGATGCCACGTGGATATTCACAAATATCTTTGAAGATTTGGCCCATGCCAAGATCTTCAATGGTTAGTACTTTTGAAGGAATGGTACGGAATACGGCACCAGCACCACGGTTTTGGTTAAATGCGTTCACACGGAAACGAGCCACACCAGGTACTTCAAATGAAAAGTCAGTTTCTAATTTTTCTTCGTAATCACGACGCTGTTTATCGTTCATGATGTCGTAAACCAATTTGTGCACTTCTTTGTGTTCAAGAGCAGGAAGGTTGATACGACGAACTTCACCATCCACACGAATCATTGGTGGCATACCAGAAGATAAATGTAAATCCGAAGCGTTATTTTTGGCAGCAAAGGCCAATAGTTCTGTAATGTCCATAAAATCCCCGAGATAAAAATTAAATCTTAATTATTTTGATAGAATAATAAGGCTTTCCCACAGCTTAACCAACACTTAGTTGCAGGGCAATGCAAAAAAAGATGAATGAAATGAGAACCCCGTCAATGAATAAACTTCAAGAAGCACGAAATCAAGTCTTGCAGCAAATTGAGCAGGCTTGCCAACTTGCGGGTCGACCACAGCAGTCGGTTGAATTGTTGGCTGTATCTAAGACGCATCCTGCTGAAATGCTAAGAGAAATGTATACAACGGGGCAACGCTCATTTGGTGAAAATTATCTGCAAGAAGCGCTTGAAAAAATTGAGGCTTTGGCAGATTTAGAGATTGAATGGCATTTTATAGGTCATGTACAGCGTAATAAAACCAAACATTTGGCTTCAAACTTTGCTTGGGTGCATGGGGTAGACCGTTTGATTATTGCGGAGCGTTTATCAAGCCAGCGAGAAGCGACTCAAGCACCTTTGAATATTTGCCTACAAGTCAATATTGACGCGCAAGATACAAAGGATGGCTGTCAGCCGAATGAAGTAGCAGATTTGGTCGCACAGATTTCTACGCTACCGAATTTACGCTTACGTGGACTGATGGTAATTCCTGCTCCAAACAATCCACAAGCTTTTGTTGATGCCAAAGTGCTCTTTGAGCATGTCAAAGCACAGCATACGAAACCTGAGGATTGGGATACCTTAAGCATGGGGATGTCAGGTGATATGACAGATGCGATTGCTTCCGGATCCACCATGGTTCGCGTGGGGACAGCATTGTTTGGTGCGCGAGATTATTCAAAATAGGACAGAAGATTCAGCCTGCTTTCAAAAACTAGGCTTATAAAGTGTAAGCACAGCAGATAAATTTTCACAATAGATGAAACCTATGGGTTCAAAGTGAGCCTTTTAATTTGAACTTTCCATTAAAGTTGAGTAAAAAATAATCAGGATGTTTTTGATATTGAAGTAATTCACACTTGGACAAATAGGGAAGTTCATGACGGCATATTATCAGTTGATTCAACGCGACGTAGATGCGCAAGGCTGTGTCACGGCACATTACCATTCGACCAATTTAGCACAAGGTGCATGGAATGCACATGAGCAACACATGGCACCAGCTACAGGCATTATTTGTGCTGAATTAGACCGTTTTTCACCACGTCATGATATGCGTATCGGGCGCATTAGCCTCGATATTTTGGGCTTAATTCCTGCTGGCGAGTTTGAAATAATCACGCAAGTGATTCGTCCGGGAAAAACCATTGAACTGATTGAATCTGAAATGCGGGCTCAGGGCAAAACCTGCATTGTGGCACGCACTTGGCGCATGATGACGCAAAATAGCCAGTCCGTGAAAGGTTTGGAGGATGCTGATGTGACTGGGCCAGAAACTGCGCCGATTTGGGACGGTATCCGTCAGTGGCCGGGGGGATATATTCAGTCGATTGAAGCAAGAAGCCATGGGCGCCGTGCAGGTCAAGGCATTGTGTGGCTGAGAACACAGCATGACATGGTTGAAGGTGAGCCGACTGCTGATTTTGTCCGTTTAATGGGCATGGTTGATACCGCCAATGGTATTGTTCCGCGTCAGGATTGGCCATTTGGCTGGGGCTTTCCAAATCTGGATCTACAAATCCATTTGCACCGTTTACCACAGGGACAGTGGTTAGGTCTGGAAACCGTGCAGCAGTATGGAGCGGATGGTGTTGGTTTGAGTAGTTCTGTATTGCATGATGTCCATGGCCCATTTGGGCGTAGTGAACAGATTTTAACGCTACGTCCACTCGGGACGTAATGATCTAGAGAATCAAAAATTATAAAGCCTGCTTTAAGCAGGCTTTTTTTAAGATACGATTTGGATGGTGCTTGCACCTGCTCCGACAGGATTGACTTGAATTTGCACAGGGATTCGTTCGTGCATTTCTTGAATGTGAGAAATTAGCACGACTTTACGCCCTTGGTTTTGTAGCTGATCCAGAGCATTCATCACCATGTGCAGACTTGAAGCGTCTAGCGTACCAAATCCTTCGTCAATAAATAGGCTTTCAATTTTTGTTGTACCTGATGCCATGCTCGCAATGGCTAAGGATAAAGCGAGCGCGGTTAAGAAAGACTCACCGCCTGAAAGCGAAGAGACCGAGCGGGTTTCACCATCCATATCATGATCGACAATGGCTAGGCTTAATGAGTTTTCAAGGCGCTTTAAGGTATAGCGCTGTGAAAGCATCGCCAATTGCTGATTGGCATATTCAATTAAAATATCGAGGTTATATTGCTGTGCCAAATCACGGAATTTTTTGCCCGTTGCATCGCCCATTAAGCTCGAAATCTTATTCCAACGATGTTCCTCAGATTGGATCTGTTGAATCTGATCGGTAAATTGCTGCTGTTTTGCTACATTGCGTTGATGTACTTCGAGTTTGAGTTTCACTTCATCACGCTGTTCCATCACTTGGGTTATTTGTTCAACCAAACTTTGTAATTGTGAGAGTAGTGCTTCAAATTCGATTTCAGGCTGCAGCATTAAGTGCTGCTGTAGTTGCTCATCCAATGTTTTCTTAGCAGACTGAGCATAGCTATATGCACGTTCAGCCGAGCTAATTTGCTGTTTCAGTTGCAGCTCTTGCTCATGTGTAATTTCACTGAGCTGCTGTAACAAGGCGTCACTAAAATCAATATGCAGCGCTAACCACTGTTGAATACTCAACGCGGCTGCATTTTGTTGAGTTTGCAACTGTAGTTGCTGTGCCTGATATTTTTGCAGTGTTGCTTGTGCCGTATCAAAGGCTTGGCGTCGCTGCTCAAATCGTTGACGTACTGTATTAAACTGAGTCTGCAGCTGTTGTCGGTTTTGCTCAAACTGTAATAACCATTCATGCGGTTTTTCAACGGTTACATGGGTCATGGTAAAAATAGCTTGGATTGCAAGATCGCTATTTTGTTTACCTTCTTCTAACAGTGTCGAAATGCGTTTTTCAGTTGCAGCAATATTCTCTAGACTGAATTTACTGCGCTGTTTTGCCTGTTCCAGCTGCTGTGTTATTTGATTCAGTTGCGTATTCAATTCATTACGTTGTTTTAAGGTGTGAAGGCGCTGCTGTAATTGATTATAAATTTGTTCAGCAGCGGTGCGGGTCGATTGCTGCCATGCGTGTTTTTCAGTGTCATTGAATAAAGACAAAATAGGCTGAATATTTTGTTCAGCATGCTGTACATCGGTCAGTTGCTTTGTTGTATGCTGAATAAATTGAGTCAAAGTCTGGCTGTTTTGCTGCGCCTGTTCATGGGTTTTTAAATCAGCTTCTGTTTGCTGCAAAGACTGCTGTGTTTGTGCAATATGATGCGTGATTGCTATTTCAAGTAATCTCAAATCTGCACTTAAATCATAAGAGATGCTCAGTGCATTAAGTTTTTGTTCAAGCTGGGTTTGGATATTACTTTGTTGTGTGCTGATTGAGATGAGTTGCTGTGCATTGGCTTCAAAGGCAGTGGATTGCTGTGTGCATTTTTTTTGCAGTTGCTGCCACAGATCAAAGGCTGTTTTTTCCTGCGTTAGTGCTTGCTGTTCCTGCTGTTCTTGCAGTTTCAACAGTTCATGGGAAAGCACATCTTGGTTATGTGTATAAGGGTGCTCCGTACTGCCGCAGACCAAACATGCTTCACCAGCAATTAGATTTGCTCTGAGCTGTTCGATATTTTCTGCATGCAGTAATCGCTGCTGCTGCAGTAAAGTTTGCAAATTCTCTCGAGCTGCTTTTTGTGCATGAAATTCAGTTTCAGCCATGCTGCATTGCTGCTGATTCTGTGTGAGATCACTTTGCAGTTGGTGCTGGTCTTGCAATTTTTGCTGATGTTCAACATGAATGGCGTGGTAATGCTGCCAATGACTCTTGGTGATATCTAATTGATTGATGCGATTTAATAAGTCTTCACGCGCTGTACGCAAGCCCGTAATTTTCGAGTTAAGTGCTTGGTCTTGCCCAAATTGCTGAATGAGCTGGTCAAGTTGCTGTTGTTTTTGTGCCACTTGTTGCGTGGCTTGAGCGACATCACCATATTGCTGCTCAAATTGCGCATAACTTTGAATAAAACGCTGTAAAGGGCTGAGATGTGCAGACAGTGCTTCATCCAAAATTTGAAAATGTGCTGTTTGCGAGAGTAGGGTATTTTGCTGCGCTATATTTTGTTCTAACTGCTGCTGTACTTGTAACAATTGCTGTTCGGCTTGAAGCAGCGGGGCATGCTGATCTTGCAGTTTTTTGAGTTCATCTTTTACAGCAATTAGCTGATCGCCTAGCACTCGGCGGTCGGCAATTCGCGCACGTACTAAATCAATTTGATCTTGATGATCAACTTCAAATTGGTGCTGCTGTTTTTGCTGTAGATCAAGTTGTTTAAATTGAGTTTTTTCATGATTAAACTTAATTTCAATTGCGCTGAACTGCTGCTGTGCTTGAGCCAATTGAGGCTGCAGCGTTGCTATTTCAGTACTTAAATTCTTGCGTTGAATGATGCTTGGACGGATTGAGGCGAATTTTTCCAGTTGCTGCAATTGCTGCTTCTGCGGCTGCAGTGCATCGAGTTGCTGCTGTTGAATAGCCAAATATTGCTCACGTTGCTGAATATCCGCAATCAGTTTATCTTTGTGTTGAAACCATTGCTGCTGTTTGAGCAATTGCTGCTTTTCACTTTCGAATTTTTGGTAAGACTCTGTATGACTTTGAAAATTCGCCGTGTATAAGGCAAGATCTTCATCCGATAAAATTTCAATATCACCGAGTCGAACTTCCAAAGCCTTACGCTGATTGGCAATTTGCTTGGTTTTTTCAAAGGCCAATTGACCAATTTTCCCGAAAATACTGGAATTGGTTAGATACTCCAATAGCTCGCCACGTTCATTATCACGCGCTTTTAAAAAAGCGGTCACTTCTGACTGAGCCAGTAAAACGGCACGGGTGAACTGTTCAAAACTGAGTTGAGTAATGCGTAAAATTTGGCTCTCAACCGCTTTGGTTTTATCCGCAACAACAGTGCCATCTGTTAAGCATTTCAGTGAGCGCTGTACGCTTTGCAATTTACCGTTTGGGTTTTCACGGGCACGTTTAATTTCCCAACGTGCAGAATAGACTTTTTGGTCTTGAGCAATAAAACTGAGCTCGGCAAAGCCTTGGCCTGTACCACGGCGCAAGACTGTTTGCGGTGAGTTGGTCGGCAGCTCTGAACCATCTACATCGATGAGTTTGCCATCGCTGTCTTTTAAGCGCGGCACACGGTTAAACAGCGCCAAACACATGGCATCTAAAATAGTCGATTTACCAGCACCTGTTTTACCAATAATTGCCACTAAGCCTGCACTTGCTAAGGGTTCAGATTCAAAATCAATAAAATGCTCACCCGCTAAAGATGCCAAGTTTTTAATACGTATAGATAAAATTTTCATGGCAATTCCTTAAGTGTTCGCATCATCTTCAAGTGATTTTTGTGCTTCATCGACCAAACTTAAAAAATCTTTCATTACGGTGTCATCAGCACCGTAGCCCTGTTTTTCCCAAAGGTTTTGGAATAATTTTTCAGGCGTAGGCGGATCAAGGTTGATTGCGGCTTGCTGCGGATTATTTTGATCTGAATTTAAATAACGGCGGCTGATGCGCACCAAACGATAACGGTTTGGCGCTAGCGCTTCTTCAAATTGCTGTCGTAAATTCGGTGCAGGCGGAGTGTCGGTATGATATTCAATTTCGACATATTCACGCTGATCAATATCTTCAATTTCACCGCTCGGCAAAGCGGATAATTGTGCCAAAACTTCTGGAATTGTGCCTTTGATGCGATGCAATTGCACGCTGCGCGGAATCGCTAAGGACTCTATTTGAAAGCGTGATTCATCGCTTTGAGTCGGGTCAATGCTGATATCAAGCACTTGATGCTTATAATTGATTTCACTAAATGACAGGGGAATCGGTGAGCCGCTATAACGGATATGAGTTTGTCCAACTTTTTGCGGTTTATGCAAATGCCCAAGAGCCACGTAGTCAATTACATCATCAAACAGGGCGGTTGAAATTGCTTCTTCATTGCCCATAATAATCGGGCGCTCTGAGTCTGACGTTTCACCGCCTTGCATGTGGGCATGGGACATTAAAATTAAGGCTTGATCTGGAGTTTTACGTGCATTGGCTTCAGCAATTAATTGTTGATGTACATAGGCAATGGCATTTTGACTATTGGTGGTTTGATCATTGAAACCGGTGATCTCGGCAGCACGTAGAAAAGGTAAAGTCAGGCACCATGCCACTACATTTTTGTGTTCATCATAAATAGGTACCAGCAGTCGGTCTAAATCGAGCTGACCTTCGGTATTTTTATGGACCACGCCTACAGCTTTGGCATGGTATTTTTCTAATAAAGGCTCAACTTGTTCAATACGGTAGCCTGAGTCATGGTTGCCTGCGATCATCAGGGTTTGCATGTGCGGAGCCCGCTCATGTGCATCTGCTAGAAACTGATACAACTGTTTTTGCGCTCTGGAAGCGGGGTTGATCACATCAAAAACATCGCCTGCAATGAGCAGGGCATGTGGCTGTTTTTGTGCTATTTGTTCAAGCAGCCAATTGAGAAACTGTTCATGTTCGTAGTCACGTGAGTGGTTATAGAAAAATTGTCCTAAATGCCAATCAGAAGTATGAAAAAAACGAACAGTCATGCAAGCACCAAAAAATCAAAAAATTGATTGGGCTATAAAGTATCACAGATGGTTATGTTTACGAGGGAGATTAATCATTCATCAGTCCAACTAAGTCGTTTTCGACAGTTACAAAGTATCCAATCTAAACTATGCCATAACTGCATTAATGTGCATGTGCATCTACTTGCAGGAGGCAAAAAGTATTATGGGCTGGATTTATGAAATAGCCTTGCTAGTATTATCCAAGTATCACAAATTTTTCTATAGCAATTTGGCCATCTTGTACTAGAATTTTCTTAGTGATTTGGTCGAAATCTTTAACTTCAAAACTATGAGTAAATGTATTGGTAATGCAATGCATCGGTGGAGGCTGTACAGAGCATTCTAAGAGGTCACCATGAAGTCTGGGGTTACTGATTAGGGAATCCTGTAACTCGTGTAAATGACCAACCAAAAACGGCAGAATAATACACAACTTAAAGCTTGGTATCAGAACTTTGAATTTCAAAATAGTAGGCTGGTTCATTGTAATTATATTTTCTTTGATGGATTACACATTTCAAATAGTAGAGATCTGAAATTAGGTTAAAAAAATACCAAGAACTAGGAATATAAAATGTTGTTCTAATCCTGTATATAGGTGAATTATTGTACAGCGGGTATATTGCCTGCATTTGGGGTAGCAGGAGATGCAACATGCCAAATAATCCTTTTGATGAAGAAAAACTTGCAAATAGTATGGTGTATAAGACTTTATTAGAGTCTACATTAGCCATTCCTTGGTGTATTGATTGGGACAGTAAAACATTTAGTTATATTGGACCGCAAATTGAAAAGTTACTCGGTTGGAAACAAAGTAGTTGGAAAACGGTAGATGATTGGGCATCACGTATGCACGAGGAAGACCGTAATTATGTACTGAATTATTGTGTTTCACAGTCGATGGCTGGTATAGATCATGAAGCAGATTATCGTGCACTTAAAGAAGATGGTTCATATCTTTGGATACGTGATGTTGTTCATGTCGTGCGTAAACCAAATGGTGATGTAGATTGTCTTGTCGGCTTTATGTTTGATATTTCCGAGCGGAAAAAACAAGAGGAACAACTACAAAAATTGCAACGTCAGCTCGAAGAATATTCATATAAAGATGGCTTAACTGGTATTGCAAATCGACGTTTGTTTGATGACTTTTACCAGCGTGAATGGTTAAACGCAATCCGAACGCAAAAGCCGCTGAGTTTAATTTTGATCGATTTAGATTATTTTAAACAATACAATGACTTGAATGGTCATGTGATTGGGGATACCTGTCTGCGTCAAATTGCTAAAAGTTTGGAATCTTGTTGTACACGACCTCGTGATTTAGTTGCGCGTTTTGGTGGCGAGGAATTTGCTTGGATTTTACCAGAGACCAATGAAGCCGCAGCAGCAGTGATGGCTGATAGAATTATGGATGCCGTGCGTGCTGCACGATTACCGCATAAAGCCTCTGCAGTGTCGGAACTCGTCACACTCAGCATGGGGGTAAAAACCATTATTCCTTCAGATCTGGATAATCCAATGCAATTTCTGGATCAAGTTGATAAAAACCTTTATGTAGCCAAAAGACAGGGGCGTAATCGCTACTGTGCTGCATAACATAGATTTACAGTTGTGACTTATTTTAAAGTTGCATAGATTTTTCAGTCAGTCGATATTTTATCGGCTGATTTTTTTTGGGTGTAGAATATAAAAATTAAATGCTGAATACATAAGGCACAAAATAAAAGACCGACGATTCGAGTGATGATGAAATCGTCGGTCAAAAAATCGATTTCAAATTTAAGTCATGGCTGCTGTTCATACTTAAATTCAAAATGAAGCTTATTGCTTTTAAAAAGGTCACCGAAACATTGTGGATGCCGTCCAAATCATCGGTTGCTACAGACCTTGTACCCTATATAACGTAGCTGATTACAGATTGGTTGACATGAAAATGAAAAAAAATGCATTTTTTTTTATACTAGGTGTCAACTTCTTCTTGGGTTAGGGTCATGGTGTCTTTAACACGTTATTTTTTCTTGTTTTTTTTCATTTGTTTAATCATGACCTGTATTTGCGGTGTGATCGCAGCATTATTGCCACAGGGTGTAGGTGGTATTTTAACAGTCGTACCCTACCTGATTGCCATGATCGTGGTGTTATTTCGGTTTTTAAATAAAAATCAGAGAGCACCGACACAGGCAGAGCGTAAAAAATTTACCTTAGGTTTTAGCCTGATTTTTTGGTTATATAATTTAGCTTTTGTACTTTTGGGTATCGCAATTTTTTCAAGAAAAGATCCTGAAATTTGGCAAAATTTAATGCTCTATGTTCAACATCCTCAGTTTATGAGTTTAATGGTGATCATGTTGTTACTGATGGCTATCCCTTTGTATTTAATCACCTATTGGTTTTATGGTCCGCAAGCACAGCGGATGGCTGCTCAAAAGTTTGGTGCATAAAGCTTGATCGTTTGGTGATCTTGTTCTATAGATAATAGTATTATTTCATATAGATAAGAACAAATTATGCATCAGCCCACAGTACTGATGACGGGTGGCAGCGGTTTTATTGGCACACATCTCATCAAGGCACTTTTAGCTGCGGATTATAAAGTGATTGGGCTCAGTCGTAAGGCTGAGCGTATTTCTAAATCACCACATTTAACTTGGGTACAGCAGCTCGATCAAATTCCTCATGACAGAATTGATTATGTGATTAATCTTGCAGGTGAAAGTATCGGCAAAGGTCGCTGGACAGAGACGCGTAAACAGCAATTATTAGAAAGTCGGGTCAAAACCACAGAAGCGCTGTATCAATATTTACGTAAACGTAAAATTTTTCCGAAATGCATTATTTCAGGTTCGGCTGTTGGTTATTATGGTATTGATATTGAAGAACAATGGACAAAAGTGTGCGATGAAAATGCTGCACCACAAGCCATTTTTATGTCAGAGCTATGCCAAAGTTGGGAGCAAGTCACACGCCAATTTCCTGAACAAAATACCATTATCACACGACTAGGTGTGGTCTTAGCTGAAGGTGGCGGGATCTTACCGCAAATGTTGCGACCGATTCAGTTCAATTTGGTCAATAAAATAGGTTCTGGTCGGCAGCCTTTTGTGTGGATACACATACAAGATGTGATCCGAAGTATGCTGTTTTTAATGAAACAAGCAGAGAAAAAACATGCATTGCTTGAACCCACGCCAATCGATTCGCATATTTTTAATTTAGTTGCGCCGGAAAAAACGACGCAGGCTCAGTTTGCGCAGATTGCAGCACGTCAATTAGCCAAAAAGCCGTGGCTCAATGTGCCTGCAACTATCTTTAAAATTTTATTGGGTGAGCAATCGCAATTAATTTTAAATGGTCAATTGGTTCAGCCAGCCGCATTATTACAGCAAGGCTTTGAGTTTAAATTTCCGACGTTAAAAGAAGCCTTGCAGGATTTATTGGCTTAGTTGAATTTGACGGATTGACCATTATTCGACGCTTAACAATGCATCTTGAAACAGGCGACTCGGACTATAGTGGTCTGCATTGAATGAAGGCGTTTCCCCAGTCATAAGTTCAGCCAATAACTGAGCTGAAGCTGGTCCCATGCATAAACCATTTCTAAAATGCCCAAAATTTGCCCAAAGATTGTCGAAATTTGGCATCTGCCCAATATATGGAATCCCTTCAGGCGAAGATGGGCGCAGGCCAGCCCAAGATTTCACAATCGGAAAGTTGGCAAGCTCTGGTACCATGTCAAAGCAGGATTTTTGAATATGCTGCAAGGTTGTATTTGTTGTCTGAGTATCAAAGCCACATTGGCGCATACTTGAGCCGCAAACCACATGACCGTCTTGGCGTGGAATCAAGTACATGACTTTATTCATGCACATGGTCGGCAACCAGTTCTGCGGAGTTTTAAAGAGAAGCATTTGTCCCTGCACGGGTTGTACGGGTATCTCAATGTCTAGTTGTTCACTCCATGCGGCTGACCAAGCGCCCGTGGCAATAACGAATTGATCAGCTGTATGTTGTTTGCCATCTGCGGTGGTGATGGACTGGATACGATTGTCCGAACGGTTTAATTGGCGGATAGGGCAATGTTCATAAATCTGAACTTTAGGATGCTGCTGTAAATAAGCCGTTAATGACTGCAAAAGTCGCGGATTACGGATGTTGGCTAATTGCGAAAAATAAATGCCATGTGCAAAGCGTGCTGAAATGTGAGGATTAATCTGCTCAATTTGCTCGGATTGTAAATATTCCGCCTGTTGCATTGGGTCTTGGTGCAAACGGGCATAATCTAAGCCAATTTCAAAATCATCTTCATCAAAAATCAACATGCCAGTTTCATGAATTTCAAAATCAATCCCAGTCATAGGTTTTAATTTTTCATTCCATTTTTGGTAGCTCTGCTTGCCATAACGTGCGAGCGCATTGACTTCATTGGGATATCGCCAAGGATACATCGGGGAGAGGATGCCACCACCAGCCCAAGATGCGGCAGAACCTGTGCGTTGTTGGTCGAAAATCGTCACCGTACAACCGCGTTCAACGAGTTCCAATGCGCTGAGTAAACCACTAATACCCGCCCCAATAATGGCAATATTCATGTTCTTTTAACCGATGAATGTATGAGTTTGATCTTAACTTCAGCAACGCCGAAGTTTTTCTTCCAAGACTGTTTTTTAAATTTTACAGATATAAAAAAGCCTTCCTGAACGTTACCATTTCAGGAAGGCTTTGCAGGTTATTTCATGTCTTTCAACATGAGTGCTGCATCTTCAGCAAAGTAAGTCCAGATCCCATCTGCACCTGCACGGCGGCAGCTCATAAGCGATTCGATAATCACGTTTTCAGATAGCCAACCATTTTGAATGGCACCTGCCAACATGGCGTATTCGCCACTCACTTGATAGACAAATGTTGGAACACCGAAATTATCTTTGACTTCACGGACGATATCTAAATACGGCATACCCGGTTTTACAATCACCATGTCGGCGCCTTCTTGAATATCGAGTGCGATTTCATGTAAAGCTTCAGCACGGTTACCGATGTCCATTTGGTAATTGTATTTATTGCCACCTTTGAGGTTGCTTGAAGAACCTACCGCATCACGGAATGGCCCGTAAAAGCTAGACGCATATTTTGCAGAATAAGCCATGATGTTGGTATAGATATGGCCATTGGCTTCAAGGGCTTGGCGAATTGCACCGATACGACCATCCATCATGTCACTGGGTGCAACCACATCTGCACCCGCTTCAGCATGGCTGAGTGCTTGTTTAATTAAGCATTCAACGGTTTCATCATTCAGTACATAGCCGGTATCATCAATGATACCGTCTTGACCATGTGTGGTGTATGGGTCGAGCGCACCATCAGTGATGAGAACCATTTCTGGTAGTTCTTTTTTTAATAAGCGGATGGTGCTTTGGACTAAGCCATCTTCATGCCAAGCTGCTTCAGCCGTTAAACTTTTATCTTCCTGTGGTGTAACTGGGAACAAAGCTAATTTTGAAACACCCAATTCGAGTAAACGTTCTGCCTTTTTTAGTAACAAGTCAGCAGATAGACGCTGTACGTTTGGCATGCTTGGAATATCTTGAGTTTGTTGCTGGCCTGGCAACACAAATACTGGATAAATGAGATGATCAGTCGTCAGTTGAGTTTCACGCACCATAGCGCGAAGCTGGTCATTTTTACGAATGCGACGCATGCGAGTGGCAGGAAAAGCTGGACGATTGAACGTATAGGTCATAACAATCTCATTGATCAGTATTAAACTTTGACTATTGTAGACGCATAATGAGGGTTTGGCGCACCCCGTATTATTTTTTTATTCAATGACAGCGATTCGAGTAGGCTATGACAGATGTAAATAAGAGTTGGACCGGTAATATTGACCTAAACTCGAAGAATGAAATCGATACTTTATTAAATAACATTGCTCAAGCATTTAACAGCTCCCCATTTTTTGTACACAATGCCATGAAAATGACGGTGATCGATGGTCAGATCGAAGCACGTGTGGACATGGCCAGTAATCTAATAGGAAATGTCGCATTCCAAATTTTACATGGTGGTGTTGCGGCAACTTTACTCGACAGTATCGGTGGTATCTCTGCGATGGCAGAATTGTATAAAAAGGCCACAGCTGAAGATCTAGTAGAAACGAGTAAAAAGGTATCTCGCTTAGCGACCGTCGATTTGCGTGTGGATTATTTGGCGCCAGGACGTGGACAGTATTTCGTTGCACGAGCTGAAACCTTACGTTTAGGCCGTAAGGGTTGCACTATGCGTATGACCATGGTCAATGATGAAGGTAAAGCGATTGCAACGGCGATTGCATCGTATGCTTATTAAGCCATTTTTAAGTTAACACATTCAAAATGATGAAAAAATAAAGTCCAGTATTGGCAGCAGGGCATGATTTTATCCTGTTGCCGAAGAAAAAAAGACTGACGAGTTACATTTTCTATTCTCAGGATATGATTTTTTAGCTTTAAAATGCCGGAAAATTGAAGAAGATAGACTTTCTCACGACACCATTATCTGACAGCAAAGTTAACATGCTTTGCAAAGCTCATGATGCCATGACCAAGTCTGCTAGATTTAGGACAAATCTATGACAGATACCGTTAGTAACCTGCCAGAAACCCCATCTACAGAGCAGCCCACCGATCAGGAATTAAAAGCACGCAGAAAAAAAGGCCTTGGTATAGTGGCTGTATTGATCGTGATTGCTTTGGTGATGTATTTGATTTGGTCAATATTTCTAAATCATTCCGTCAGTACCGATAATGCCTATGTCGGTGCAGAAACAGCGTCGATTACCTCGATGGTCACGGGGCAAGTGGCAGAGGTTTTGGTGAGTGATACGCAGCAAGTGAAAAAAGGCGATGTGCTTGTTCGCATTGATGCTCGTGATGCTGAAATTGCCTTAGCTCAGGCACAGGCTGAATTACTTAAAGCAAAACGCCAATACAAACAAACTGCGGCGAATAGTAGTTCTTTAAACTCACAAATCTTTGTCAGTGATGATGCAATTCATAGTGCAAGCGCACAAGTCGCCAAGGCACAAGCCGATCTGAATAAAGCACAAGATGAATTACAACGTCGTCAACAATTGGCTGCTTCGGGTGCGATTTCTAAAGAAGAATTAAGCACAGCACAAAGTGCTGTGAATACCGCTAAAGCCAGTTTTGATGTGGCCCAAGCAGGGCTCGCTCAAGCCAAATCTAGTCAAAAAGCGGCGCAAAGTAATAAAGCTGCAAATGATGCATTAATTCAAGACAGCAATGAAAACTCAACCCCAGATGTTTTAGTTGCGCAAGCACGTTTACAACAAGCCCAGTTGGACTTAGAACGTACACAAATCAAAGCACCTTTTGATGGTGTGGTGACACGTCGTAATATTCAAGTTGGGCAACGCATTGCACCGGGAACGTCATTAATGATGGTGGTGCCAGTCTCCCAGTTATATGTCGATGCCAACTTTAAAGAAAGCCAATTGGCAGGGGTGCAAGAGGGTCAAAAAGTTGAACTGACATCTGATCTGTATGGTGACAAAGTTAAATTTAATGGCATAGTCACTGGTTTTTCTGGTGGCACAGGTTCAGCATTTGCCTTGATTCCAGCACAAAATGCCACAGGAAACTGGATTAAAGTGGTTCAGCGTTTACCTGTGAGGATTCGTTTAGATCCAAAAGAGTTGGCAGAACACCCACTACGTGTGGGGCTGTCTATGGAAGCGACGATTGACCTGAAATCGAAGTAATTGCCTATGAATCAGCAAATGCAAATGACTGACCTGAAAGGTGGTCGTCTGATTCTCGCTGCCTTAGTCTTGGCTTTGGCAAACTTTATGGTTGTGCTCGACATGACCATTGCCAATGTATCAGTGCCGCATATTACCGGTAGCCTTGCAGTATCGGCATCCCAAGGGACATGGGTCATTACTTCCTATGCCGTGGCAGAAGCGATTTGTGTGCCATTAACCGGTTGGCTCGCTGGGCGCTTTGGTTCTGTACGGGTTTTTGTGATCAGCCTGTTTGGCTTTACTCTATTTTCGATACTGTGTGGTTTATCGACCAGTTTGGAAATGTTGGTGTTTTGTCGAATTGGGCAAGGCTTGTTTGGTGGCCCGATTATGCCACTGAGCCAAACGTTGTTAATGCGCATTTTCCCTCCTGAAAAGCAATCTCAAGCCATGGGGATGTGGGCAATGACCACTGTAGTTGGCCCCATTTTAGGTCCAATTTTGGGTGGTACGATCAGTGATAATTTATCTTGGCATTGGATTTTTTTTATCAATATTCCTGTCGGGATTGGTTGTGCTATCGCAGCGATGCGCTTACTGAAAACGGCTGAAACTCCAACACAGAAATTGAAAATTGACCGTGGTGGTTTACTGCTGTTGGTGTTGTGGATCGGTGCCTTGCAATTGATGTTAGACTTGGGCCATGAACGAGATTGGTTTAATAAT
The DNA here is from genome assembly GCF_013418335.1 of Acinetobacter sp. YH12145. Lineage (NCBI taxonomy): Bacteria > Pseudomonadati > Pseudomonadota > Gammaproteobacteria > Moraxellales > Moraxellaceae > Acinetobacter > Acinetobacter sp. YH12145. The sequence continues at coordinate 6,404 of NZ_VPCE01000012.1, read as the reverse complement.
CCATTTATTGTAGTACTGGCACTGACGGCATTTGTTGGGCTGATTATTTTTACGATTTGGGAGCTGACTGAGCGGCATCCTGTGGTGAATATACTACTGTTTAAGTACCGAAGTTTTACCATCTCGGTCTTGGCTTTGGCCTTTGGTTTTGGTGCCTTCTTTGGCAGTATTGTCCTGATTCCGCAGTGGTTACAAATCAACTTGGGCTATACCGCAACGTGGGCAGGCTATCTCACCGCGACTATGGGCGTCGGTAGTTTGACCATGTCGCCAATTGTTGCGAAGCTTGCAACCAAATACGATCAACGTGCTTTGGCGAGTTTTGGTTTAAGTATCTTGGGCGGTGTAACCCTTATGCGCGCCTTTTGGACCACGGATGCAGACTTTATGGCTTTGGCTTTGCCGCAAATATTACAAGGTTTTGCCGTTCCATTTTTCTTTATTCCTTTGTCCAATATGGCCTTGGCATCGGTACTGCCACAAGACATGGCATCTGCGGCAGGTTTGATGAACTTCTTAAGAACCATGGCAGGGGCAATTGGAGCGTCGATTGCAGTAACCATTTGGGATGATCACACCAAAGTCGCACGCAGTGAAATGGTCAGTAATTTACATGTTACTGAGGTACAAAATACCTTGGTGAATCATGGAATGAGTTCAGAAGCTGCTTTGGGATATATCTCCAGTTTGGTGGATAAAGAAGCCTTAACGCTTTCAGCCAATCATGTGTTTTTAGTCTTGGCGGGTGTCTTCATATTCGCTGCACTGATCATTTGGCTCTGTCCGCGGCCTAAAGCAGGTGTGGGTGGCGGTCATGCACACTAAATAACATCAAGTATAAAAAAACCGCTCAAATGAGCGGTTTTTTTATTGCATACTGCGTGGATTAGAAAAATTAAAGGTCCGAGCGCGCCCGTTTGAGTGCAGATTGCCACTGAGCCAAATGAAATTCACGTTGATCAGCATTCATTTTTGGTTCAAAAGCACGTTCTAATTGCCATGATGCAGCAATTTCATCGAGATTTGAAAACACACCCGCTTTGAGTCCAGCCATCGCGGCAGCACCCCATGCAGTTGATTCTAAAAGTTTAGGACGCAGTACAGGCACATTTAAAATATCGGCCTGAAATTGCATCAGCATATCATTGCTACTGGCACCGCCATCGACCCTGAGTTCTTTAAGTGGACTAGACAGGTCTGACTGCATGGCGGTCAATACATCCGACACTTGAAAGGCAATGGCCTCTAAGGCGGCACGAGCTATGTGGGATTTATTTGTACCACGTGACATTCCACAGAGGAGGGCACGGGCATCACTATCCCAATGCGGAGCGCCTAGCCCAGTAAAGGCAGGAACCAAAACCACGCCATCGGTATGCTCCACTTGGCATGCGAGTTTTTCAACATCACTGCTTTTTTGAATAATCCCTAAACCGTCTCTTAGCCATTGCACAATTGCGCCAGCCATAAATACACTGCCTTCAAGTGCATAATGGGTTTGACCTTGAGCTTGCCATGCAAGGGTCGAGAGTAATTTATTATGGCTATATTGAACTTCGGTGCCGGTGTTAAAGAGCATGAAACAGCCGGTACCATAGGTATTTTTTGCTGTTCCTGCGTCAAAGCATGACTGTCCAAACAGCGCGGATTGCTGGTCACCTAAGATGCCGGTAATGGGAATGTTTGCGCCAAGTAAACCTGTAGCGGTATCTGCAATATATTCATCTGAACTGATGATTTTAGGGAGGACCGACAGGGGAATATCGAATAATTCTAAGAGTTCTTCATCCCAAGCTTGTTGCTGTAAGTTCATTAGCATGGTTCGTGAGGCATTGCTGGCTTCAATCACATGCTCTGCACCTTGCGTCAGGTTCCACACCAACCAACTGTCAATCGTACCAAAAGCCACATGACCTTGCTGAGCGAGTTCACGTAGACCTTGTGTGTGTTCTAATAACCAGACCAATTTCCCAGCACTAAAATAGGGGTCGATACGTAATCCAGTCTTTTTGTGAATGAGGTCATTGAGGTTTTGTTGGGTCAGTTGTCCACACCACTCGGTTGCACGGCGGTCTTGCCAGACAATTGCAGGGGCAAGGGGTTGACCTGTGCGCTTATCCCAAACCACAGTGGTTTCACGCTGATTGGTCAGTCCAATGGCTTTAATATCTTTTGCGAGGATACGAGCAGAAGCGAGTGCTTGTTGCACGACGGCAATTTGTGTACTCCAAATTTCTTGAGCATCTTGCTCCACCCAACCCGAATGCGGGGTTTGAATATGGGTTTCCCGTTGAGCTGTAGCTTGAACTTGTCCATGTTCGTTAAAAATGATCGCACGACTTGAAGTCGTTCCTTGATCGAGTGCCAATAAAAAGCTCATATATTTTTCTTTTGCGGTCTTGAAAAATAAAATATTAACGCAATTATGTAATTAAGCGCAGATCAATGTGTAATTGTTTCGAAATTGCATCGCAATTTTTTGAAGTTATGCTATGATGACGCTACTTTGGGGATGTTTCTGGCTTCGACGCTGGTGATGAAACTCATAGATGCATGTCGAGAGCGCATTTTCTCTCGTAAATCAAATTTGCATATTTTAGTCGCAAACGACGAAACTTACGCTCTAGCTGCCTAAGGGCAGCTTGTCCGCATCCCTGAATACTTGTGGTTAGGGGTCCCGACTGAAGCGAACGCACACAAGTCCGTATAAGATCAAGCCTTGGGGTCTTATACTAAATCTTAAAGGATCGCGATTTGTACCCTGTTCGTCGGGTCACAAAGAGCTAAATCAATAGACGATATCTAAGCATGTAGTATTCTCGAGCGTAGTGCTGGCGGACGCGGGTTCAACTCCCGCCATCTCCACCAAAATTCAATTCAGGGATGTTCGACTGAATATAAAAAAGCCCTTAAATTCAATGTTTAAGGGCTTTTTTATTGGCTATATTGTCCGATCCTGTCCTAAGCTGTGTGACCCAATTTTTGCCTTTTGTGGGTAATTATTGGGAAAATTTACCCAATTATTTTTAGTCTAGATAAAGGGTATATACAGATGAAACTCACAGATACGGAATGCAGAAAAGCACAGCCCCAAGATAAGCGTTATCGTCTTTCTGATGAAAATGGCTTATCTCTATTGGTTACACCATCAGGGCAAAAATATTGGAATGTGCGCTATACCGTTCATGGTGAGCGCAAGTCAGAGTCACTGGGTCCATATCCTGATATGAGCTTAAAGAAAGCAAGAGAGCTTGCCCTTGAACTGAAATACAAGCATTCCAAGTCAGTTTTGCATGAAGACATTAAGCCATTCTTTAAAGACGTGGCGGAAGACTGGTTTGAGAATCAAAGAGAAACTTGGTCATCTAAACATATCAGTAATGTGCGAGCATCTTTGGATGAGCTTTACATTACTCTTGCAAATAAGCGAATCAATCAGATTCAGGCACCTGAGATCTTGCAGGTTATTAAAAAAATTGAAGCTAGAGGTTCTTCTGAAGTAGCTAAACGTACGCTATCTCGATGCGGTATGGTGATGAAATATGCCATAGCTCACGGCTATCGATATGACAATCCTGCAAGTGATTTGGTTTATGCGCTTAAGAATAAAAAAGTGAAGAATTTAGCATCATTACCTGAAAGTGAAATGCCTGAATTTCTTAGAAGGATTAAAGCCTATCCAGCAGATGCACAGACTCACCATGCAATCATTCTGGTTATGTTGACTGGTGTGCGAGTAAGTGAGTTATTGCAAGCACGTTGGGAAGAATTTGATCTTGAAGAACGTAAGTGGGATATTCCTGCTGAGCGTATGAAGAATGGTTTACCCCATCGTGTACCCTTAACAGATATGATGATTGATGAGCTTCAGGCACTACGTTTGACTCACAACCAAGATCTATTATTCCCACATAGATTAAATAACAAAGAACCTATGCGTAGTGAATCAATTTTGGCTGTGATCAAGCGTTCTGGCTATGCAGGTAGAATGACAACCCATGGTTTTAGATCGCTATTTAGTACAGTACTGAATGAGTCAAATTTGTTTAATTCAGATGCAATTGAGCGTCAGCTTGCACATGTGCCACAGAACCGCATTCGTTCTGCATATAACCGAGCACAGTATTGGGATGAGCGTGTAAAGATTATGGAGTGGTACGAAGGCCAGGTGAAAAAGTGGAAGGAAATCCTTTAAACATACATGATCAAAAAATATATAAATAATTACTAGACTTATAGAGTTTTCTAAGTCTAGTAATTTTACGAGTTTTGAATTTATGCGAAAGGATTATTATTTTCTATTTTGGAAAGTTAATAAATTTAATTTTAGTACATAAACTTTCCATTCTCATCTGTAGCAATTGAGTTATATTTTTCATTAATTAAATTCTCTAGTAGCTTATTCTCGCTTACGTTCATTAACTCACTTATTTTTTTAAGTTTTTCTTTGCAACTTTTTGTTAGTGGAAGGTGATATTTAATTTTTAATTTTCCTGCATCTCTATATTTTTGTTGAGTCCATGCTTTTTTCATTTTTTCAATAAAAGCAGTACGTTGTATGGTTCGAGAAGGGTATGTTATGTCTAAAGTGATAAGAATTTGATCATAATAGCTAACTTTACTATATTCAAAAATATATGGATTATAAAATTTTTTATTTATTAGGTATTTAATTATCCATGCTTGTTGTGCTTTTTCATCAGTTTTTATCCATGATATTTCATTGTCCGTAGATTTGAGAGTTTTAAAATCAGCAAATGAACTTTGTATAATATTAGCTTTTGAAACAATGCATATTTCAAAAAGATCGTAATTTCTTATCAGCGTTTGATAGTCATAGTTTTGATTTTGAATATGAGGGTTTGTATTTATCCATGAAAGATAGTATGAGTTGTTGGCAGTTTTATTGATTAGATAATATGGTTTTATGTTTGTAATAAAGCTTTTCTGGTTGTCTATATATTTTATTAGGTCTGAATACAAAGCATCATTATTAATAGAAAAGGTAGGTGCATTGTTCGGGTATTGTAAGTTTTGAATTCTGTTTAGGTCGAATATCATCCAATATATTAGCCGATGATCTGATTGCTGAATAAAGCTCAGATCATCTTCAGGAATAATCATGCTTTTTATAAATAGATGAAATAATTGAACGTATGCAGATGGAGTATTCGATTTTTCTAAAGATGATAAAAGTTCATCTTTTATTACATGCTTTGGTGGTATCGCTAAAGGTACGGTATTCAAGACAGTTGTTGTATTTTGTACCTTACAAAACTTGATCCAAGCTAAGAAAAATCCTCTATCACCATACTCTTTGAGAAAGTTTTCATGTTTTTTATAAAAGGTACTTTTATGCATTTTTATCAAACTTTTAATGAATTTTGATCATATTTTACTATAAAAACAAAGATAATAATGAGTTTTTTTTTATAAAAAATAGAAAAAATATTGTGTATATATCATAGTTAATGTGTAGATAATTCATAGAAAAAATGTAGAATTATCATAGTAAAATTGAGATATATAATAATAATTTTCTGCTCATAATGTATTGATATATAACTTTTTAATTTTATTCATGGTGTGTTTGATTAATCTATATAAATTAATTTATTAGTCCTATGCTTAAACAACTTATTACATTTTTCCTGTGGTTGTAGATATTGGTAAAGATACATCGAGCGGGGTAACTTCATTTGAAAGGTTCTCAAGACTCTTCCTGAATAGTTTAATTGTCAAAAAGTGAAATTTTTTAAGATGAGAATCGGTATCTGTAACTCAACAAGGAATTGTTGATCTTAAAAAATTGTAGCTCTCTAGTCAGACAGAAATTTTTTATAATCTATTTAATGTTTTTTTTATTATGGGAATTGTTTTGTTAGTGAGTAAAAGCCTGAGTCAGACTTCTTTTCCACAAAGTATTAAAAGCGGAGTTATCAAAACTTTATTGGAAAATTTATTTATGCTAAATAAGTTCAAACCGTAAAAACAACAATATTTGCAGTAAGAAGATTACCTATATGAATAATCAAATCATGACGAAACATTGTTATCAATCTTGATCTATAACTAATTGAATATTACAGTCAGATGTCTCTGAATCAATTTTATGCTAGCAACAGTGCCCACTAGTGTGGATTCCATGGTTAAAACATTATCCAATTTTGGGTTAGTTGCTATAACTTAATTTATCAAAAGTAAATTCTCAAGATTTAGAAAAATACTGAGGCTTTAACCCTTTAATTTTTCTAATTGTGTGCGTAACTTTAGCTTGTAGTGGCTTTGTTGCACAAACCTATCTGTAAAGGCTTTTTCAGCGATATAATTTTCAAATGAAGAAGCCTGCACACAAAATCTACCGCACAACCAATTGGCCCGCATATAACCGAGCACTTATGAGT
>NZ_VPCE01000009.1:0-169898 GCF_013418335.1 Acinetobacter sp. YH12145 | reverse complement strand
ACAACAAGCCAAAGCAGATGCACAAGCAGCGGTCGATGCGATTGAAACTGAATATCCAACCGCAGCTGGTAAATTCCAAGATCGTCTAGATGCATTGACAGATATCGTGTTACCGACGGTGAACGATGAAAACGGCAATGGCATTGATGATGCAACGGATCTATCAAGCGTAGAAGATTTAGTTGCTGATGCAGAACAAGCCTATCAAGATGCAGCAGATGCACTGGCTGCAGCTGAATCGGACAACTTGATCACGCCAAGTGAATTGGCTACGTTGACTCAAAACTTGGCGGATGCACAACAAGCCAAAGCAGATGCACAAGCAGCGGTCGATGCGATTGAAACTGAATATCCAACCGCAGCTGGTAAATTCCAAGATCGTCTAGATGCATTGACAGATATCGTGTTACCGACGGTGAACGATGCAATTGCAGTTAATGATGAAGTAGATGCAAATATAAATCTTGAACATCTACCAATCACAACGAATATCACACCAACTTCTAACGTTGCATTTGCTGTGGTTGGCTTACTCGGAGCTAATTTAAATCTTGGTAGTCCCTTAACACAATTTACAGTTGAAGAAGGCCACACGCAAAATTTAACTTTTACTGTAAGCAGTGGAATTAATTTAGGTGTGGGTCAACAACTTAGTATTGTCCTTCAGAAGTATGAAAATAATGAGTGGGTAGCAGTTGGGAATACTCAAGACGAGTATTCATTAATTAACTTAAACTTATTAGGTAATAATTTAGTTGGTACGGTTACGGATCTTCCGGAAGGTCAATACCGTGTTAATCTAGGAATTAATAGTGCTGTAGGATTAAGTATTTTCCCAAGTGTGACAATCAGTGGAACGGATACAGATTTGGGGATCTCAAGTGATACAGCGACAGGTAACGTCCTCACTGGTGATGGCGGTGCGACAGCAGATAATGTATTAGCGGATACTGTTGTAAGTACGATCAAACTAGTTGGTGGGGTAGCGATACCTGTTGATACTGATGGAGTAAATATTCAGGGCCTATACGGAACATTAAATATTAAGGCTGATGGTACCTATACTTATACTGCAAATCCAAAAATTGAAAGTTTGGGTAAAACAGAGGTCTTCGAATATACAATTACTGATCCTTTGGATATAAATGCAGTGAATAACACTGCTACACTGACTATCAATATTGGTAGTGACGATGTGACTGGTGTTGTGGCGGCTGAAAATGACACATTCGATTTAGATGTAAATGTTGCGAAGAATGTTTTGTTCAAAGAACATGAGCAAACAGATGTTTCGACTGTAGCCTCAAGCACAGCTACACAAAGTGATTCGGGCACAATTCAATTTACTCTAGGAGATGTAAATAAAGGTACTTTAGGTTTATCTAATGCTTTAGCGACCTCGGCAGCAACCACTACTATTACCTATAGTTTGAAATTGGATGGTGTTGCAATAGCTATTTCTGGTGCACAAGGTACAAACACTTCTAATGTTTATACTGTAGTGAAAACGGCAACACTCTCTACCATTTCGGCCAGTAACTTATTCTCAATTGATTTGAGCAGTTTAGCGGCTGGAAATTATGAGTTAACTTACACTGTGACTAAAGCTGCAGGAAATATACTTGGAGCCGCTACATCAGCATCTCAGGTAACTGCAGTATTGGATGGGACATCCTATACATACAATGGAGAGCATACAGACAGTACATCACAAGTGATCATTACGGGTAATATTTATGCTGATAATGGTGTAGCTACAGATACATTGGATACAACATTTACTAAACTTCTAGTTGGAGGGGTAACTATTGGCTACAATGAATCAACTACATATGAAACAGCTAAAGGTTACTTTGAAGTTAAAGGGAATGGTGATTATACCTATACTGCAAAAGCAGCTGGTGATACGACTAATTTGTCTGCTGATGTAATTAATTACACATTGATTAGCCCAACAGGTGCAACTGATAGTGCTTCTATTACAATTAATCCAGTATTGAATAATTCTGGAGTAGTTCAATATAGTACCAGTGGTGATGATACCTTTAATACAGGTACTGGCGCCGATACTGTAATTTATGACTTGTTGTCAACTGGAACTGCTGGTGGTAATACTAGCCTGTTAGGCAATGATACATGGGCGGATTATAATTTTAATGAAGGCGACGTGTTGGATTTGCGTGGTTTATTCAGTGATACAAGTACTGCACTAACTGATGCAAATATTGGAGGCTTTATTCAAGTTGAACAATCTGGTACTGATGTAAAAGTAAGTATTGATTTAGATGGACCTACATTTGGTGTAAGTAATTACACAGGTCTTGTAATTTTGAAAAATACTGATGTTACTCTGCAAGATCTTTTAGATAGTAATCAACTTATATTCTATTAAAATAGAATTTAAGCAATCAGAAAAGAGCCTCCTCGGAGGCTCTTTTTTATTTTCTTCATAAACACCGCTAGATCAAAATAAAATGTGAAACTCATCAAATTAAAATGAACAACATGTGTATACATCTCAAACGTATGCGATTTTAGTGATTAAAATTATAAAAATAATAAATAAAATCAAGATTATAAAATTGTGGAAGGCACTAAATTACGCTATTTTTTAAGGGTGAATTTTTTGAGATTTTTGCTGTGAATTTAAAGGCAATTTTATGGGTGGGGAGTATTGGATTTGCATTACATGGTTGTACAACCATGCAGAGTTTAAACCCAAATTCATTTAATCATTATGCTTCACCACAAGAAGTGATCAATCAAAAAGAGCTAAATAGCTCAAATGGAAAGGCGAAAGAATACGTCTATGATTGGGGACCACAAAAGAAAAATGTGGAAGTAGAATCGCTCATACCTAAGCAAAATATGAGCAGTTACTGCCAAGCCAAAAATGGCAAATTTATTCAACTGAATAAAAGCAATTTGAACCAAGTCAAAAATGCATGGAGTCGTAAATTATTAGCGACCTATAGCAGCATAAAACAGGGTACAGGTGTATTTCAGTGTAGTCAGGCAGATGGACAGCGCTGGATGGTTGCTATTGAACCCGTTTCAGAGCGTAAATTAAATGACCGTTCTGAAACCCGCTTAGTCAGTTTGTATACAGCAATCATTGGACCTGAAGAACGTCGCAAAAACTATAATAAACAAGAAGAAACCATAGCTAAGAAAGCCACATCAAACAAAGCAAAAGCAACGACAACAAAAAGCAATGCGAAAGATGAAGCAAAAAAAGAAGTAGAGACTAAAAAAGAAACCAAAGCCAAAGAGCCTGAAAAAAAACCTGTAGTGAAACCAGTTGCAGAAACATCGCAACAGATACAAATGCGCTTATATGTGAATGCACGACGTGACCTGAATGCCGGAAAAAATCAAGTCACCGCTTGTAATAATGCACAGCGCGCTTATAGCTATGGCAAATTAAATGGTGCAAATGCCAATAGAGCCTATGCTGAATCAGGTATGCTCGTTGCAAAATGCTTAACCTCAGTGCCTGCATATAGCAAAAGTTATCCAAACGCCAATGCAAGAGCAAAAGGCATCTTACAAAACTTAGCGACCAACTATAACCATGCAGGGGCAAAAAATATGTTGAATCGTATGAAATAAACTTCAACAGGATAAAAGCCATTTGGGGAAATAAGCTTTTATCCTGATCCAATGATGTACTCAGATAAAATTTTAAAAAATAATAAGGAAAAACCATGAGTTCAGTAAATGAAACTTATTTTAATGCACCATTATTTGACCGAGAATTAACAGAGATTACAGTCAATATCGAGCAAACACCCTTCTTTTTGAATGATCGTGGGCATCCAACATATTTAGCATCACTTGGAGCAGGAATTCATTTAATTACCGAGTCACCAACCAATGCGAAAATGACGATGGGAAATCCCTACGCGGTTCCTTCCGAAATTTCGACGATAACTACCGATTGGGGCGAGCAAACTGAGCTTGATTTTGAAGAGCAACACTTCGAGTTTATGCCATTGGTGGCAACCAGAGAAACCGCGGCAGCTTTTGGCATCACCCTAATCCATGCAGGTGAAGCGATTCAGATTCATTCACATCAAAAACGACTGTCAGAAATTCATTATGAATACGGCATGATGGCAGGGCATTATTTGCCTTATGAAAATGCAACATCAAATTTAAATGGCTGTAAAACTTTAACGCCATTTGTCATTACTGATTTAGAACATCATGACTTTCCGCATATTTTTAGCGCGACAGATCAGGATCATTTGCCTCTGGTCATCTCAGTAGGACGCTATTTTCCAAATCTAGGCAAGATTTACTTGGCAGATTTATGGGTCAATCCGGGGGATGCTTTATACATTCCTGCGAAACCCAAATATTCGAATCCCGAGTTTATTGACCTACATAACAACCGTAATGCAGCACTTGCATGTTGGCGAGGTGATAGCAATAAATCGACATTGACCACCCATAGTTTGCTCGATACCAATGGACATTTTTACTGGTATTGGAATAGAAGGCCAACGATTCATCCTCTCATCTATGCACCGACTAGCAAAAATGAATAGTTGAGTTACATAGACCAAACAGCAAATACAGCACTTCATGATACAAAGGTGACTCAAGTTTTGGGAGTTTGGTCTATGGCTTACGGTTTATCTAAAAAATTACATCTACGTTTTTCACGACCTGCAGGTTTGGCTTTATTGACGCTCATCATGCTCGGGTCGACTCAGGTGAGTTTGGCGAGTCCTACGGTCGATCAGCTTAGTCAATGTTTAGTGAAATCGACCACTGCTGCGGATAAAACAGCGGTGCTGCAATGGACCTTTTCTGCCTTGGCAGCGCATCCAGATTTAAAACAATACAGTAATGTCAGTGATGCGCAAAAAACGCAACTCGATAAAAATCTGGCTCAAGTGATGCAGCGAATCTTGGTGGAGCAATGTTCTACGCAAACGCAGGCTGTAATTAAAGCCGACGGTCTACAGGCTGTAGGCGAAAGTTTTCAAGAGCTTGGTAGTATGACGGGGGATGAAATATTAAAGACGCCTGAAATTAAACAACAATTACAAGGCGTACTGCGTTATGTCGATTTGAATAAATTGGTGACCAAATTTTTAACCCCAGAAATTTGGAATAAGTTAGGTGTGGTTCGTTAATTTTATTTTGAGTAAATAAAAAATGCTCCTTTTATACAAGGAGCATTTTTTATGGATTCACCCTAAATGGATGATGATCCAATGCGTTTTAGTTTGCTGACTCAAGCATTAAATGGTAATCGTCGCGCCTAATGCTTTAACAAATTGCGCCATCCACGCAGGGTGAGCAGGCCAAGCAGGAGCAGTAACTAAATGACCGTCGGTCACTGCATCCGTGACTGCAATATCTGCATACTGACCGCCAGCCAGTTTAACTTCGGCTGCACATGCAGGATAAGCGGAACATGTACGGCCTTTCAGTACATTGGCTGCTGCCAAAATTTGCGCACCATGACAAACCGCTGCAATAGGTTTTTTCGCCGCGTCAAATTCGCGTACGATTTCAATCACACGTGTATTCATACGTAAATATTCAGGCGCACGACCGCCCGGGATCACTAAGCCGACATAGTTTTCTGAGTTAACTGCATCAAAGTCATAGTTAATCGCAAAGTTATGACCGCGTTTTTCGCTATAAGTTTGTTCACCTTCAAAATCATGAATGGCTGTGGCAATGCTGTCGCCAGCTTTTTTGTCAGGACAAACGGCATGAACGGTATAACCAAGACCAACTAAAAATTGAAAAGGTACCATTGTTTCGTAGTCTTCAGCATAGTCGCCCACGAGCATAAGAATTTGTTTTGACATGATGTAACCCTCTGTTGAAATATGATTTATATCAATTTTTCATTTACCTTAGCATATTGGAATGACAGTTTTAAGCAGGCTGTAAATTCTTTAGTTGTATATTTTTATTTAGATTTATAAAAGTTATAGATGGTTATAGTTCAAATTATGATGAGTCTAGTAGGCTAGCTGTTATCAATTATTAATGACTTTAGTGTTTTTCACAAAGTTTTAAAAAGTTAAATATTTACCTCTCCCTTGCGCAGCACTGCTGCTTATCTCCTAAAAGGAGAGGGGGGATATCCAAAAAATCGTTTAAGTATTTATTCACTTTGAAAGCTCCCTCTCCCATTGGAAGAGGGATAAATCACAGCAAATCAGGATAAAATTTTTCATAGTCTAGATTTGGTTCATGCGTTACTTTCAGCTTGCCTTTAGATCCTGTGACATAGCTATTGATCTCTTTAAGTGGTTTCTCATGCCAACCGATATTGAATGCACAAAACGTATTTTCTTTTTTAAAAAATTCTAGATGACTGTATGGCAAGTGATTGTGAATCCAATATGCAATCTGTTTCCAATTATTTGGGTCTTTTTCAATTAAATCGATGAGTGAGGGAATGATAATACACGCCGTTGCACCGTAGCCTTTTGCGTCAGGATAGTCCCAAATATGGCTTGCAAAGTTTTTCTCATTGCTCGCGCAGTTGTGTCCTTTTTCATTGCCGATTTGGTTCACGCTTGGTGAACGGTACGCGGAACGAATGGCAATACGTCCAAACTTTTCTTGCAGTGGTTCAAGTAGTTCTTCGCAGAGTTTCGAGCCCGTACGAATGGCAATATCAGGATGGTCAGGGACGTTGGGTACACCGTACCAGTTTGCGATTTCACTATAGAGAAAGTCACGCATAAAAAAGGACTTTGAAAGTTGCACACGTCCTAAGTCTTCGAGTTTGGCGATAGAAGATAATTTTTTGATGGTCATGTTGTTTTAGTCTAAGTGTTTAGACTGATTTTATTATTAAATTTATGAAAATTAAATATTAATCCTCTCCCTAACCCTCTCCTTAAAGGAGAGGGAATTTCTATTATAGAATCCATAACGGTTTTAATTTGGTAATGGAAGCTCCTTCTCCCTCTGGGAGAAGGCGGGGGATGAGGGTAGAAGTCACGGATAAAGAAGAACTTTTAAATTTGAATGCGCCCTAAGTCTTTAAGTTTAGCGATAATGGTACTTTTTTGATGGTAATGTTATTTTTAAGCTGAAATCTTTGAAGATCTCTAAGTTAAAAGAAGTTTTTAGGAATATTTGTATCTTGTAAGGTTTTGATTTTAAGTTATAATTTTTACAACCATAGATGATATGACTATATTATGATTACAAATTATTCCATAGAAAACTTTAAAATTTTTTCTGATAAAACGGATTTAAAGTTTGCACCTATTACGCTAATTTATGGCCCTAATTCATCAGGAAAGTCATCAATTATACAATCTTTATTAGTCCTAAAAGAAAGTTTACTTAGCTCTAATTCCTTAAAAAGTAATAATCAGTATTTTGAATTAGGTAGTTATTTGTCTGTTGTTAATGAGCATAATAGTGATAAAAAAATTGGATTTCAGATTGATGTTGATGAATTGGAATACTCTTTCGAATATGCATACAGCAAGGAACATAATATATCTTTTTTGGATAAAACGGAGCTAATTTCAAAAGAAGATAGTGATTTCAATTTTTTATTCAGGCCCAAGTCAGTCTCTCGACAAGGTGTTCATTTGTATAATTTTGATTTTGATAAAAAAATAATAGATAAGCTCGTAAAACAAAATAGACTTTTAAAAGATATCAGTGAAATCATAAAAGAGAAGCACCCTATATCTAATAATGAAATAGAAAGGCATGTTAAAAAAGTAAGTTTTTCTAGAAAAAATAATTTGTTACCTTTAAGGATTAGCCGACCAGATGTGGATGCTAGTGGCTTGCTAAATGATGATGAAACACAAAGATTAATCCATTATTATCAAAATACATTTGTGGAAGATATTAGTAAGTATTTAAATAGAAGCGATAGAAAACTTTTTAACTTATTAAGTAATGTTTCATACATTGGACCATTAAGACCTCATCCTAAAAGAGTGTATCAATTAGATGGATTAGTTAATAATAGTGTTGGTCAAAAAGGTGAAAACTTTCTATCTTTTTTAACGCAAGAAGAAAAGTATATTGAAGGTGTAAACAAGGTATTAGAGGATTTTGGAATAAATTACATTATTGAGATAAAGAGATTAAATGATGAGATTATAGGAGATACAGCTTCAATCCTATTGAAAAATAAGAGTAATGGTGTAAAAACAACTTTGGTTGATGTTGGATTTGGAATTGGGCAAGTACTACCCATTATTATTGAAGGTTTAGTTAAAGAAAAGGCATCTATTTGTATAGAACAACCTGAAATCCATCTCCATCCAAAGTTACAAGCAAATTTAGCTAATTTCTTTGCTAAAGATATTAAGTCTTCAAAAGCTAATCAATGGATTATTGAGACACATAGTGAAGCATTACTATTAAGATTTCAGAGGCTTATTCGTCATAAAGTGCTCATGCCACAAGATATTTCTATTATTTATGTTAATCCAGCAGAAGATGATATAAGGACGATTGAAATTCCTTTAGATGCAGATGGTGATTTTAAAGTCACTTGGCCGAATGGATTCTTTGAAGAAAGGCTTGATGAAATGTTTGGTGGAAATCCTTTAGAGGATGAAAAGCTGTGATTACCCCTTTTATTTTTGACAAGGAAATTTTTAATTGTATAAAGTTTAAGGAAAATCTTTTAATTAGTGACTCCTTAATTGAGGATTGGGAACGTTTTGGAGTTTTATTATTCTCTAATAATTCTCAAATATTAGAATTGTCAAAAAAAATACAGCAAGATTTTCCTGTGAAGTATCGAAAAAGATGGACAACAGCATTAACATACTTTCCCAAATATATTATTAACAAAGAAATTATTTCGGATTTTTCCTTAAGCAATAATGATTTACCAAAATTGTTGGAAATTTTTGAGCACGCTGAAACCGTGTTGTTAAGTTTGGAAAACTATGAATTAATTAAAGAAAATATAGATATTTCTAAAATTAATGAGGATAGTGAATTATTAGATTATCAGTCTATAAAACGTTCTAAAAATTTCGAGTTGTCAAGAATTCATTCTATCAAGCAAATTGATTACAGAGAGAATAATCAGCAAGTTTTCAAAAGATTAAAAAATATTTTTAAATATACAAAGGAATTAACTATAGTTGATAGATATTTGTTTAAAAATGATTTTGCATCTGCATATGATCCTTTAATAGGAACAACTGCTTTAAAAAAAATATTTAAATATTTATCTGATAATAATTTACATATTACTAATTTTTTGATTGTGTCCAGTAATAAGGATGTTACTCAAGAAAATATAAAGCAACTGTTAAAGGATATTCTTGCAACTAACTCAAAATTTTATGAATGTTTTTCAGAATTGAAAGTTATTATGAGAGACGATAGGAAGTTTTCTAATATTTTTCATGATCGAATAATCAGAACAACTTATCATTATCTTGAGTTTGGTGCTGGCATGGTTGATGCATTAGGCCCATCTAGTACAGAAAGGTTCATGACTTTTAACTGTAAAAGTAGAACTCAAGTGGATTACCAAAAATATTTTAATGATATTTCTTTAAACCATATGCAAAGTAATGAATGTTCATTTGTCATTTCAAAAGAAAACCCGCTCTAAAGCGGGTTTTTTATTCCAAAATTAATTAGATTAACCAATCAATTTCTTCATTAGTTCATTCACTTGTGCAGGATTCGCTTTACCTTTCGCAGCTTTCATCACTTGACCAACAAGACCGTTAAAGGCTTTCTCTTTACCAGATTTATACTCTTCAACCATCTTCTCGTTAGCAGCAAGTACGTCTTTAATAATCGCTTCAATCGCGCCTGTATCAGTTTCCTGTTTCAAGCCTTTTTCAGCAATAATCTCGTCCGCAGTTTTGCCTTCTTCCCACATAAAGCCGAACACTTGCTTTGCAATCTTACCGTTAATGGTGTTGTCCACAATACGCGCGATCATACCGCCAAGTTTTTCAGCAGATACAGGAGAGTCATGAAGCTCGAAGCCCGCTTTGTTTAAAGCACCTGAGAATTCGCCCATCACCCAGTTTGCAGCCACTTTACCTTGAGCAGCACCGCCAGCAGCTTTCACCACGTCTTCATAAAACTCTGACATTTCACGAGTAAGCGTAAGCACGTGAGCATCGTACTCAGTCACGCCAAAGTCAGCTACAAAACGCGCACGGCGTGCAGCAGGCAACTCAGGCAATGCAGCACGTGCCGCTTCAATTTGCGCATCTGCAATGATCACAGGTAACAAGTCAGGGTCTGGGAAGTAGCGGTAATCGTTCGCTTCTTCTTTAGAACGCATTGAACGCGTTTCCATCTTCACAGGGTCGAATAAACGTGTTTCTTGATCAATGGTGCCATCCCATTCTAGGATTTCCATTTGACGTTCAATTTCTACGTTAATCGCTTGCTCAATGAAACGGAATGAGTTGAGGTTTTTAAGCTCGCAACGTGTACCAAACGGTTGACCCGGACGACGTAAAGACACGTTACAGTCAGCGCGGAATGAACCTTCTGCCATGTTACCGTCAGAAATACCTAACCAGCGAACTAGCGTGTGAATCGCTTTAATGTAGGCAACCGCTTCTTCAACCGAACGCATATCGGGTTCAGATACGATTTCAAGAAGTGGTGTACCTGCACGGTTTAAATCGATACCAGATTGACCTTCAAATTGGTCATGGATTGATTTACCAGCATCTTCCTCAAGGTGAGCACGGGTTACGCCAATGCGCTTAACCGTACCATCTTCAAGTTGGATGTCGATATGACCCAAGCCCACAATCGGGTTGTCCATTTGGCTGATTTGGTAGCCTTTTGGAGAGTCAGGGTAGAAATAGTTTTTACGTGCAAATACAGACGCTTGGTCGATGTAAGCATCAATACCCAAACCAAAGCGAATCGCAAGATCAACTACTTCTTTGTTGAGTACTGGCAATACGCCCGGCATTGCCAAGTCAACAAGGCTCGCTTGCGTATTTGGGTCTTGACCAAACGTAGTCGATGAACCTGAGAAAATTTTGGTATTGGTCGCAAGCTGAGTGTGAATCTCGATACCAATCACCACTTCCCAACCATCAATCAGGTTAGATTTTGGTTTCGCAGCGTTCTTAGCCATTATGCGTTCTCCTCAGCAATTGCAGCGCGTTGTGTATGCCAATCGGTTGCTTGTTGGTACTGATGCACCACAGACAACAATTGAGATTCTGACCAGTAGTTACCAATCAACTGTAAGCCAACAGGTAAGTTGTCTTTGTCAAAACCAACAGGCGCGTTAATCGCAGGCAGACCTGCCAAGTTCACTGCGATGGTGTAGATGTCACCTAAGTACATTTCTACAGGAGACAGGTTTGCACCAATCTTATACGCCGTTGTAGGCGCAGCAGGGGCAGCAATCACGTCTACAGATTCAAATGCTTTTAAGAAATCTTGTTGGATTAAACGACGTACTTTTTGTGCTTTGACATAGTATGCATCGTAATAACCCGCAGAAAGCGCGTATGTACCAATCAATATACGTTGCTGAACTTCTTTACCAAAACCTTCCGAACGTGAACGCTTGTAAAGATCCATCAAATCCACAGGATTTTCTGCACGGTAGCCATAACGTACACCGTCGAAACGAGATAAGTTAGACGATGCTTCAGCAGGTGCGATCAAGTAATACGTTGGTACGTAGCTTTCAGTCATGTTCAGGTCAATCTCAACCAAGATTGCGCCCATTTCCTCTAACTTTTTCAACGATTCTTCAACACGTGCTTTCACGTCAGCATCTAAGCCGGCAACGTTAAAGTATTGTTTAGGAATACCAATGCGTAATCCTTTTACAGAAGTACCGTTTAGGTTAGCAACATAGTTGTCTACGTCTTTTTCAACCGAAGTTGAATCTTTCGCGTCATGACCTGCCATCACGTTCATGAGGTAAGCACAGTCTTCAGCCGAACGTGCCATCGGGCCGCCTTGGTCTAAAGATGATGCATACGCGATCATACCGAAGCGTGACACACGACCATACGTCGGTTTAAGGCCTGTTAGACCACAGAAAGATGCAGGTTGACGGATTGAACCACCGGTATCTGTACCTGTTGCGAACGGCGCAAGATCAGCTGCTACCGCTGCCGCAGAACCGCCTGAAGAACCACCGGGAACATGGTTTAAGTTCCACGGGTTCGCAGTCGCGCCATAAAATGAATTTTCAGAGGTCGAACCCATGGCGAATTCATCCATGTTCACTTTACCTAAAGTGACAAGGCCCGCAGCTTTACCTTTCGCTACAACGGTCGCGTCGTAAGGAGAGATAAAATTGTCCAGCATTTTAGAACCAGCAGTGGTTTTAATGCCTTGGGTACAGAAAATATCTTTATGTGCAATTGGTACACCGGTCAACGCAGTTGCATTGCCTGCTTTAATTGCAGCATCAGCCGCATCTGCTTGCGCAAGTGCTTGTTCAGCTGTCACGGTCACGTATGACTTGACTTGAGCATCGATTTTTTCAATGCGTTTTAAATAGTGTTCAGTCAATTCGCGTGAAGAAAATTTAGCGCCAGCCAAACCTTCAGACAATTCACGAATTGATAAGCGATGTAAATCTGTCATGAGAAATATTTCTTTACGTTTAATTTGAAAAAATGTTGATCTGAATAAAAATTACTCAATCACACGCGGAACAAGGTACAAGCCATCCTGTACGGCAGGAGCAACTGCTTGATATGCTTCGCGATGATTGGTCTCAGATACCACGTCTTCACGTAAGGGCTGTGGATTGTCGAATGGACTTTTTAGTGGTTCAACACCGTCAGTATCGATGCCTTTCAGGGTTTCCATCATGCCTAAAATTTTATTTAAACTTTGAGCATAGTCAGCAGATTGCGCTTCATCTAGCGACAATCGAGCCAGATGGGCAATCGCTGAAACTGTTTGTGCATTTAGATCTGCAGAATGCTGTGCATCCGATGTAGACATAACATTACCTAATCAGTATTAAAAAAATTCAAAATATCGTGGCTTATAATAAGCGATTGACTTGTTCAAATCATCACATTTAGTTAAAGTTGCCACCTTGCGTCCATATAAAAGTTTAACTGAGAACGTCCCCGTGATTCTAAAACGACTAATTGGCTTGTTTTCGCCGGATCTTGCCATTGATTTAGGCACTGCAAATACACTTATTTATGCGCCAGGACGAGGCATTATATTAAATGAACCGACGGTGGTGGCAATTCGCCACAGTGGTTCACAAAAAATCGTTGCCGCAGTAGGTCTTGACGCGAAGCAAATGCTAGGTCGTACACCTGCAAATATTTCTGCGATTCGCCCAATGAAAGATGGTGTGATTGCAGATTTTGAAGTCACTGAAACGATGTTGAATCAATTCATTGGCAAAGTGCACGAAAAACGTTTGTTCCCACCTGCACCGCGTGTCGTGGTGTGTGTGCCATGTAAATCGACGTTGGTGGAACGCCGTGCAATCCGTGAAGCTGTATACAATGCAGGTGCACGTGAAGTTCGCTTAATTGAAGAGCCAATGGCTGCTGCAATTGGTGCAGGTATGCCTGTTGAGCAAGCTTGTGGTTCGATGGTTGTCGATGTTGGTGGTGGTACAACTGAAATCGCGATCATTTCACTTCAAGGTTGTGTCTATGCAGACTCACTACGTATCGGTGGTGATGTATTTGATGAACAAATCATTAACTACGTGCGTAAAGCACATGGTTGTGTGATTGGTGAAACCACTGCAGAAAACATCAAAAAAGAAGTTGGTATGGCGCTTCCAGAAGAAGGTGCAAAACCTTTGGAAATCGAAGTCCGTGGTCGTAACTTGGCTGAAGGTGTACCCCGTGCGATTACCGTAACTTCTGACGAAGTGACTCAAGCGATTTCTGATCCACTACAAAACATTGTGTCTGCGGTTAAATCTGCACTAGAGCAAACGCCACCTGAGTTGTCTTCAGACATCGCAGAACGCGGTATTGTGTTGACTGGTGGCGGTGCATTACTTCGCAATCTTGATAAGCTTCTTGCAAAAGAAACAGGTCTTCCTGTCGTAGTTGCAGAAGATCCACTATCATGTGTTACACGTGGTGGTGGTAAGGTTCTCGAATTCTTCGATAACCCTAATCATGACATGTTATTTGTAGGCTAAGAAAAGGACTCGGCGGGTGCAAACGCAACTGTTTTCAAGACAACCGCCATCTTTTCGCTCATTTATCATTGCGGTGATTACATGCTTGGTGGTGCTTTTCTTTGATTGGCGCATGCCGCATGTAATTCAACCGGCCAGAGACGTCTTGTATGCGGCATATAATCCAATTTATGCACTAGCAAGCTATCCAGTGTTATCGCGAGAATGGCTGAATCAACAAACCAAGTCTGAAGCTCAATTACGTCGTGAAAATACCGCGATGCAAGCAGAGTTAATTCAGGCTCAAGTCCGTTTACAGAAACTTTCTGAACTTTCTGCTGAAAATACTCGACTACGTGGACTACTCGATACACCACTCATCATTGATGGTCGTATGGAGATTGCCGAAGTCATTGGTACTGATGCTGATCCCTTACGTCATATTATTGTGATTAACCGTGGAGCCAGCAGTCAGCTTAAAGTGGGACAAACTGTACTCGATGACAAGGGTATTATGGGGCAAATTATCAATGTTTACCCGCATAGTAGCCGTGTCATGTTGCTCTCAGACAAAGAGCACTCTTTATCCGTGCGGATGGAGCATACCGGTATGCGCGCAATCGTTACGGGTACAGGTGACTTAGGTCGACTTAAGATGGAATACGTGCCAACCAGTGCGAATATCAAAGTCGGTGAAAAAGTCTATAGCTCAGGGCTAGGGGCACATTTTCCAGCGGGTTATTTGGTGGGTACAGTGTCGAAAGTCAGTCGTCACAATAGCGGTGAATTTGCCCAAATTGATATCAATCCTGCTGCCCAATTGGCAGGTGGTCATCATGTGGTTGTGCTATTTTCCGATTCTTTAGCGATGGAGCAACCGCATGTCACTCGCTAAGCTTAGTCGTCATACAGAGCGCGACCCATTATTTCCGATTATCTTTTCCATCATTTTGGCATCCGTGCTGATGGTGTATCCGCTTTCTTATGACCTATCAGGTTGGCGCCCATTATTCATGATGATGATCATGCTATTTTGGGTACTTTGTCAGCCGACATGGTGCGGTGTTTGGTTTGCATTTGCCACAGGTCTCTTTACCGACTTATTGACTGATGCGCCATTTGGCATGAACGCACTGAGTTTTGTGGTCATTGCATTTGTGACACGCTTTTTGACCCGTGAACGTCGTATCCTCACATTTGGTAATTTATGGATTATTGCTGCAATGGCAATTTTCGCGCATTTACTGTTTGTGTGGATTGTTCAAGTGATGGGTGGGGCACAGTTTTCATTTGCTCGCCATTGGCAGCCAATTGTTACTAGCTTACTCATTTGGCCAATCATGTATTACTTCCTGAGAAAATGGCGCATATAATTTTAGCTTCGAGTTCTCCTCGACGACGCGAACTATTGCAACAATTAGGTCTGGAATTTGAAATTTTCAGTCCAGATATTGATGAGTCCGTGTTGGAAGGAGAACCTGTAGCGGATTATGTAGAGCGTTTAGCACGTGCTAAAGCTTGCGCAGTACAACAACAATTCCCTAATGCTATCGTTATTGCCGCCGATACCAGTTTAGGCGTAGATGAGCACATTTTAGGAAAACCAGCATCGAAAGCACATGCTTTTTCTATGTGGGAAATGATCTCTGGACGAAAACATGATGTGTTTTCAGGTGTTTGTGTCAGTACAAAAGATCAAATATACAGTATAGTAGTACGTACACAGGTTGAATTTCAAACGCTGAGTCTAGCTGACATGGAAAGCTACTGGGCAACAGGTGAACCAATCGGCAAGGCGGGAGCCTACGCCATCCAAGGAATTGCTGCGCGCTATATTCCTTGTATTGAAGGGAGCTACAGCAATGTCGTTGGGCTGCCTTTGTATGAAACCGTACAGTTATTACAGACAGTTAAGGCATTAAATTAACTGCTGCAACACAAGAATTTTTATAATGTTTTGAGTTTTGATATGTCTGACGAGTTGTTGATTAACGTCACACCGATGGAATGTCGGGTGGCGTTGATTCAAAACGGTACGGTCAATGAATTATTTGTTGAACGCACCGTGAAGCGTGGGTTAGTGGGCAATATTTATAAAGGGAAAGTTGTTCGTGTGCTTCCGGGTATGCAGGCTGCTTTTATTGATATTGGATTGTCGAGAACAGCTTTTTTACATATCAATGATATGGTCTGGCAGCGCAATCAACCGACCCCGAACGTTTTTGAGCTGTTACAACCGGGGCAAGTACTCACCGTACAAGTCATGAAAGATATGTTGGGTACCAAAGGTGCACGACTTTCTACTGATCTTTCTATTCCTTCCCGTTACCTCGTTTTAATGCCATATGGCAGTCATACCGGTGTTTCACAGCGCATTGAGTCTGAAGAAGAACGTGATCGCTTGCGTAGCATGATTGAACGCATTCAAAAGGAACACAACTTACCGGGTTCAGTCATCGTTCGTACTGCCGCCGAAGGTATTCCTGAATGTGAAATTGCGCAGGACATGGCTTATTTAGCCAAACTGTGGGAATATATTCAACGTAAACAACGCAGTATTGTCGTACCTTCTCTGATTTTTGAAGAGCTGCCTTTACCGCAACGCGTCATCCGTGATTTGGCTAATGAAGAGACGTCTAAAATTCAGGTCGACTCACGAGAAGTACATGGCAAATTGCAAGAGTTTGTCCAAGAATTTGTACCGAGTATGCAAAATCGCTTACTCCATTATCCGGGTGAGCGTCCAATTTTTGACTTGTACAATGTCGAAGAAGATATTCAGAAAGCCTTACAGACACGTGTAGCACTTAAGTCTGGCGGCTACCTGATGATCGATCAAACTGAAGCGATGACCACGATTGATGTCAATACTGGGTCCTATGTTGGTGGTCGTTCGCTTGAAGACACTGTGTTTAAAACCAATATGGAAGCCACACAAGTTATTGCACGTCAGCTCCGTCTACGTAACTTGGGCGGGATTATCATTATTGACTTCATTGATATGCAAGAAGCACATCATCGAGAAGAAGTGATGAGCCAGTTTGAGAAAATGCTCGAGCGCGATCATGCCAAAACTAAGATCACTCAAGTGTCTGAGCTGGGTTTGGTGGAAATGACGCGTAAACGCACCCGTGAATCTCTGGAGCATCTGCTTTGTGATTCTTGCCCGACCTGTCAGGGGCGTGGTTATGTGAAAACTGCTGAAACAGTTTGCTATGAAATTTTCCGTGAAATCTTGAGATATGCACGAGCTTATGAGTCACAAAGTGGTTTTACCGTGGTGGCACATCCGTCGGTGATTGACCGATTGTTAACTGCTGAAGCACCTGCAGTGGCTGATTTAGAGCACTTTATTAGCCGTGTGATCAAGTTCCAAGTGGAAAATTTATATACGCAAGAGCAATACGATATCATTCTGAGTTGAAATTGTAACAGAATATCGTTAAACACTTGTTACAACTGAGATTTTACTTTTGAACTGTTATTTTGAATACTAGACACATCAAATAGCCAAAGCCGTTTTCCCGTAATGAACTTGAAAATGGCTTAGCAAAAAGAGGTGTATTATGGGTGTTAGTAAAACAGTAATGAAAAGTGGTCTTAAAACTGTCGTTGAAGCAAAAGTGATCCATTCAGGTTATATCGTGGATGAGCGTGGTAATGAAGTTCAAATTACAGCGTCTATGATTCGCTCTGCTTGTCATCAGTTACTTAAACAGTGCCGAGCAATTAAAGCTTAAATATTGAAATATAAATAATAATGTAATCCAGAGGGTTAAAGTGCTAACGCGCGATTCTAAATTTTTTTTTTGCGCAAAATTTTATAAAAAATGGAAAATAAACTTAATTATCAGTGCGTATCTACAAGTCGTAATTAAACAATAACAACGGATTTGTTCACCTAAATTTTAGCTTATACACATAAATTACTCCAAAAAATTAATCAAAGTTCAAATACTAAAAAACCCGTCTAGATTGTTTAATTTAGACGGGTTTTTAATTTTTGATGGTTCAATCTGCTGATGAACTGATACTAAGTTGTGAAGCAGGCGGTTAGCTAACCGCCTGTAACTTTGGGGAATCTTGATTCACAATAGCTTCAAATCGTTGGATTTCTTCTTCCAAATGCGTCAGTAAATTTTGCATTTTTGGCAGCGCATTACGACATGCCGTTAAACCCACTTCAAGCTTATCTAAATAGCTGGTCATGGTGATATTAAGCGCTTGACCATCCAAGACAATGGACGCAGGGTAGAGCGCTTCTAAACGTGCACCATTCCAATATAACGGCTCTTGTGGGCCGGGAACATTTGAAATCACCAAGTTAAAGGCCTGACGTTTTGGCATAAAGCCTGATGCAATATTTAAACCTGCTGCACTGTAGACAAAAGCACTGTAGTTTAAAATTTGATTCGAGTTCATCCGCTTAAAGCGTTCTTTGGCATTGAGCACACTACGACGCACAATCTTCAAGCGCTCTAGCGGATCTTCTTTATGGGTACCAAGGTTTGCCAAAATCATGGTAATACGGTTTGACATATCTGAATCGTCTGTACGAACCGATGCAGGCACCATGGCAATCAATGGCTTTTTAGGTAAAGCATTTTGTGTAATTAAATACTCACGTAATGCACCTGAACAAATTGCGAGCACAATATCGTTAATTGTTACACCAAGTGACTTGGCAATATGTGACAAACGTGAAAATTCAAAAGACTGAGCAGCGAAACGACGTGAAGAACTAACCCGTTGGTTTAATATTGAACTCGGCGCTTGGAAGCTAGATACATAATCTGGGTTACGCCCCATATCTTTCATTACAGTTTGTGATAGTTCATACAAAACTCGTGGAGTTGAGTCAAGTTGTCCCTTAATGGTCGATAACAAACCTTTCATGCGACTGACTTTAGGCTGCTTGAGGCGTTTTGCACGAGGGCCTTCCACACACCATGGCGGTACAATACTTTTAGCATCTGGGTCATGCGAAAGTGATTTTTCAACTAAACGCATACCTGCAATGCCATCGACCATCGCGTGGTGGATTTTGAAGTACATGGCAAAACGATTGCCTTCAATGCCTTCAATAATATGGCAAGTCCAAAGTGGTTTTGCGCGGTCAATCAACGCACTGTGTTCCTGTGAAATATAAGTCAAAAGTTCACGGATACGACCGGGATGCGGCAGTGCGATATGGCGGAAGTGATGATCTAAATCAAACTCTTCGTCTTCATCCCAAAAGAAGCCGTTGAGTTTATTGTTAAAAGGAGGAATAGGAATGGATTTTGAATTACGAATATCTGCGACTAAATCTTGAATAAAAGTATCTGGTGCATTGTCAGGGATCTGAAATAAAAATAGACCACCTACGTGCATCGGTTGTTGCCGTTTCTCTAAATTTAAGAATATGAAATCAATAGGATGTAATGGACGCATAGCGTTGATTGCCTCACTGCAATTTCTACAGCTGCTCATGTATGAGTAGCATTGTTAGAATTATTAAATTGTCATTTGCAGTATAGCGTTTTTACGTTGAAATGATACGGAATTATGTGTATCGATGCGTTGAAAAAACCACTGCTGTGCAGTGGTTTTGTGCTCTTTATTTTTTCATATTGCCTGCGTGTAAACCGCATTCTTTATGGGTTGCATCTTCCCACCACCAGCGACCTTCACGTTCGTGTTGATTCGGTAAAACAGGTCGAGTACATGGTTCACAGCCTATCGAGATAAAGCCACGTTCGTGTAGTGGATTATATGGAATTTCCATTAGACGGATATAGTTCCATACATCAGCACTAGACCAGTTTGCCAAAGGATTATATTTAATCAATTGCTTGCCCGGACCTGAAAAACCTGGGTCAGCTTGTACTACTGGAATTTCATTACGTGTGCCTGGGCTTTGGTCCTTACGTTGACCAGTGATCCAGCCATCTAAAGTGGCTAGTTTTTTACGCAAAGGTTGTACTTTGCGGATACCACAGCATTCTTTATGTTCATCTTGATAGAAGCTAAAAAAGCCCTTTTCTGTTACTAGTTTTTGTACCGCATCACTTTCTGGGAAACAGATTTCGATATCAATTTTATAATGTTTACGGACAGTATCTAAAAATTGGTAAGTTTCAGGGTGTAAGCGACCGGTATCTAAACTAAATACACGAAATGGAATCCCTAAGTTCGATGCAAGATCTATCAGTACAACATCTTCTGCACCAGAAAAGGAAATCGCAACTTCACCTTGCTGGCTTAGCGCAAGTTTCATAATCTCAGAAGGTGATTTATCTGCATATTCGGATGCAAGTGCATCGACAAGGTCAATAGTAGGGATGGTAGTCATGAATGTCCTGGCTATAGGCTTGGAACGTTAAAACCTATATTAATTTATTTCAGAACTATTTTAATTGAAATGCTAAAACACACTTATCACTAAAAAATAGATACTTATGAAAAAAATAGATTTAAAAAAAGAACAATGCATTTTTTTATTCTTCCGCTATGATATTGAAAAAATTTTTTCACTTAACAGAGGGTAGAGTGCATGGAAGTCGTTTGTTTAGATCTAGAAGGGGTTTTAGTACCTGAAATTTGGATTAATTTTGCGAAAAAAACAGGCATTAAAGAACTTGAAGCAACGACTCGTGACATTCCAGATTACGATGTGTTGATGACTCAACGTTTAAATATCCTAAAACAACACGGTTTGGGTTTAAATGATATTCAAGACGTAATTGCAGATATGGGGCCATTTGAAGGTGCAAAAGAGTTTGTAGAGTGGGTACGTACTCATTTTCAATTGATTATTCTTTCAGATACTTTCTATGAGTTTGCACATCCATTAATGCAGCAACTTGGTTGGCCAACGATTTTCTGTCACAAGTTAGAAACTGATGAAAATGGCATGATTAGCGCTTATAAGCTTCGTCAACCTGATCAAAAACGTAAAGCCGTTCAAGCATTACATGGGTTAAACTTCCGTGTAATTGCAGCAGGTGATTCTTATAATGATACGACGATGCTTGGTGAAGCTGATGCGGGTTTCTTATTTGATGCGCCTGACAATGTGATTGCTGAATTTCCACAATTCCCACCAATTCATGGCTATGCAGCACTGAAAGAAGCGATTCGTAATGCTTCTATTCGGGATATTCCAGCTTAATTCTGAATAGTAAGTTATAGAAAAGGGCGCTTATAGCGCCCTTTCTTGTTTAATCCAAAGTTTTTAAAGCAACTTAGAAACGGTAACCGATTTTTAAGCTGTAACCGATTGCATCGTTGTCTTTAAAGTTAGCAACATTTGCAGCTGTTTCATTACCAGGGACAGAGTGTGAACCAGATTGTGCAGTCGCATCACCCAACCAGAAGTATTTAACACCAGCTTGAATAAACGATTGAGGTGTTGGACTAAATTGTCCACCTAAGCCAGCGCTCCAGTAACCTTCGGTTGGGCCTAAAGTTGACACTGGGTTACCTGCACCAGAGTCCCAACCGACCATGACTGTACCAGCCCATTGATCATTAAATTTACGGCCAACGCCTGCATTTACAGACCATTGATCCTTAGAATAGTCGACTAAGTTAAAACCATCTGTGTAGCCAACGATACCGTTAGAACCAGCAACTAAAGAACCTAAAATATCTGCTTTAATACCAAACTCATGAGGTTTAATTGCAAATTTAGACCAATCTACCCAACGTACATTTGCGAAGGCAACAGTGTTTTCCATGATGCCAGATTGCAAATCTAAATTTACCGATTGTGGCGTGGTAACTTTTGTTTTACCTTCTGGAAGTGAATTAGATGCAACTAATGCATTTCTTACTGCAATTACAGCATCACGTTGCTCTTTCGGTAATTTGGCACCCAATGGACCAAGCATAATGTTTAAGATTGGTGCACTTAAGCCAGTGAAGTTATCAATTGATTGGAATGACTCAGTTGCATTTACTTCATGTTCGATTTCAGATCGATATGTTAGGGATGCCTTTAAGGCAATTTCAGGAATTTGATATGCAAAACCCGCTAGCCATCCAAGATCACCTTCTTCTTTGATATTTGCATCATATCCAGACATCATGCTGTAAGCTTCACCACGCAGACTTACTTTACCTTCAACAGTTTGGTATACCGGTCCTGCGTAAAAATTCCAATTCTCATTAGGTTGAAAACCAAATAAAAGAGAAAGGTTTTGTGTTTTTACATCCACTTCAGTTTGACCAGTAACTTCAGTGGCCTTACTGTTAAATTGAGCGACTGTTTTGTGGTCTAGTGCACCTAGGACAGAATCAGTAGATTTTGCTGAAAAGACGCTATTTGAATTATATTTAGCCTCTGCACCAAAAGGCTGATCATAAATTAAACCAAATGAGAAATGCTCATTCAGTTGAATTTTTAATGCAGCAGCTGGGAAATAATAGTCCTCAGCCATATCACCTGTAGCTTGGCCTTTAATATCTACACCTGAGACGTTTGGATCTAAAACTGAAATCCCTGCTTCAAAATAATTACCCGGTTGTAAAAATGCAGAAATTGACTGCCCAGAGCGATCCATTGCTGCTGCAAAAGCCCCTGTCATTGGTACGCTGGCAAATAAAATGGCACTTGTTAATGCTTTTAAGTTCATTTTTCTACTTTCCTAGTATAAAAAACGCGTCAATGCGTTAATAAAATTTAAAGATATGTAATTTTTTTAATCATATCTTGCACCAAAAAATAGCATAATAAAAAAAGAGTAAAGACTCTAAATTTGAACTTAGGGTAAAAAAAAGCTGTTGATTTTAAA
This sequence comes from Acinetobacter sp. YH12145, assembly GCF_013418335.1. NCBI lineage: Bacteria > Pseudomonadati > Pseudomonadota > Gammaproteobacteria > Moraxellales > Moraxellaceae > Acinetobacter > Acinetobacter sp. YH12145. The sequence goes on along the minus strand of NZ_VPCE01000009.1, from coordinate 147,017 downwards.
TAATTAGAATAAATACTTTAATAATTTTTAGATAAACTATTGTTATTAAATATATAAAATAAATATCCATTAAATTATTGATATAAAATCAATTGTTTGAAAAATAAGCAACTTGTATAAAATTCTAAATGTATTGTGTGAAATGGGTCACATGCAAAAATAAAAAAAGCCCCATATAGGAGCTTTTAGTTTTTTAATTCTTAGAAGCGATAGCCAATTTTCATGCCATAACCAAGCGCAGTATTGTCTTTGAATTCGCCAACAACTGTACCGCCAGTTTGCGCTTTCGCATCTCCTAACCAGAAGTATTTCACACCAGCTTGAATGAAATAGTTCTCAGCAGGGCTGTATTGACCGCCTAAACCAACACTCCAGTAGCCTTCAGTTGGGCCAAGTGTTGTTACAGGGTTACCTGCACCAGAGTCATAACCGACAGCTGCAGTACCCGCCCATTTATCATTGAACTTACGAGAAATACCTGTAGTGATTGAGTACTGATCGTCAGAATAATCAATTAAATTGTTGCCGCCTGAACGTTGGAATAATGCTTGCGGTGTTACTACAAATTGATCCCAATGAACCCAACGAAGGTTAGCAAAAGCTAAAGTGTTTGCAGCAATACCAGTTTGTAAATCTACGTTTACAGATTGCGGTGTAATTGCATCAACACGAGCGTCAGCTAAACCGATCGTAGTACCTGTAGGTAGAGTAACATCAGGAGCAACAGTCATAGGAGATGAAAGCGTATAAGTTTCTTCACCAGTTGCTTTGTGCTTGATTTCTGAACGATACGTTACAGAAGCTTTTAAAGCAATTTCTGGAATAGAGTAGGCGAAACCTGCTAACCAACCATATGCTTCTTCTTCAGCAATCTTGATGTTATAACCAGAAAGGCCTTGGTAAGCTAAACCACGGAGTTTGATATCTGCTTCAACAGTTTGCCATACTGGACCTGCATAGAAGTTCCAGTTCTCTGTTGGTTGGTAACCAATTAACGCTGTTAGGTTTTGTGTATCAACTTCAACACTTGTACCCGTGCCGTTTGAACCGAAGAAAAGTGAATTGCTGTCGTAAGCTGCATCTGCACCATACGGTTGATCATAGATCAAACCTAAAGAAATTTTATCTGTCGCTTGTACTTTAATTGCTGCTGAAGGGAAGTAGTAGTCTTCACCCATGTCATCAACTTTATTTTTCAGTAAATCTTGACCTTCTACTTTTGGGTCTAAAATAGAAATGCCAGCTTCTGCGTAGTTACCAGGTTGTAAGAATGCTGAAATAGACTGACCTGAACGATCTAGACCCGCTGCAAATAATGATGCTGTTGGTAAAGCGGTAAGTAAAATTGCGTAGCTAAGGTGATTTAAGCGCATACTTTTCCCTGTTTGTAACTTTTGATGTTATTTCAATGTGTGGAAAGTAACATAAATAGAAAAACAGTAAATAAGAGTTGCTACTCTAAAAATGAACTGTATAAGTTAAAAAATAAGCAATGCTAGAGTAATTATTCTAGAAGGTGTTATTTATGTTTATGATTTATAAATAAAAAAATAGAGTATTTAACTTAATGTTTATCTTTGAACTTAAGAAATTCAAATGCTCAATCTATGAACATTTGAATTAAATTATTTTTACAATAGTAGATTGGATATATTTCCAATCTACTAATACCGAGAATTAGAAGCGGTAACCGATTTTTAGACCGTAAGCCCATGCATCGTTATCTTCAAATGATGCAATTGAGTTGTTAGTGCCAAACATTGACGCAGGTTGTGCATCAGCATCACCTAGCATTAAGTATTTCACACCACCAGCAATGAAGTAGTTCGGTGCAGGGCTAAATTGTAAACCTAAACCGACGTTCCAATAACCTTCAGTTGGGCCAAGGGTAGAAACTGGGTTGCCTGCACCTGTGTCGTAACCTACAGAGACATTACCAGCCCATTTTTCACTTAACTTACGACCAACACCTACAGTTGCTGAAATTTGATCATCAGTATAAGACACTAAATCAAAACCATTCGGGTTATCTGGTGTTTGACCTACTGCGCCTAAAGTGCGGCCAATTTGATCAAATTTTTCTGGGCGGATGCTAAAATCTTTCCAATTTACCCAACGCACATTTGCAAATGCAACTGTATCCGCCATGATACCTGTTTGGAAATCAAGGTTTACGGATTGAGGTGTAGTAATGTTTGTTGTTGTATTTTCATCGAAAATGGCGTTTGCTGGATTGCTTGTAACTAACGCCATTATGTTACTTTGGCCAAATTCACGAGTTGATGCTTCATGTTCAATTTCAGAACGGTATGTAACCGATGCTTTTAAAGCAATTTCAGGAATTTGATAAGCAAAACCAGCTAACCAACCTACAGCTGAATCTTCCTTCATTGTTGCATTATATTTACCCAAACCATTTGCTGAACCATAAGCTGCACCACGAAGTTGCACATCACCTTTCACAGTTTGATAAACTGCACCACCATAAATATTGATACTTTCAACAGGCTGATAGCCAACAACGAAAGAAAGGTTTTGAGTAGTTACTTCAACTTCAGTATTTTCACCATTTAAATGAAATAAGCCCGTTCCAGCAGCTACTAATGGGTCATTTGCTGAATATGCTGCGTCAGCTCCAAAAGGTTGGTCATAAAGCAAACCGAATGAGAAGTTTTTTGTAGGTTGAACTTTAATTGCTGCTGTTGGGAAATAATAATCACCCGCCATATCGGATAGATTCCCACCACCATATGCAGCTTTAGCTTTACCTTCTACTGTTGGATCTAAAACCGAAATACCTGCTTCAAAATAGTTCCCTGGTTGTAAAAATGCAGACATAGATTGTCCTGAACGATCTAGTGCAGCTGCAAAAGCCCCTGTCATTGGAACTGAAGCAAGAATCATGGCTGTAGTTAAAGTTTTTAATTTCATTCTTCGTCATTCCTTGAGATACGAATTTGATTTTTATGGTTACTGCAAATATTCGTTATGGAAAACTTTTTAATACTCTTGGGCTTAATTGTTACTCCATGTGACAAAAATAGCACAATTAAAATAAGAGTAAATGCTCTAGATTAAAAAATATGATTGAAAAACGAACTATTTAGAGTAAATGTACTAATTAATACATATAACATTTTGATTATTATTTAATATTTTTAGTTACTGCATTATTTTCTAAACCTAAAAATAATTGAAAAATATTTTCATATGGGCAGTCATAAATTGATTTTTTGGCCTTATAGACCACGCCATGTGTCGTTTTTTGCATTGACAAATAGATGGTTAGGGAATCTAAAGGTGCTATTCAATTCTTCTTAAAAACAAAATCTCAAGAGTAATATCAGTAAAAACAAAGATTAAGTTAAAAAAAAATTAGATATGAATTTTGAATTTAGATTTAAGAATTCTGAATTTAGTTTTATTGATAAATGTGAGTTGAAAAAATCAGAGAGGTGAGGTGTCCAAAAAATTGTGCGCTCTGCGGGACTCGAACCCACGTCGGTCGCTTAGGAGGCAACTGCTCTATCCAGTTAAGCTAAGAGCGCAAGACGGAGGCTAATGTACTCCTATTTTAGCTAAAAAAAAAGTTATTGCCGAAACAATAACTTTTTAAATTACTTAGTCTTTATGAACTTCATTGGGGTCAATGTCGCTCAAATCTTTAGGATTAAGATAGTTAAACATTAATAACATGACTGTAATCCAAACAGGGATCATCAGAACAGATTCCATAAAGCCCTGAGTCCACATAATAAATAGAACTAAAGCAATAAAGATCAGAACGATGTAGTTGCTGACTGGTGCCCAAAGTGCAGGATATGAGGTTTTAAAATTCAAAATACGTTTTGCACGACGGAACTGTAAGTGAGTCATGGTAATCATCGCCCAGTTCAGGACAAGCGCACCAACAACAACATACATTAAGTGACCAAGTGCATCTTCAGGTACGAAGTAGTTTAAGAGTACACAGCCGAAAATCAATACTGCAGAAAGTAATACTGCTGGAATTGGCACGCCACTTTTGTTAGTTTTTGCGAAAACTTTTGGGGCATTACCTTGTTTTGCCAAGCTATAAAGCATACGGCTATTGGCATACATACCGCTGTTATAAACAGACAGTGCTGCAGTTAGGATAATGAAGTTCAGTAAATGTGCAGCCCAATCAATACCCAGTTGGCTAAAGATCATCACAAATGGACTTTTGTCTAGACCACCTAGTTCAAGCTGATTCCATGGCACAAGTGACAATAGAATAGTCAAAGAACCCACGTAGAAAATCAAAATACGAAATACAACTTGGTTAATCGCTTTTGGAATAGTTTCTTTTGGATTTTCAGCTTCCGCTGCCGCCATACCAATCAGTTCAATACCACCGAAGGCGAACATCAAGAAAGCTAGCATGAAGAATAAGCCTTCAAAACCATTTGGGAAGAAGCCGCCCTGACTCCATAAGTTGGTAAATGATGCTGTTGAATTGGCATCTGCAGTCAGTAGCAAATACAAACCAAATACGATCATCGAAATAACCGCAGTGACTTTAATAATCGACAGCCAAAACTCAGACTCACCATAAAACTTCACATTACCTAAGTTTACTAAAGTAATGATCACGAAGAAGAACAGTACAGATGCCCACGCTGGAATATGAGGCCACCAGTAGTTGATGTATTTCGCAACAGCGGTGAGTTCTGTCATTGCCACTAAAATATAGAGAATCCAGTAGTTCCAACCTGTTAAGAAACCTGGAAATTTCCCCCAATATTTATATGCAAAATGGCTAAATGAACCTGCTACAGGTTCATGGACGATCATTTCACCCAACTGACGCATAATTAGAAAGGCGATCAGACCGCCAATGGCGTAGCCGAGAATAATGGATGGTCCAGCAGATTGAATCACATGCGCTGAGCCCAAGAATAAGCCTGTACCAATTGCACCACCCATGGCAATCAATTGAATATGACGATTCTTTAAGCCACGCTTGAGTTCGGAGGAATTGGTAGTCAAGTTACTCTTCCCGAGAATGGTTTAATTTTGGTAATTGTAATGTATAGAGAATGAATAGCCTAGTAGCTCAAAATTTATGAAAAATATTTATATATTTAATAACCTATTTTTCGTTTTAAATGCTGAATTAAAAATTTATGAATCAATAGATTAATTTTATTTTAATTGAAATTTTTATACTTGGCTTTATATGGAAAAGGTATCGAATGTTGTTTTTTTATACTTAAGTCATGTGATTGTTAAAACTTCAATTAAACATTGTATGATGCAAAAGCGCAGAAAAGAACGCTCTGCCAAAACACAATGATAAAGATTAAGGATTCAATAAAAATGAGTTTTGCTCCCCAAATTAAGATTCCAGCGACTTATATGCGTGGTGGTACTAGTAAAGGTGTATTTTTCAAGCTAGATGATTTGCCGCTTGCAGCACAACAAGCTGGAAAAGTTCGCGACCAACTTTTATTACGTGTGATTGGCAGTCCAGATCCTTATGGTAAACAAATTGATGGGATGGGGGGAGCGACTTCAAGTACCAGTAAAACCGTGATTTTGGCAAAAAGTTCACAGCCTGAGCATGATGTAGATTATCTATTTGGACAAGTGTCGATTGATAAAGCATTTGTCGACTGGAGTGGTAACTGCGGAAACTTAACGGCAGCGGTTGGTGCATTTGCCATTTCAAATGGTTTAGTTGAGGCATCACGTATTCCTGAAAATGGTTTGTGTACGGTTCGTATTTGGCAAGCCAATATTCAAAAAACCATTATTGCGCATGTACCTATTACTGATGGTGCAGTACAAGAAACTGGTGATTTTGAACTAGATGGTGTGACCTTCCCAGCAGCCGAAGTTCAAATTGAATTTTTAGACCCCGCAGATGATGGTGAAGATGGCGGCGCTATGTTTCCTACAGGGAATTTGGTCGATACCTTAACCGTACCTGATGAAGGCAGTTTCCCTGCAACATTTATTAATGCAGGCATTCCAACCATTTTCTTAAATGCAGAAGATATTGGTTATGTCGGCACTGAACTGCAAGATGCGATCAATGGTGATGCCAAGGCATTGGCCCGTTTTGAAAAAATCCGTGCTTATGGTGCGCAGCAAATGGGTTTGATTTCAGATATTGCTGAAGCAGAACAGCGTCAACATACCCCAAAGATTGCATTTGTTTCAAAGCCGAAAGCCTATACATCTTCGAGTTCTAAACATATTTCAGAACAAGATACGGACTTATTGGTTCGTGCCTTATCAATGGGGAAACTGCATCATGCCATGATGGGTACAGCGGCAGTTGCCATTGGTACAGCTGCGGCGATACCGGGGACACTTGTGAACTTAGCCGCGGGTGGTGGGGAGCGAGAAGCTGTGCGTTTTGGACATCCATCTGGGACGCTACGTGTAGGTGCGCAAGCAATTTATGAAAATGGTCAGTGGGTCGTTAAAAAAGCCGTGATGAGCCGAAGTGCGCGTGTCTTAATGGAAGGCTGGGTGCGTATTCCTGGGGATAGTTTAGATTAAGCATTTAACATCGAATTAGAAATCAGCCTCTGCTTTGCAGGGGCTTTTTTTTTGCCTTTATCTTTTATATGAATAAGCAAATCATGAATTGGTATATATTTTTATATAATATGAACTGCATTTAATATTAGAAAGTTTCTGTGATTTATGTCAGATTAATTTTGTTAGCATTTTGCGTAGCTTTACCCTGAAAAAAGTAGCGAAACCATGCTTAAAAAAGACTTAATAAAATCGGACCTACCTACTGAACAATTGGCTGTATTAGAAGCGTTGCCAATGCCTGCTGCGCTATTTTCTGCGACAGCTGAGCTGATATGCGCCAATCAAATATTTAAACATCGATTTCAGTCAGACTTACAAGAGATCGTATTAAATCACGTGTCTGTGATGCAGCAAAAGACCAAAGCCACAAGTTCTGAGTTTGATTTACGCTGTTTAGAGAACGATAGCATTGAACCCTTTATGTATAGTGAAAATGAACGGCATTATTGGTTCACGCTCAAACCAAAGTTTCAACAAAGTGGCGATTTGGAACATGTGCTGTTGTGCTGTGCGGATATTACAAATTTAAAGCAATTCGAATTATCTCTGTTGAAACATAACCAACAACTCGAACAACAAGTTTATTTTGATTATCTGACAGGGATAAAAAATCGACGAGGTTTTGATTTAGACCTTTCTCAGTGGCAAAAAAGCTTCGCGGTTGAACAAGCTGATGAAATTTGTTTGATGATGCTCGACTTAGACAATTTTAAGCAAATCAATGATATCTACGGTCATGCATTTGGCGATGAAGTTTTAAGAAAAAGTGCGCAGCTTTTAAGGATGCAAATTAGTCAACATGCAGATGCACAAATATATCGCATGGGTGGGGAAGAGTTTGCAATGATTTTGCCACGCACAGCTATATCGACTGCATGTTCGATTGCACAACAATGTTGTGAGCAAATCTATGCTTCTTCGATGAATTATGCGGATAAGGCTTTACAACTGAGTATCTCATGCGGAGTGGCCTTGTGGGATGGTACAGAGTCATTTTTTGAAACATTGGCACGTGCCGATCAGGCTTTGTATCAAGCCAAGAAAGGTTCGAAAAATTGTACCTGTTTTAATGATGGACAAAATGTGGCGCTATTTGAGGAAACAACATTTAAAAAACCATCAGACTGTGGGAAAAATACATAGATTTAGGCCGTAACATAGAGAAAGATTTGAGAAAGCAGTATGATGCAACAGGTCAAAATTGACAGAAAACATTGGCAATCAATTTGCTAATGAACGAAGCAGTTAAATATTTAAAGTATTTGAGGTGAATGTGTCTTCTTTAACAGACGTTTCCACACATGCCCTGACAGAAGCGCAGCAGCGTATTCAGCAGGATTTACTGACAGCGCTTGATGCATTTTCAATTCCAGAACCCTTAAAAGGGGCGGTGTTTCATGCTGTGATGTTGGGTGGAAAACGCGTTCGACCGGCACTTTGTTATGCAACAGCAGCGTTAAAACCGAATACTAATTTTGCAGCCGTACGCCGTGCTGCAGTGGCGATCGAATTTATTCATTGCTATTCATTGGCACACGATGATTTGCCGTGTATGGACAATGATTTACTTCGTCGTGGTCAACCAACCTGTCATGTGGCTTTTGGTGAAGATACGGCTTTACTTGCTGGCGATATTTTACAATCGATGGCTTTTGAAGTTTTAGGCAGCCGTCTCTTTGATCAAGGCCCAGCCGTTGAAGCGCCGATCATCTTAAAGCAAATGCAAATTTTAGCGACTGCAACTTCCAAAATGGTCAATGGACAAGTTCTAGACTTACAAGCGGAAGGCAAGCATGTCAGTCAGGATGAACTGGAAAATATTCATCGAAATAAAACTGGTGCTTTAATTTCTGCTGCAATCATGATGGCGGCAGTGACGATATTTAATGGTACAGATCAAGCCATTCCTAAACTCCGTGAATTTGGTCTCGCGATTGGTTTAGCCTTTCAGGTGCAAGATGATATTTTAGATATTATTGCTGACACTGAAGCATTGGGTAAAACAGCGGGTAAAGATCAACAAGTGGATAAATCGACATATCCTGCGCTAATGGGTCTCGAGCAAGCGCAAGCTTATGCAGAAGAATTACATGCACAAGCGCTTCAAGCTTTGGATTATTTTGCAGAAGACGCGGCAGAATTACACAAGATCACGCAGTTTTTATTAAAACGTCAAAGTTAATATAACGCAGTAAAAACCTCAGCTCACTCATTCAATATGTTGTGAGCTTTTTTTATATTTTGTAGATTTGGAACAGAAGTAAATAAACCATCTAAGTAATATCTAAATGGATGACATGATAAAAACAAAAAAGGACGCTAGGCGTCCTTTTTTGCAGATATTAAAAATTAGAGCTTATATTTAAGTGCTATTGGTCTTAAATACTTTCTTTATAGATACGATCTGCTTCTTCAAATTTTTCAGTGACTTCAGCAGATGGTGCTTTGCCCATTAAGCTTACAATGATGATTGCAATGAGTGAGCAGATGAAGCCTGGTATAATTTCATAAACGCCTGTATCGCCCCAGAGGTTTTTCCATAGAATAACCATAACAGCACCAACCACCATACCTGCTAAAGCACCATTGAGTGTCATGCGTTTCCAGAACAATGACATGATAATCAGTGGGCCAAATGCAGCACCAAAGCCTGCCCATGCATATGCGACGAGACCAAGGACTTTAGAGTCAGGATTACCCGCCATATAGATCGCAAGCAACGCAATCATTAACACCATAATACGGCCGACCCAAACCAATTCTTTTTGTGAAGCATTTTTGCGTAAGAATGATTTATAAAAGTCTTCAGTTAATGTACTTGAGCAGACTAAAAGCTGACAGCTTAAGGTACTCATGATCGCAGCTAAAATCGCAGCCAATACGATACCTGCAACCCATGGGTTAAATAGAATTTTAGTCAATTCCATAAAGACCGTTTCAGGGTTTGCTGTAACGACACCTGCCAGTTCTGGATGCTGTTGGAAATAAGCAATACCGAAGAAGCCTGCTGCAACTGCGCCACCGAGGCAGAGCGTCATCCATGTCATACCAATACGGCGTGCATTGGGAATCGATTTAACAGAATCAGCTGCCATGAAGCGGACTAAGATATGCGGTTGACCAAAATAGCCTAAGCCCCATGCCAATAAAGACATGATTGCGACAAAACTTAAGTCAGCAAATACATTCATCGCTTGAGGGCGTGCCGCTTCTAGTGCCAGAGTGAACTGGCTTAAATCAGAGAATGACAACATGACCACGATAGGTGTCAGCAGCAAGGCAAAAATCATAAAGCCCGCTTGAATGGTATCGGTCCAACTGACAGCAAGGAAGCCACCAATAAACACATAGCTCACCGTTGCAATGGCACTGATCCAAAGCGCAGTGCTATACGACATACCAAACATACTTTCAAATAATCGAGCGCCTGCAACCATGCCTGAAGCACAGTAAATTGCGAAGAAAATCAAAATAATCACAGCTGACACGATACGTAAGATTTTCTTTTGATCGTTAAAACGATTTGAGAAATAGTCAGGTAGGGTCAAAGCATTATTTTGAACTTCGGTATGTACACGAAGACGACCTGCCACAAGTAACCAGTTGAGCCAAGCACCAATGATCAGACCAATTGCAATCCACATTTCAGATAAACCTGAAAGGTAAATCGCCCCCGGAAGACCCATGAGCAACCAACCACTCATATCCGATGCACCTGCAGAAAGGGCAGTGACAAAGCTCCCTAATCGGCGGCCACCTAAAATGTAGTCAGAAAAGTTACTGGTCGCACGGTATGCAAGTAAACCGATCACGACCATGGCGACAATATAAAAGAGAAAGGTAATTAGGGTGGGATTCAGGGAGCTCATACGGTATCCGCTTTGGCGTTGGACAATTGCGTTTAATTAGGGGACTCAATGGGATTTGCCTAAGCCAAGTAGGTAAAATCGAACGATAAGTCCTAAAACGTCAAAAAAATAACGTGAAATTTAAACATAAATTGACAAAATTTGCCTTCTTTTTTGTTTTGGGCATAAAAATGGGCCGTATATCACGACCCATTTTAATTAATGCGAAGATTTAGTTATTACGTCCCATCACACCACGAATCGTATTCAGTACATCCGCAGGTAAAACCACAGTTTTGGCATTATTAGATTTAGCCATATCTTGCATGGCTTTAACGTATTGTTCACCCAGTAAGTAAGCAACTGGAATTTCTTTATCGCCGACGGCTGAACTCACCATTTCAATTGCACGCTGTGAAGATTCTGCCAGTACCACTTGAGCTTCTGCATCACGACGAGAGGCTTCTAAACGACCATCAGCTTCCAAAATAGCCGCTTGTTTTTCACCGTCTGCCTTGGTCACTGTCGCACGACGTTGACGTTCCGCTGCTGCTTGCTCTTCCATTGCAGCCTGCATGGTATGAGAAGGTTTAATATCTTGAATTTCTACAGTTTTAAGCGTAATACCCCAGTCAGAGATATCATCAGAAATAGCAGCTTTAAGTTTAGCCTTAATATGATCACGCGATGAAAGTGCATCATCGAGGTCCATTTCACCAACAATAGACCGCAAAGAGGTTTGAACTAAGTTTTGAATCGCCCATGTGTAGTTTTCAATACCATAAACTGCTTTTTCAGGCGTGGTTAAGTTGATATAAGCCACAGCATTCATCAGCAGTACCGCATTGTCACGTGTGATCACTTCCTGAGAGGGAATATCTAACACGATATCTTTGGTTGTGACTTTATAAGCCACTTCATCGACATACGGAATCACAAAGTTCAGCCCCGGATTGAGCGTTGTATGGTATTTACCTAAACGCTGAACAATCCATTTATAACCTTGGGGAACAATACGGACACCTTTAAAAATGGTGACGGCTACAAAAACTAAGAGCGCTAAAAAAACAATAGAAACACCAGACATGTCATTTCTCACTTATTTATGGATTGTCAGTGGGGTGGTTGCTGCTGTGCAGTTGGACGACTAAATCATTGCCTAAAATATCGGTCACGCGAACACGGTCGCCGACTTGAAGTGCATCTTGGGTACGGCAATGCCATTCGTCTGAACCTAAAACAGGCATCGGGAAGCGAACTTTAACGCTGCCATGATTGAGCTGGGTTTGAATCACCATACCCACTTGGCCAATCGTCGCTTCACGGGACAGACCTGCTTTGGTTTTATCAATGGATAAAGGCTTAATAAATTTGAACCACAAAAATGTGCAGAGCACGGCAAAAATAATCCAAACCACAATTTGGACATTAAAGTCCATGGATGGAAAGATCCAATATAAGATCCCAACCAAAATTGCAGAAACGCCAAACCATAGCGCAGCAAAAGACGGCAAAATCAGTTCAAAAAGCATCAAAGCGACGCCCAATACAAACCAGTGCCAAGGTTCTAAAATAAATTCCATACATCTACTCTTATATAAGGGTGAATTGATATAGATGAACCAGTATCTATATCAATGTAGCAGATGTATAACTCAATGAATATAAAAAAAATCGTTGAATTATATTTTCGCTTTTGGTGCTGGTTTAAAGGCCGCAGGGGACTGTTTAAAGTTATCGATCGCCTTAATAATGCTATTCACTTTGAGCTGTGCGGCTTTTTCACCTTCTAAAATCGTCGCATTGCTCGACTTCAAATCGAGTGTGCCGATATGTCCCACTTTAGGTTGAATCACGAAATTGGCATTTTTCAGTTCTTCATTAATACTTTGTTGTCCCATGATGTTAATGGTTTGATCGAGTAAACCAAACATGCTTACGGCTTTGGTACCATCAGGACGCGCAGAGATATCAACTGCAATCACGATATCTGCACCCATATCACGTGCGGTTTTCACTGGAATTGGGCTGACTAAGCCACCATCGACATATTTCACCCCTGCAATGGTTGCAGGTACAAATACATTCGGAATGCTGCACGATGCACGTACCGCTTGGCCGGCATTACCACGGTTAAATTCAGTTTTACTGCCATTATCCAAACGGGTGGCTACAGCAGCAAAGCGCTTTGGAAACTGTTCAATTGATTTATTGCCGACGTTTTTATTGACAAAGTCTTGCAATTTTTGCCCTTGAATAATGCCTTGGCTATTTAAGGTTAAGTCACGAATATCAGACTCTTTAAAGTTCAGGGCCAATTGCTGCATTTGATAAGGCGTTTTACCGCTGGCGTACAAGCTGCCAACAAAACTACCCGCACTGGTCCCAGTCACAATTTTAGGTTTAATACCATGTGACTCGAGTACTTTAAGCACGCCAATATGAGCAAAACCTTTGGCACCGCCACCACCGAGCGCAATCGCGATCACCGGTTCACGTGCTTTGGTTGGTGTAGGTGTCGTGGTTGCAGGCGTTTTGGTTGCAGAATCACAGCCAGCGAGTGCCAATACAAATAGGCTAGGAGTCAGGTAATGCAAAAGTTTCATGTGTGAAATCTGATTGTTAAATATACAAAGTGCACATCACATCAAAAAAATAGCCATTTGACTAGGGCTTTTTCCAGTGCTTTTGTAACGGCAAGGCCAACCATTCGGGATTTTTCGGGGAAAATTTTCCATCATAAATCTTCAAAATTTTTTCGAGATCAGTTTCAAAATCTCCACTGGGTTCAAAAACACCCAAGCAATGAATGGTTTTCTTTGCATAATCAAAGCTAAACATCACAATAGGTATCTGTGCTTCATAGGCAATATAGTAAAAACCACTGCGGATTTTATCGGCTTTTTTTCGTGTTCCCTCAGGTGCCATTCCAATCCAAATTTGATCTGTCGCTTGGACAATCTCAGCAATTTCATGGGTCAGTCCATGTGGATTTTCACGTTGCACAGGGATCACGCCGACCCAATCCAAAAGTGGTTTTAAGGGAGTATCAAAAAGGGTGTTTTTACCAAAAATGGTTATTTTTATCCCGATTCCAAGCAAGGCGAGAAAACCATGCCATGCATCTATATTAGAAGTATGCGGAGAAATGATCGCTACAGCTTTGGCAAGGTTGGGAAACTCGCCGTCAAATTTCCATCCTTGCGCCAAAAAAAGTTTTTTAAATATTGCGCGGCTCAGAGTGGAACCACGTGATGGGACTTGATCGGGCAAAACTGGAAATAATTGAGTCTTTTGATTCATTGCATATTCTTATATAAGTGAAATCCATTTTCGACGTGATGCACTTTAAAAATACGGCATCAGCATTGACCTTTATCTTAGGTCGATGATTTTTTTAGATCATTGGCAAAATAGCCGTATTTTGACTACTCTAAATGTAACTTCAGCGCATTCAACATTTAGGAACTTATGATCCAGCTTCGTCAGCTCTATCTTTTACTGTTTTCCTTATATTGGGCGCAAGGGTTACCTGTCGGTTTTATGACGCATGCTTTACCAGTGATTTTAAGAGCGCAAGGTGTGTCTTTGGCGCATATTGGTGGTTTTGGATTACTCATGCTGCCATGGTCGATCAAAGTTTTCTGGGCACCGTGGATTGATCGGCATGGTTCAAGGTCCAAAGGGCACTATCGGAGTTGGATTATTCCAATGCAGTTGTTGTCCGTGGTGGTCTTGGTCTTCCTGTCTTTTCTGCCGATCCAAAGTTTGAATGAACCGATGTATCTGCTGCTGTTTTTTGTGGCTTTACTCAGTATGAATTTGGTCGGTGCAACTCAAGATGTCGCAACCGATGGCTTGGCTGTCAATATTTTAAAAACCGACCAACAGCACTGGGGCAATACCTTTCAGGTGATTGGTTCAAGACTCGGCTTTATCGTGGGTGGTGGTGCTGTGCTTTGGGCCTTGGATTGGTTGGATTGGCAAGCCACATTTCTGTTTTTAGCGGCATTGGTGTTCATCAATACCATTCCTATTTTTCTGTATCGAGAACCTTTAAAGCCACAGCTCAACATAATTTCCTCTCAAGAGAATGATAACAACCATAAATATACTTCAGGCTTGTTCTACGCCATTCGCCAGTATCTGACTTATTTTACCCAAACCAAAACTCTCACACTGTGGCTGATGATCTTATTGAGTTTTAAGCTTGCAGATGGACTGGCAGGTCCTTTACTTAAGCCGCTGATGGTCGATTTAGGATTGAGTTTTAGTCAAATCGGTCTATATGTCACTATGCTAGGTGCGGTGGCTGCTTTAATTGGGGCAGGGCTTGCAGGTCTTAGTTTGAAGTATATTTCTCGGGCACAGGCCTTGGTTGTCTATTCAGTATTGAAAATATTCAGCTTATTGGCCTATGCATGGTTGGCTTTGCAGTTCGAGGCAAAACGGCCCGTCCATGAATGGCTGATCTATGGCATTAATGCTGCCGAAGACATGATTTCAGCCATGCTGCTCGTGATCATGCTGACTTTGGTGATGCAATATAGTCGTAAAGCATTTGCAGCAACGGACTTTACATTTCAGGTTGCCATTATGGCGACGGTGAGTGGGGGGCTGTATAGCATCAGTGGCATAGTGGCCGATCAGTTGGGTTATAGCACTTATTTATTTTGGATCACAGGTTTGGCTGCATTGAGCTTAGTCCCGATTCTATTTTGGGGAAAAGCATCAAAAAATGACCAAAATCACTTTTAAATCATGATTTTGGTTGTTTTTTATCAGCTAAAGCACTAAAAGAGCAATGCAAATATTATTTTAATAATTTTGTAATATGTTTCGCGTGTGTAATATCTGTTACAAAATAATTTAAGGAAAATTTTTGATGAAAACTAAGTTAGCAGCGGCTATCGCATTGAGCCTTTTGGCTGGGTCAACCTTTGCAGCACCAACATTCTACGGTGAAATTGATGCGTCTGTTGATTATTTACCTGAAGATAATAAAACGGGTGTTTCAAACAAAGATGTCGTTGAAATCAGTTCAAACAGTTCTTTCTTGGGTTTAAAGGGCGATGAAAAACTGACTGAGCGTTTAAGCGCAGTTTATGCAATTGAATGGGCATTCAACTCTGACGGCGAAGGCGATGACTGGTCTAAGCGTAACCGCTTCGTTGGTTTGAAAGATGCGAAACTTGGTACATTGAAAGTTGGTGCACACGATACACCATTAAAACAATTGTCTAGTCCGGTTGATACATTCAACAACTACGTGGGTAACCGTGCTGATGTTACAGGCATCATGACCGGTGAAAACCGTGTAGATAACGTTGTTGTCTATGAATCACCAGCATTTAAAATTGCTGAAGGTGCAATTAAAGTTAATGCATTGCTTGCAACAGGTGAATCTTCAGGAATCAAGAGCGACAAAGGTGTAGTAAAAACTGCAGGTCGTGGTCTTGGCGATGCTTGGTCGGCGTCTGTTGTCTATGACAGCCCCGTTGTTGTCGCAGGTTTAGCCTATGACAAAGCCATTCCATCGAACTTTGGTGGATTTGGGATCTTAAATGCTGTAAGTCCTGAAGTTGAGGGTACTAAAGTTTTTGCTGCTGCAAATACAATTCGTGCGATCGGTCGTGTAAATCTTGAGGGTGGTTTGGCACTGAAAGCACTGTATCAAACATCAGAGGTTGAGGCTGCTAAAGGTAATGATGTTGCAGCAGCAAATATTGATGATGCTCAAGGTTGGTTAGTCGGTGCAGAATACAATTTACCCTCTGCAAAAGCTTGGACAGTAAAAGCACAATATAGTCAAAATACTACGACCTATAAAGTGGGTGATGATTACGAAGCTCAGCAATTCATTGCAGGTGCAGATTATGCATTTAGCAAACAAGTGAAAGCTTATGGTTATGCGGGTTACTTGGCACTTGAACAAGGTCCAGATGAAAGCAAACAACCCGTATTGGGTACAGGTCTAGAATTTAAATTCTAAAACTTTGATTTGAGTTGTTCAAAAGGCGATGTTTTACATCGCCTTTTTTGATTTTTCTTACTTGGTTTTGATCAGTTTTAAGTGATTTTTAAGTTTGAATTTTTAGATTAGGGCATCAAAGATCAATAATTGATGCCAATATGCTTCAGGTCATAGCTAAAATACAGCAAAAAATTCCAAGACTTAGTTTAAGTCAATTTAACCTCGTGCTTGCCTTATGGCTTGGGGTGGTTTTGAACCTTACGTTTTATCAGCAAATCCAGCAGCTCACGCCTTATACGGGGCTGAAGGCCGGACTATTTTTAGCGGCAACCGTACTGGTGGTGGTGGCACTTTATAATGTGCTGATGCAACTCCTGCAATGGCGATGGAATTCAAAACTTTTGGCGAGTGTTTTGCTGATCATTGGTGGCTTGAGTGCTTATTTCGTCAATAGTTTAGGCGTGACCATTACATCTGACCAAGTGCAGAACATGATGCAAACAGATGTAAAGGAAGTGCAGGATTTAATCTCGCCACAATTTTTTATCTGGGTCTTTGGACTGGTTATTTTGCCAGTGCTATTGATCTGGCTTTTGCCACTGCATAAAGAAGCCCTAAGCACGGTGGTAGCCAAAAAGGGTTTACATATAGTGCTTTCGCTCATCCTCATGGGTGCTTTGCTGTTTGTTTATTTTGTCGATTATGCTGCGATCTTTCGTGAGCATCGTGACTTAAAAGGCATGCTCTCACCACAAAACAGTATCGCTTCGACATTTTCCTATTATCACAAAAAAGCACCGAAACAGAATTTGCCATTGCTGAGCTATGGTGAAGATGCACATATAGTTGAAAACGTAAGCGCCAAAAGCTTACCAAAATTGATGGTCTTAGTGGTTGGTGAAACTGCGCGCGCGGAAAGTTTTTCACTCAATGGCTATGCTAAAAATACAAATCCTGAACTCAGTCAGCAAAATATTATCAATTTTAGCCAAGTCAGTTCATGTGGCACCGCAACCGCTGTGTCTGTTCCTTGTATGTTCTCGGGTATGCCGAGAACCGAATATGATGAACAGCTTGCAAGTCATCGCGAAGGTTTACTCGATATTGCACAGCGTGCAGGCTATAAGGTGACGTGGCTAGATAATAATTCAGGCTGTAAGGGCACATGCACACGTGTTGAAAAATATGAATTTCCTGAAGCGCTGAAGAAAAAGTGGTGTGATGCCGATGGCGAATGTCATGATGAAATCTTGGTGGATGGTTTGAAGGCATATTTGGCTTCGATCCCCAAAGCAGATCCAACTCCCCGTTTAATTGTGTTACACCAAATGGGCAGTCATGGCCCTGCTTATTTCAAACGAAGTACCGCAGCGTTTCAAAAATTTAAGCCAACCTGTAATAGCAATGCCATACAGGGATGTAGCTCGACGGAATTAATAAATAGTTATGACAACAGTATTGTCTATACCGACCATGTACTGAGTAAATTGATTAACACTTTAAAAGTGACTGACAACTATCAAACAGGACTGTGGTATTTGTCCGATCATGGCGAGTCGACAGGTGAGCATGGTTTGTATTTACACGGTTCTCCATACGCAATTGCACCGTCACAGCAAACCCATGTACCGATGTTGATGTGGTTTTCACCGGCGTGGCAAAAAAATAATTCAGCGCAATATACTTGTTTAATGGCACAAAAAAGCCAAAAATTAAGTCAGGATAATCTATTTCCATCGCTATTGAGTTTGCTCGATGTGCAGACTCAAGTGATTGATGAAAAAAACAATATGTTGCAACAATGTACTTCAGTACAGCGCAGGACTTAAGCCATGCACAAAATACTTATTATTGAAGATGATTTCATGATTGCCGAATCGACTAAAACCTTGTTGAACTATCAACAGTTTGAAGTCGAGTGGGTGAATAATGGTATCGATGGCTTAAAGCTCATAATGCAAGGGGGGATTGATATCGTCTTACTAGATCTGGGTTTGCCGATGATGGATGGTATGCAAGTCCTGAAACAAATTCGTCAAATGCAGCCTAAATTGCCAGTGTTAATCATCTCGGCACGTGATCAATTACAAAATCGTGTAGATGGTTTAAACCATGGGGCAGATGACTATCTGATTAAGCCTTATGAGTTTGATGAATTACTTGCACGGATTCATGCGCTCCTTCGACGCACAGGGCTGAGTTCAGTCGAAGCACCACAGAAAATTTTAAAACATGGTGAATTGATTTTAGATATTGAGCAGCATCTTGCACGCTATAAGGGGCAATATGTTGATTTATCTAACCGTGAATGGGCCATATTGATTCCACTGGTGACGCATCCGAATAAGATTTTTTCGAAAGCCAATTTAGAAGATAAGCTTTATGATTTTGATAGTGATATCAGTAGTAATACCATAGAAGTGTATGTGCATCATCTCAGAACAAAATTAGACAAAGATTTTATTCGCACCATTCGTGGTTTAGGTTATCGACTCGGTTAAGGCAAAGGAATTATCAACCATGCAGCAGCCTTATTCTCTGAAAAAGAGACTAATTATTTATGTGTCTGTTTTCAGTATGTTTTTGGGCTGTCTTTTGGTGTTTTCAGCTTATCGAATTGCACTTGAAGAAATTAATGAAATTTTAGATGCGCAAATGCAAAATTTGGCGGAACGTGTTGCAGAGCATGATCCGCAGCCTATTCGCGGCGAATTTGATCAACATAAGCGTTATCACGAAGAAGATTTATTTGTTGATGTGTGGACTTATCAGTCCAATGCGCATCAAACCCATCAATTAAAATTATTGGTCGCGCCTCAGCCCAAAGCCGGTTTTTATACCCACAATACCCAACAAGATGAGTGGCATACCTATATTTTGCCACTTGCAGATCGGCAAATTCAGGTCAGTCAGCAAGAATCGGTACGACAGCATCTTGCAGCAGAATTGGCCAGTAGCATGTTTATTCCCTATTTGGTTTTTATACCTTTTGCATTAATCGCTTTGGGATGGTTGATTCAACGCAGTTTAAACCCACTGGAAAAATTTAAAAAAGAACTGGCAAAACGGGATGCCTTTGAACTTTCTCCAATCTCTCAAATGCCGTATCCAGAGGAAATTGCACCGACTATTATTGAAATGAACCAGTTGTTTGAACGAATTTCATTGTCACAGCAGGAACAGCGCCAGTTTATTGCTGACGCAGCGCATGAGTTACGGACCCCGATTACCGCACTGAATTTGCAAATGCAGATTTTGCTACAAAAATTTCCACAAGATGACGCTCTACAAAATTTGAGTAAAGGTTTAATTCGTATTCAGCATTTGGTCAGTCAATTATTGAGTTTGGCAAAACAAGATGCCTCGGTCTTTGAACTTGAGCGCAAACAACATTTTGATCTTAAGCAAGTCGCAACCAATTGCGTGGAGCAACTGGTACATTTGGCGATGCAAAAAGATATTGACCTTGGCATGGAGCAACAACAAAGCATTGCCTTATATAGTCTTGAGCCAACGGTACATTCAATCATTTTTAATTTGATTGATAATGCCATTAAATATACCCCTGCACAGGGCATGATTAATGTCTCCGTCTTTGAACATGCGGGGCAGGCGGTTGTACAGGTTGAAGATAGTGGGCCTGGCATCGACCCAGCTTTATATGAGCAAATTCGAAAACGCTTTTATCGAATTTATAATCATGAAGAAATTGGAAGTGGTTTAGGGCTAGCGATCGTGGATAAAGCCGCAAAACATATCGGTGCGGATTTGAAATTTTCTAAAAGTGAAACATTGGGTGGTCTGAAAGTGAGTTTACAGATCCCATTTAGTGAATCATGAGTGACTCAATCATTTTCAGATCAAGCTCAATTCAGGGACTTAATTAGATCCATGTAAAAGGTTTGCTGTTTTGCTGCGTAGTCGATGCAGTGAAATGGCGAGAAAACAGCACATACATGACACAATTAAATGCCCAAATAAACCATGCTGTCCATAGATTATGACTGAGAAAATGTGCACCCCGCATCATTTGCGCCCAGCCAAAAGCAAAGCCTAAAATCAGCCCAGCAGATAAAAAGAAGTAAGCACGGGCAGGTCGATGTATTCGATAAACAAAATATCCCGTAATTAAGGCAAAACCAGTCGCAGCATGGCCACCGGGGAAGCAGTGTCCTTGGCGTGCTGAAAAATCCCAAGAAAAGCCATGGGCTGTAGCGGCAGTCATATTCCAAGGGCAGGCATGTGCAGATTGTGATTTGAGCAACCCAATCATTGCCGTGCTGAGTAGAGCAACCACGAAAAAATAACCAAATTCAAACTTACGTGCTTTCAGATGCGGATATTTAAAACTGCATATCCATGCTGCGATATAGAGAACATACACGCCTATGACGATATTCTTGATATAGCGATGGTTCAGCACAGCAAGTGCCCAATCATTACGATGAGGAAAACTACCATGTAGGTCGACCCAAGGCTGAATAAAAGCTTGGTCGAGCGAACCACCGACGGGAAAAACATAAAGGAGGCCAACCAAACTGAGTGTGAGCAGCAGGGTTTGTCGCAATAAAAAGGTACGGTTCGAGAGCATAAGTCGTGTGATGTGCCGAAATTATTTTGTTTGAATGCTGCTATTTGAAACCACAAAACTTAAATCAGACTTAATCGGCTATTTGAACTGTATTGATATCGATAGTGAAGAAGGTGCATAAAGCAAAACGGGCATTGTGTTAAAGTTTTTGAAAACTCAGTAATAAAGATTTATGAGCATACGTGCAGTCCTTTTTGATTTAGATAATACTTTGACTCATCGAGATCACAGCGTTCAGGCCTATACGCAGTATTTAGCCGAGTCTTATCAGTCGACGCTGGCGGAGGTAGACCTTGTACAGATTAAACGTATTATTAATCGTATAGATAATGGGGGATATCCGAAAAAAGAACTCCTTACTCATCCGAGTATTGGGGCATCTGTCGCTTATGCTCTACAAACGGAGCTGGATTGGATACATCAACCCGATTTTGATGAGCTCACACAATTTTGGTTTCAGCACTTTGGTCAGTTTGCCGTGGCGATGCCTGGGGCTTTGACCTTGCTGCAGCAACTAAAACAACAGCAGTATAAATTGGCTGTGGTGTCGAATGGTGGACATGCCACACGCCTGAATATTTTGAATGGACTAGGTTTTGCATCGTATTTTGATCAGATCATCAGCTCGGAAAGTGCAGGCATCAGTAAGCCCAAAGTTGAAATATTTCAGCACAGTTGTCGTGAGTTGGGCGTGATGGAAACCGAGTGTTTATTTATTGGTGATCATCCTGTCAATGATATTTATGGTGCGAGCCAAGCAGGGATGTCTGCCGTATTGCTTGAAGGCTTTCATACTTTAAGTCCTGAACAACAGCACAGCATTCCGAATAAAATTCAGCATTTGGATCAGGTCTTAGATTTTCTAAAATAAGGTGATTTAAACTCAAGCTTTAAGCGAAGTTCTGGGTAAAAAAAAGCGGCATAAATGCCGCTTTAGATTGTGTTGTTTAGAACATGTTTTCTTCAGAGTTTGCCGAAATACGGTGAATACTTAAGTCTGCACCACGGAATTCTTCTTCTTGATCTAGGCGAATGCCCATCGTTACTTTGAGTAGACCATAAACGATGAATCCACCAGCCAATGCAATCACGATCGCGAGTAGCGTACCGATACATTGAGAGATCATTGAAATACCGCCTAAACCGCCCAACCATTTTTGTCCAAATACACCCACTGCAATACCACCGAAAGCACCACAAACACCGTGTAGTGGCCATACGCCAAGTACATCATCGACTTTGAGTTTGTTTTGAGTGTATGTAAATAGTTTGACAAAGATCAGACCTGCGATAGCGCCGATAATCAACGCACCGACAGGATGAACTACATCTGAGCCTGCACAGATTGCAACCAAACCTGCTAAGGGACCGTTATGTAAGAAACCGGGGTCATTTTTACCCATGAAGTTTGCCGCCAATGTGCCACCGACCATCGCCATGAGAGAGTTAATTGCAACCAGTCCTGAAATCGCATCAAGGCGTTGAGCACTCATTACGTTGAAGCCAAACCAACCGACAATGAGAATCCAAGAACCGAGTGCCAAAAAAGGAATACTTGAAGGTGGATGCGCACTGATACGGCCATCTTTTTTGTAACGACCATGACGCGCACCGAGTAAAAGTACTGCAGCTAAAGCGATCCAACCACCCATCGCATGTACCACGACCGAACCTGCAAAGTCATGAAAGGCTGCGCCAAATGTACGTTCTAACCAAGCTTGTAATCCAAAATTACCATTCCATGCCATGCCTTCAAAAAATGGATAGACCAAAGCGACCAATAATAATGTGGCAATCGCTTGAGTCCGCATTTTTGCACGTTCAGCAATACCACCAGAAATAATCGCTGGAATGGCTGCGGCAAAAGTCAGCAGAAAGAAACAACGCATTAAGTTGTAGCCATGATCGGCGGCTAAAGTGTCCCCAATATGAAAAAAGTGCTGACCATAAGAGATGTAATAACCCACAAAAAAGTATGCAATTGCGGAAATAGAAAAGTCAGTCAAAATTTTACTCAGCGCATTGACCTGATTTTTATGTCGTACTGTACCCAATTCTAAAAATGCAAAGCCAGCATGCATGGCAAGAACCAAGACTGCACCAAGAAGGAGAAAGAGGAGATCTATATTTTGCATAAGGTGTTCCAGTTTTGTGCGCTAGTTCACGAAAAGAAGTTCAGTATATCGAGCGGAATAATTTCGAAAAGAGGAGTGAGAGAGGGAAATTTTGATTAAAAAAACTAAAAAATGTAGAAGACTCGATATAAAGCAAAGACTTGCTTGAGCATGACAATAATGCACTAAAATAGTGCAATGATGATTTGCAATGACAAAATTAAATGAATGATTATTAAGTGAAAAACTATGTTTTTAGAATCTGTTTAAAAAATGAAAAACAAATTGCGCCATTTCTGAGTTAATTCAGGGCAATTCATTATTTTGTATTTTTATCTGATTGATAGATGTTAGCGCGATAATGGAACTGAAAATTGACGAATGATACATTTTTGGGAGTCTGTCTGAGCATCTTGTGGTCATTAAAAGATGAAAGCTGGATGTCTTGCCTGAACTGAAATGATGCACAGATATTAACCAATGAAATCTCTGCTGCTGCACTTTTAGATGGCGAATAAAACATTCAAGGGTGGGTCTGTGGTGATGGTCGTTGGATCTGACTGTATTTTGATGACGTATTTAATTGAAGCGGCACAGAATTTTAAAGTTTTAGCCTTGAATGCTTAAGCTAAACGCTGTGTATTAATCGCTTCAGCCCAGTCACAACATCCGCAGCGCGGGCAGGCGTCCTGTGCACCGTGAATGTACATGGTTTTGCCACAATGCGTACAGGCGTACAAATGATGCATTTTGATATCGCGAACCGCTTTATAGGGTTTCGGAAATAGTGGCAGTCCATAACGCACTTGTTCTGGTGGGTAAAACAAAATACTAAACTTGCCATCACTTTCTAATAAGCCAACTCGAACTTGTCCAAGATGCTCAACATTTTGCTGACGCATTTCAGAGAAGAATTCATCATGTGACATTTTACCTTGTTTAATCTTTTCTAAAACCAATTCACCATCTTCCACAATGTAGAGGGCTTTGCCTTCAATTAAATCTTCAAAGGGTTGGTATTTCATCATTAGCCAAGTGATTACGCGGTATAAACCAATCACCACCGTCATCACAATGAGCGCTTGTAAGAGGGGGAGTTCCTCATCAAACATTGGGTCGCCTGCAATAGAACCCAAAGCAAGGAGTATCGCAACTTCAAAGATGGATAACTGTCGCACCCCGCGTTTGCCCGTTAGGCGTAAGAATACGATGATTAAAACGAACATAATGACGCTACGCAAAATCACTTCGGCAGCAAAAGTCCATGTGGTGTCATGGATGAAAATTTGAGTGAAATCCATGTCTCATCCTTTTTTATCGTTATATGTTTTAACTTAGCAAAGCGCTGGGCGGTAAAGCAGCTCAATTGTGTTAATTTTTAAGCATTATTTGAAAATGGATTTCATGCTAACGGTATTGTATGCATGAGATAGTTGATGAAAAAAGTGCTTTAAAATAGTCATAAAAAAGCACCGACGAATCGATGCTTTTGATGTGGGTTGGCAATTTTTTAAAACGTTCAGTTATTTAATATGTTCTGCAATATCCGTAAAGATTACACCTAAACCATGTGCGCCTGCATCTGGATAGCCAAGACTGCGGTCGCCCACAGTTCCTGCACGTCCCATACGCGCCACGATTTCTTTGGTATTTTCAGCGCCTTGAACTGCCGCTTTTGCACCTAATGTAAAGTTTTCTTTAAATGATTTATCGGTATGGGCAGACCATGAATCTGCACATGGCACTAAGGCATCAATCAGGGTTTTATCACCCACCACTGCGCCACGTCCAAATGAACGTTCACCTGTGGTTTGAATGCCTTTGACCGCTGCTTGCAGCATCTCTGAGAAATCAGCGACAGTTAAAACTGATTTGCCTTGAATCGATTTCGCTGCCGCACGGAATGCTGAACCCCAGATTGGGCCAGACGCGCCACCACAATGTTCCATAATGATCATTGAGCAGTTCAGCATGAATTCATCCATCTGCTGCGCTTGAATCAGACTTTGCCATTCACGTTTTAATTGCTTAAAGCCTTTCGCCACGCTCATACCGAAGTCGCCATCACCTGCATGCGCGTCCAGCTCACAGAATAGCACTTCATTTCTAATGATACATGCAGACATCACATCCACCACATAACGCATGTTTTCGATGGTGAATTGCTCATTGCTAATCACCGCATGTTCAGGCTGTGTTTCAACTTGGGTGTTTACTACAGCTTCGGCTGAAGAATCTTTGGACACAAAAGTTAAAGGCTGTGCTGCTGAACCATCCATTTTAAATGCAGGGGTGTTGGCTGCTGCATCGAGGTAAGTTTTCAATTCATCATCGACAGCAAGCAAGGACACAGATGCACCATTCATGTCGATACTGGTCATATAGTTGCCGACAAATGTGCGGTAAATTTTGATGCCTTTACGTGCAAGGTGTTCGCATACATCATGGTTAAAGACATACAACTCTTGCAGCGGTGTGCTACCAAAGCCATTGACCAAGACTGCAACTTCTTTCATGTCTGGGCGGTCAAGGAACAGGTCATCCACGATGCGCTGTACCATTTTTTTGGATGGCAAGATTTTTTCACGACGGATGCCGGGTTCACCATGAATACCAACACCGTACTCCATTTCATCTTCAGCTAAAGAGAAGGTTGGTGTACCTTAGGCAGGTACGGTGCATGAGCTATAAGCAAAACCAAGGCTAATGACGTTGTCCGCAGCTTTTTGAGCAATCGCTTTTACGTCTGCAAGTTCTAAGCCTTTTGATGCTGCTGCGCCTGCAATCTTATGTACAAATACTGTGCCTGCAACACCACGACGACCGACTGTATATAGGCTGTCTTTAACCGCAATGTCATCTGCCACTTTTACATAGTCAACTTTAATGCCGTCTTCAGTTGCAAGGGCTGCGCCATTCTGGAAATTCATCATATCGCCAGAATAGTTTTTGATGATCATCAGCACGCCTTTGTCAGTTGCGACTTGCTGTAAGGCTTTATAGACCTGAATTTGCGATGGAGATGCAAATACATCACCACATACGGCAGCGTCTAACATGCCTGTACCGACAAAGCCTGCATGGGCAGGTTCGTGACCGCTACCACCACCACTGATAAGTGCCACGTTATTGTGTTTTTCTTTACGTGAAATGATTTTGTGCGACTCGTTAAATGCGAGTTCTGGATGGGCAAGAACAAAGCCTTTGCACATTTCAATTACGATGTTTTCTGCACCGTTCATGAGTTTTTTCATGGAGGAAAGCCTTCACGGATATTTGGGAGAATATTAAATGTGGCTATTATCCTAGAAAGTGAGACTTTTTGCAGAGTTAAAAATGTAAAAATGGATGATGAGGCGTTGATGGGTTAGAAAGTAGCTAAGAAATAATGAATTAATTTGATGTTTTTCTTCATAGCTAAATGATATTAATGTATAAAACCGTTAGCGATTATTAATAAAGGAAATTATAAGGGTTATGAAAACTAGTACACAGGAAACTAAATCAATTGAAGATATTGTAAAATTAATAGATAAAGAAAAATTGGTGTTACCAGAGTTTCAACGCGATTTTAAATGGCCTTTAGAGAAAACAGAGACATTATTTGATTCAATTTTAAAAGATTTATTCATAGGTTCATTAATAGTTTCTAAACCAGATTTTGATTTAGCTTGTCGTGGATTTGACCTTAGAGAGCGAGGTAAGCGAGAAAGAAAGCCTAAAACAGTTCAGTACACTAAAGATCAATTTGAACAAGAGGACATTTATACATTATTGGATGGACAACAACGTGTTACATCTATATATCGAGCTATTAAAGGGATGGATAAAGTATATGTTACCTTTAAAGACAGTGAATTGCTCAGGGATTCTGAGATATGGGATGACACAATTCAAAAAATCAAAAAAGGGATAGATATATCCTTTGATAAATATATAGATGGCGTAACTTCGGTAAAGCCACTAGGTAAGACCTATTATATTTGCTTAGGTGATCTTTATGAAAATATAGATGAAATGCAAGATGATTTTCAGGAGGCAGTTATTGACCCAATTCTTGAAAATGATAAAATTGATTTTACTCATGATGATAAAAAAATATATAAAATTTTTGGTATAAAGTTTTGGAATGACTTTAAGACAGATGTCTATAAAAAGACAAACTTAATTTCTGTTCAATTATTAAATATGGACTTAGAAAAATTTTGCTTATACTTTGAAAGAAGTAATTCACAAGGCTTGAATTTATCTTTTACTGATATCATTACTGCGAAAATATATTTGACATTCAATTTGCGAAATGCACTAAAAAAATTAGAAAAAGAACCTTATTTTCAAGAAAATTTAGTTGATCCTTTAGTTAGATATATAAATTTTAAAGTCAATGGTGATGTAACCAAGAAATCTATATTAAAAGATTTAGATGGAGAAGCTTTTAAAAAAAATTGGGATAGCACAGTTAAAGATATAATCCATGTGCAAAAATGGTTGGAAGATAACCATTGGGTTTTTAAGGTTGAAAATATTCCATATAAGACAATGTTGCTACCTTTGTTAAGCTTTTTTCAAAATTTACCGAATAAAGATTTTTCTCAGGCAAGTGCTCAACAGATTGATATTGTTAGGTTTTGGTTTTATGCCTCTATTTATGATAATAGATATGGAGGTGCGCGACATGGTTCTACAAATGTTGTACTAAAAAAAGATTGTGAAGTTTTACGTGATTTAGCAATAGGTATTGCTATTCCTACTGAATATTGGAGTAATTTTAAAATAGAATTTAGTTTTGAAGAGTTTTTGAATATTGATTCAAATACCAACACCAAGTTTTTAACTGTAAATTACTTAATGTGGAGTAAGGAAAAGTTTAAGAACTTAGAGAATAATGCAAATATTTCCATCTCTGAAAAGATTGACGTTCATCATATATATCCAGTGAAATATATTGATAATAATTTTGCAGTTGATTCTTTTGAAGATGAAAGGGTCGATTGTGTATTAAATAAAATAAGAATTAATAAGATCTCTAATATTAAAATTAGGGATAAAGCACCAAGTATCTATTTGAAAGAACTTCTTGCAAATAATATTGAGAAAGATACAAACGGTGTACATCTTCCACAAAGTGAAATAAATGCAAAAAACAATTTAATAAAAAGTTTAGAAACTCATTGCATACCTTTTAGTGAGGACTTATTAAATGGAAGTAATGATAATAAATTTGAAGATTTTCTAAAAGCCAGATATCAACTGTTTGAGAAATATTTAAAACTATTGGATGATGCACACCTTAATATTAAAACAGCTCAGAGCACAATTTGGCAGTAAAAAAATCCCCTCACTCGAGGGGATTTTTCTTATCTAAACTCTTGCGATTATTAAACCACCGAATCATCCAAATTTGGCGCTAACCAACGTTTCGCTTCATCCAGTGTCCAACCTTTACGCTTCGCATAATCCTCAAGCTGGTCGCCTGCGATTTTACCCACGTTAAAGTATTGGCTTTCAGGGTTTGCATAGTAGAAACCGCTGACAGATGAAGGCGGCCACATTGCAAAACTAGAAGTCAATTGCGTACCAATCTTGTCGGTAGAACCTAACCAGTCAAACAATGGCGCTTTTTCAGAATGCTCAGGACAAGCAGGGTAGCCCGGCGCAGGACGGATGCCCACATACTTCTCTTTAATCAATTCTTCATTGCTTAAGGTTTCAGACGCTTGGTTGCCCCAGAACTCTTTACGGATGCGCTCATGCAAATGCTCCGCAAACGCTTCCGCAAAACGGTCACCTAAAGATTGTGCAAGAATTGCAGAGTAGTCATCGCCTTTAGCTTTGTACTCATTGGCCATTTCTTCTGCACCAAAGATCGATACAGTGAAACCGCCCAAGTAGTCTTCTGCGACACCTTTAGGCGCAATAAAGTCCGCTAATGACAAGTTTGGTTTACCTGTCACTTTATCAGACTGTTGACGAATGTGATGGAAGGTATGCGTAACCGATTGACCATCTTCGCTATACACTTCAACCGAATCCGCTGCTGAACGGTTTGCAGGGTAAATACCAAACACAGCACGAGCATCAAAACGTTTGTTATCAATGATGTCTTTCAGCATGGTCTGCGCTTGTTCATACAAGTCAGTTGCTGCTTCACCTACAACTTCATCAGTTAAGATAGCAGGGAATTTACCTGCCAAACTCCAAGAAATAAAGAACGGTGTCCAGTCGAAGTATTCAACCAAAGTTTCCAATGGATAATTGGTCAGTGTTTGCGTACCAATAAAGTTTGGCTTCACAGGTGCATTGGCTGCAAAGTCAATTTTTAAACCATTTTCAACCGATTCAGCATACGTCAGTTTCGCTGCTTTCGGCTGTTTGTTAGCAATACGCTCACGCACTTTTTCATATTCAGCACGGGTTTCTGCTACAAACTTTGGCTTCATTTCTTTAGAAAGTAAAGTTGTTGCTACACCCACCGCACGAGATGCATCGGCAACATAAATGACTGCATCGTTTGAATATTGTGGATCAATTTTCACTGCCGTATGCGCTTTAGAAGTGGTTGCACCGCCAATCATCAATGGAACATTAAAGCCTTTGCGCTGCATTTCTTTCGCAACAAAAACCATTTCATCCAGTGACGGCGTAATCAGGCCAGATAGACCAATAATGTCGACTTTCTCATCAATGGCAGTTTGCAGAATCTTCTCGCAAGGTACCATCACGCCAAGGTCGATGATGTCATAGCCGTTACAGCCCAACACCACGCCCACGATATTTTTACCGATGTCGTGCACGTCGCCCTTCACCGTTGCCATTAGGACTTTACCCTTAGATTGGCCAGCTGTTTTTTCCGCTTCAATGAACGGATTCAGCCAAGCTACAGCCTGTTTCATGACACGTGCAGATTTCACGACTTGCGGCAGGAACATTTTGCCTGAACCGAACAAATCACCTACCACATTCATGCCGTCCATCAGCGGACCTTCAATCACATCGAGTGGACGTTTAGCTTTCAGGCGTGCTTCTTCAGTATCTTCATCGATGTAAGTGGTAATACCTTTTACAAGCGCATGCTCAAGACGTTTTTCAACTGGAAGTTCACGCCATTCCAAGTTTTCCACTTGTTTTTGCGCAGCGCCTTGACCGCGGTATTTTTCAGCAACTTCAAGCAGCTTTTCTGTTGCTTCTTGATGGCTTTCACCTTGGTTTTGGTTCAAGATCACATCTTCAACCGCAGCTTTCAGTTCAGCGTCAATATCATCATAAATCGCCATTTGACCTGCGTTGACGATACCCATAGTCATGCCTTGCTGAATGGCATGGTATAAGAACACTGAGTGAATCGCTTCACGTACAGGCTCGTTACCGCGGAAAGAGAACGATACGTTAGATACACCGCCTGAAATCATCGCATGTGGTAAGTTTTGCTTGATCCAACCTGTCGCTTCAATAAAGTCCACAGCATAGTTGTTGTGTTCTTCGATACCTGTTGCCACTGCAAACACGTTCGGGTCAAAAATGATGTCTTCAGCAGGGAAGCCAACTTCATTCACTAACACGTCATAAGAGCGCTTACAGATTTCTTTTTTACGTGCAGCAGTGTCGGCCTGACCATTTTCGTCAAAGGCCATCACAATTACGGCAGCGCCATACTGACGGCACAAACGCGCTTTTGCAACGAACTCGTCATAGCCTTCTTTTAAGGAAATCGAGTTAACAACCGCTTTACCTTGTACACATTTTAAGCCCGCTTCAATGATTTCCCATTTAGATGAGTCAATCATGATCGGCACACGTGAAATTTCAGGTTCAGAGGCTACAAGATTCAGGAAGTGCACCATTGCGCCTTCTGAATCCAGCATGCCTTCATCCATGTTGATGTCGATAATCTGAGCACCGGCTTCAACTTGCTGCTGTGCAACATCGAGTGCTTCGGCAAAGTTTTCTTCACGGATTAAGCGTAGGAATTTTTTAGAACCTGTCACGTTGGTACGTTCACCGACGTTTACAAACAGCGAATCTTCTGTAATGTTGAACGGCTCTAAACCGCTTAAACGGCAAGCGGGTTTGGTTTCTGGCACTTGGCGCGGCGCAATGTCTTTTACGGCATTGGCAATAGCACGGATGTGATCCGGCGTTGTACCGCAGCAGCCGCCAGTGATGTTAATCAAGCCACTTTCTGCAAATTCTTTAATAAAGGCAGCGGTTTGTTCAGGGGTTTCATCATAACCGCCGAAGGCATTTGGTAAGCCAGCGTTCGGATGCGCCGAAACAAAAGTATCGGCAACGTCAGCAATGGTTTTTACATGCGGACGCATGGCATCTGCACCTAGGGCACAGTTAAAGCCAATCGACAATAAATCACCATGACGCACAGAGTTCCAGAACGCTTCAGCAGTTTGGCCAGTTAAAGTTCGGCCAGAGGCATCGGTAATCGTGCCTGAAATCATCAATGGCAATTCATAGCCAAGCTGATTAAACACTTCTTTCACTGCAAAAATGGCAGCTTTACAGTTCAAAGTATCAAATACTGTTTCAATTAAAAGAATGTCTGCACCGCCTTCAATCAGGGCATGCGCAGCTTCAATATAGTTTTCTTTAAGCTCATCAAAAGTAATATTACGAAATGCTGGGTCATTTACATTTGGCGAGATTGAGCAAGTACGTGAAGTTGGCCCAAGCACACCAGCCACAAAACGTGGTTTTTCAGGTGTTGAGTATTTTTCACAAGCGGCTTTGGCAATACGCGCTGCTTCACGGTTGATCTCTGATACCAAATCTTCCATGTGGTAGTCAGACATTGAAACTTTAGTGCCGTTAAAGCTGTTGGTTTCAATGATGTCTGCGCCAGCATCGAGGTAGGCTTCATGAATGCCTTGAATGATTTGCGGCTGAGTCAACACCAATAGGTCATTATTGCCTTTGAGGTCAGATGCCCAATCTGCAAAACGCTCACCACGGTAGTCAGCTTCTTCGAGTTTATGACGCTGAATCATGGTGCCCATTGCACCGTCGATAATCAGAATCCGTTGAGCGAGCAGCTCTTTTAGGGTGGCAAGCGTGGACATAAATAACCCCAATCCGATGGAATATAAAATCGGCAAATATATTAACAGAATTCATTGCAGTTTTATTGATATTCAACCATCTTAACAGCGCGCAATTATTAGCTTGTTGAATTAATGAGCAATATTGCAACTTGTTAATTTCATATACCAATTTCATATAAATGTATGGAAAGCTTCATGAATTTGTCATATTGCTCAGGCAAGCTTGAAAAACAACCAGGAGGGCTATGCAATATGACAAAAAAGATGACAGATGAAATATAAGTTGAAACATTGGGTTTCAAAGAAATTAAAGTTCAAATATGAAGCTTAAACAACTGATTTACTTTGTGAAAGTAGAGTGTAAAAGTCGGTTTTTAACGCTTAAAAAAAACAAATAAAGCATGAAAAATTGCTTTATATGACACCGCTTTGTCATATAATTGTCATAATTAAATTGAACAATATGGGGATTTTAAAATCCTCTATTCCTGCCTGCATGAATTCTAAACAAACTCCCGTAGATTCAGCGCACACGTCGACTACTCAAAAGTCTACGAATGTTCATGTGCCTACACCGAAATTCTTTATGCCGGTATTTTTAACGGTGATTATTTCAACGTTGATTTATATTGGTTTTCAGGTGACTGCCGATTTAGCGCATGTTCCGCCTTTAAGTCTTTATTCAATGATTTTATTGGGCACAGCCTTATTCATCGCACTTGGCTTTGAATTTGTAAATGGCTTCCATGACACTGCAAATGCAGTAGCAACAGTGATTTATACCAACGCCTTGTCAGCACCGGTTGCGGTAATGTGGGCGGGTTTCTGTAACTTCCTAGGCGTAATGGTTGCCAGTGGTGCAGTCGCTTACGGCATTATTGCCTTGTTACCTGTTGAATTGATTATGAATGTCGGTTCAGGTGCTGGCTTTGCCATGGTTTTCGCTATGTTGATCGCAGCGATTTTGTGGAATTTAGGGACTTGGTTCTTGGGCATCCCAGCGTCTAGTTCGCATACTTTGATTGGTTCTATTCTTGGCGTTGGCATCATGAACTACCTGTTAAATGCAGGCGGTGGTGCGAGCGGTGTAGATATGGAGCAGGTGCTTAAAGTCGGTAAGGCTTTATTGTTCTCTCCACTGATTGGTTTTGCATTTGCAGCACTCGTTTTCTTGTTGGTGAAGCGTATTTTCCGCAAACAGCTAGAATTGTTTCAGCCACCAGAAGGCAATAAGCCGCCACCACCACTGATTCGTGCAATTTTGATCTTTACCTGTACAGGTGTAAGTTTTGCGCACGGTTCAAATGATGGTCAAAAAGGTATGGGGCTGATCATGCTGATTTTGATCGGATGTGTGCCATTGGCTTATTCATTGAATAAGAACTTAGATAATCAACATATTCAATCTTTCCATCAGTTATCTGCTCAAACTGCGACTGCGATCTACGCAGAGCATAAGGATATTCCTGATGCACAAGCGCGTGATGTACTCACCAAATACATTCAAACCAAAGAAGTCAGCCCAGAAGTTGTGCCAGCTTTAGCAAGTTTGACCGATCATTTAGGTGAGCGTGTTGCACAGTATGGCGACTTAAAAGATATTCCTGAACAAGAAGTATCTTCGATTCGTAATGACATGTACTTAAGTACTACTGCTTTTAAACGTCTAGATAAAGCTGAGCAACTACCAGCAATGGCAGAAGCTGAACAAAAGACTGTGAAGGAATATCGTAGTCACTTAGACTCGTTCTTACAGTACATTCCAACATGGGTGAAAGTCGCTGTTGCATTGGCACTGGGTCTTGGAACCATGGTGGGTTGGAAACGTATTGTCGTGACTGTAGGTGAGCGTATTGGTAAAAACCACATGACCTATGGTCAGGGTATGTCTGCCGAGCTTGTTGCTATGTCAACGATTGCTGCTGCGGATGGTTTTGGTATGCCTGTATCGACTACACACGTACTTAACTCTGCGGTTGCAGGTACCATGGTCGCGAATAAATCGGGTCTGAACTTTGCAACAGTGAAAACCATTCTATCAGCTTGGGTCTTCACTTTACCTGCAACGATCTGTCTATCAGGTTGCTTGTACTGGTTATTCTTGAAAGTGTTCTAAGCAACTCAAATTCCAGATATAAAAAACGCTGCTTCGGCAGCGTTTTTTTATGGCTTTATCTCAGTCATCACCGATTTGAATGGGGTGACTGAGCTGAATTGGAACAGTCAAACTAGCGAGTTGAAGCTTTGCAAAGTTCAACACTTATTTAAACCAATGCAATTATGCTTTTTTAAACAGCCCCAATACTTTTTTCACGGGCAATTTCTCTTCAGCAAAACCATACAGCGCTGCAAAAGGTAAGGCAGTACGCGCCAAATAAGCCACACGCCATAAGCCACCATGGTTGGCACCATGCATCATGAGTTCTAATGGATGGTCTAGCGCTGTTTCAGGGTTAGCAACCGATTGAGGGTTTCTCAAGTCGTGAATCCATAAAGCTGCCATGAGTGCATTGGTGGTTTCAGGTTGGAAGGATTCCACATCAAATAAACTCGCACCATTAAATGCTGCCTTTAATAATGGGTTCTTCGTCACTGAGCGGGTCGTGGTGGATGGCGCAATATTGATACTAACCCGCTGACCATTTTGACGTGCGACAGTTGCGCGCCATTGTTGGATACGTTTTGCGAGTGCGTAGTTTGGACCTTGTTCCACCACTAGACAGTCAGCAATACCATAGGATTTTCCATTGTCTGCTGTGGTGGTTTGCTCATTATTTTGCTTAAAGAAATGCTGACCTGTGACTTTGGCAATACTTTGTGTCAATAGTTTTTGTGCAGAAGCACGGTTTTGGAATTTGGCTTGCGCTGCCGTAACAATCTCTTCTGGAACCGCATAGACATCGGTCGGAGTACACATAAACATCAAGCTGGTGTCGGCTTTTTGTTGGCTGACATAGGCCATGATGCTGTCCATTGCCATTGCAACACGAACATGCTTTTCACCATCTAAATAGGCAATTGCAGCCAGATCGAGTTGATGTTCACTTTGTGCAAGCCATTGTGCAATTTCAGGAATGTGTGTCAGTAAATTGGCGCCCAATTTGTGTTTTAGTTCTTGAATGGGTGTGTCTTCATGCACAGCGTCGAGACTTGGTGCATATAAAGTGGCATTACCGGCCTGAACCGTGCTTAAGATTCGATCCCAAACACGTTCATTATTGAGGTCGATTGCCACAATATTGGCTTTCCATTTTGCTAACCACGTCAGAGGGCCAGCTTCGGAGGCAGCACCAAAAAGCACCATAGTCCGATCTGATAAATCGAACCATTCTGGGTGTGCAATGGCTTCACGTAATGCGTCGGCATGACTGGCTTCAATGATGCCAGCATCTTGCCATTTTTGAATCTGAGCCAGTAAAGCCTCACCTTGAAGTTTTTGGCCATGATAGGGCACATACCACTCAGGCGCTGCGTCACTTTCACCTTTTAATTTCACGGTATGCAGCGGATGTGCAGTCAAAGCTACTGCATCTTTGAGCGTATACTTTTCTTGATTACGATAAAACTCAAAGACGTGATGCGCTTTATTTAAACCTTGCTCAGCAATGTTGATCGCAGCTTCAGATGATTGAATTCCTTGTTCAACCAAGGCTTTAAAATATTCAGGATATTTTTTACGCCAGTTTTTTTCTTGTTTTGCACGTACAGAAGAGTGATGGTCAACTGCAGCTAAGGCTTCAGCGATAATTTCACGACCAGTTTTAGATGTACTCGGCTTTTGGTTTGAAGCCGAAATGGGAAATTGAAGACCTTCAGTTGAACTCGACATGCAAAATATCTCAGCTAATTTTGTCATTAATATACAGATGTATACATTATCTATGCCAAATTAAAAAATAGGGTGGCATAAAGTGCCAGATTTATATGATTTGTCATGTGCTTTTGTGAACTTTCGTAGAATATACAGCTTCAAATTTTATTGCCGGAATTGAAAAAGCCTTCGGTTTGAAGGCTTAAAAGAAGAGGGCATGAAATCAGCAACGGCAAATCAGCAACGGCCTTTTTTAGCCTGTCCGGGCGGGCAAAAGTCGCCATGTCGATCTGGGTACTTATAAGGATAGTGATTACGATCTGGGTCGACCACGATACTGCCTTCACGGGTGTGAACGGCACAAGCACTCAACACGCAGGTCAACAGCAAACTTGAGAACATCAGGACTATTTTCATTGGAATTTTCCCTTTTTTATTCTGTGTCATTTCAGTTTAAATCAGGGCAAGGATAGATAGCGTTTCAATCTGCTGTGAAATTGTATAGCTCGATATTCAAAGTGCGGTGTTGTAGATGTGGGAAATTGGCTAAAGAAAAGATCAATGGTCATGAGGTTAAACTCTGCACAATAAAAAAGCCTAAACTGAAACGGTTTAGGCTGTCATTTTACTGGTTACATCAGGCTGATTTTTTAAACTTAATGTTAGAAAGGAACGTTTAATAACTGACTTAAGAAATGTGGAATGAGCTTCGGTTCAAGAATAATCGTCATGATTACACCATACGCTGCGCCCCAAAGGTGTGCGCTGTGGTTAATATTGCTGTTGCCACGTTTACCTGACCAGATACTATAAGCCACATACAGCACGGCAAAAATAATCGCAGGAACAGGAATAAAGAATACAAAGATCAGTTTCCACGGTTCAAACAGAATATACGCAAAGAGTACCGCAGACACCGCCCCAGAAGCCCCTAAACTTGCCCAATGGTTATCATGCTTATGTTTTAAATAACTCGGAATAATCGCAGCGATCAAACCGCCTAAATAAAACAACACAAAGCCCATGTCGAAGAAATATTGGCGATAAAAACTTTCAATCACGCTACCAAAGAAAAATAAGGTAATCATGTTGAACAATAGGTGCGCGCCATCTGCATGAATAAAACCATGGCTAATAAATCGGTCATATTCGCCACGACTGAGGGCTGGCGGCCAAAATAACAAACGATTCATCACTTTCTGATTTGAAAATGCAATCAGTGAAATCACCACCGTAATCAGGATAATGGTCACGGTGTGGTTAAAGGGTAGACCCAACATATATGACTATTCTACTTGTTAAAATTTATGCTCAATAATGCCATTAAAACGGCTTAAAGCGTGAACTTTCAGAATAATTCCGACAATTTTAGTTGATTTTTTTCTAATGCCCCGCATCTTAAGTTAAAATAGCGACTTCAGCTTGAGGAAATATTGTAATGTCGACTGAGAACAACAGCACAGCAGTTGCTGAAGAAATTCCAAACCTATTGATCACTCCAAATGCCCAAGAGTATTTGAAAGATCTTTTGGATAAACAAAATACACCGGGCATTGGTGTACGTGTTTTTGTGGAAAATCCGGGTACGCCACGTGCTGAATGTTGTATGGCTTACAGTGCACCAGAAGAAGTTGTGCCTACAGACTATAAACAAGACTATCCAGATTTCCCTGCATTTATTGACACACCGTCTATTCCATATCTTTTGGATGCGGTGATTGACTATAACAAAGACCGTTTTGGTGGTCAGTTAACATTCCGTGCACCAAACTCAAAAGTGCCACGTGTGGGTCCAGATGCCTCTGTAGAAGAGCGTATTACTTATGTTCTACAGTCAGAAATTAACCCTGGCCTTGCAGGTCATGGTGGTAACTGTGCACTGGTAGAAGTGGTTGAAGATGCAGAACATGGTTTAACTGCAGTGCTTAAATTCGGTGGTGGTTGTCAAGGTTGTTCTTCAATCGATTTAACCTTGAAACAAGGTGTTGAAACAACATTGAAGCAGCATGTACCTGAGTTAATGCGCGTTGTTGACCAAACGGATCACAGTAATACTGAAGGTGCTTATTTCAAATAAGTTTAGTATTGTTAAAAAAAGCCGCAATGATGCGGCTTTTTTATTGTCTAAATCAAATAAA
Organism: Acinetobacter sp. YH12145; assembly: GCF_013418335.1. Classification (NCBI taxonomy): domain Bacteria; kingdom Pseudomonadati; phylum Pseudomonadota; class Gammaproteobacteria; order Moraxellales; family Moraxellaceae; genus Acinetobacter; species Acinetobacter sp. YH12145. The sequence goes on along the minus strand of NZ_VPCE01000009.1, from coordinate 108,918 downwards.
ACGAAGATTTTTAAATGGTTTCTGAAGTTTTTACAGCGAGATGATAATCTATATCATAAATATAAATGAGAATGATTATTAAAATTAGTTGCAATATTGTTCTTGGTGGTTACAATGTGCAACACATTATTCTAGATTTCTCCATAAATACGTTTATTTGGAAGCACTCAATGACCAAACAACTATTAAAATCAACGCTTACACTTTCAATACTCTGTGCATTGGTAAGTTTGTCGCATGCAGAAGATATGCAAACTGAAGCAACAGACGAATCCGTAACGAAGATGGAAACCATTGTTGTTACCGCAGCAGAACAGGTTAAACAATCATTAGGTGCTTCAAAAATTACGGCAGAAGATTTAGAAAAAATGCCGGTTGTGAATGATATTTCAGAGTATGTGCGCCGTATGCCGGGTGTGAATTTGACTGGTAACAGTGCCACAGGCCAACGTGGTAATAACCGTCAGATTGATATCCGTGGCATGGGGCCTGAAAACACGTTGATCTTAATTGATGGCAAGCCTGTAAATTCGAGAAACTCAGTACGTTATGGCTGGCGTGGTGAGCGTGATACACGTGGTGATTCGAACTGGGTACCTGCAGATGCTATTGAGTCGATTGAAGTGCTGCGTGGTCCAGCAGCAGCGCGTTATGGTTCAGGTGCGATGGGTGGTGTGGTCAATATTAAAACCAAGAAAGTGACCAACGAAGTGCATGGTTCTGTGGAGGTTTTTACTAATCAGCCCGAAGACGCTAAAGAGGGCGCAAGTCACCGTGAGAGCTTTAACTTAAGCGGGCCAATTCTTAAAGATGTCCTTTCATATCGTTTATACGGTAGTTATAACAAAACCGATTCAGATGCTGCGGATATTAATGCTCTAATGGATAATGGTGCGCGTATGGCGGGTCGAGAAGGCGTTGAAAATAAAGATATTGCAGGGCGCTTGGCTTGGCAGTTGAACGATCAACAAGTCTTGATGTTTGACGCAAGTGTTGGCCGCCAAGGTAACCGTTTTGCAGGAGACAGTCAAAACAGTGTATTTGATCCAGCCGATCCCAACAAAGCACCAATTTTATCCGCTTTAATCGGTGAAGAAACCAATACCATTTATCGTGATAGTTTTGCATTAACCCATGAAGGTACGTGGGGTTGGGGCGATAGTAAACTCATTGCGCAATATGACAAAACCAAAAATAAACGCCTACCTGAAGGAACAGGCGGTAGTACTGAGGGACAGATTAATAATCTCGAGAATAAACAAACGTCACATCTAGAAACCATTCGCTTTAATGCAGAAGCCAATCTGCCGTTCCAATGGTATGTCCCACAAGTATTAACTTTAGGCGCTGAATGGGTTGAAGATGACTTTACTGATACGGTTAATACACAAGCTGGCGCAGGCGGTTTTGGCGATGTGTTGACCTCAGGTGACCGTTCACAAATGGATTCACGGATTGCATCGGCCTATGTTGAAAACAATATGAACTTGGGCGAAAGCACCGATGTTGTTTTGGCACTACGCTATGATAATCATAGTAAATCGGGCGATAGCTGGAGTCCAAGTCTCAATATTACGCAAAAACTTGGCGACTATTGGACATTAAAAGGTGGTGTGGCTAAGGCGTATAAAGCACCTAATATGTACCAAAATGCGGAAGGTTATCTGTTAAGCACTCGCGGTAATGGCTGTCCGATTGGGCTGAGCCAATGTTTATTACAAGGTAATGGCGATCTCAAACCTGAAACTTCAGTGAATAAAGAATTAGGTGTACAGTTTGAAAAAGACATCGTAAATGCAAGCTTTGCATGGTTTCGTAATGATTATAAAAATAAGATCGTTGCTGGGGATACACGTCTAGAAGAACTGGAAGTAAATGGTACAACATATAATGTACTGCGTTGGATGAATACGCCAGAAGCCTTGGTGGAAGGTGTTGAAGGAAGTATTTCTTTGGACTGGGGTGATATCACGTGGACCAATAACGTTACTTATATGATCAACTCTGAAGATAAACGTACAGGCAACCCGCTTTCGATTATTCCGAATTACACACTAAACTCTATTTTGAACTACAACATCACGGATCGATTAGACAGTAACTTTGTCTATACCCAATATGGTCGTCAAAAACCACGTCAATATGCAGAAACCAGTCTTGAAAGCAAAAATGGCTTGGCGATGGATAGCGTGAAAAGTTATGGCATTGCAGGCATTAACTTTGGTTATAAATTTAATGCGGCTTTAAGTGCTCGTATCGGTGTGAATAACCTATTTGATGAGCAAAAACTGCGTGATAAAACGGTCAACCAAACATATAACGAGCCGGGTCGAGCTTATTATGCAAGTTTGAAATACCAGTTCTAAGTATGTCCAAAAGAAAAGCCGCTTAACGCGGCTTTTTTTATGTTGGGATATTTAAAATTTTCAGTGCTTCACTTGAGTAGTAGAATTGTTCTAAATAGAGACGTGAACGCTCACGCAAATAACCCGACTCAATCATTTGTTGAACGATAGGATTGAGTAAGTTTTGAAGTTCATGCTGAATCAGTGCTTCATCAATATTTAAATCACGTAGCAATAAATCAAAAGGGCGTTCTGCATTGCGCACGTACCAAGCGTATACGCCATCATGCACTTGCTGTTTCATATATTCAGACTGTCGCATAAAGTCCCAAATTTCATGACCCATGGCAACTGTTTGCGGCAAGTCCTGAACTTCAACATAGTTCTTTAATACTGAAACTGGCAGCGCTTTAATTTTATGCCACAAATTGGCTTGAAAATGGTACAGCTTATGATCATCAAAGTGCTGATTTAACACGGTTTCACTCATTTGACTGAGCTTTAAAATATTCTTTTGCAAGTATTTGCTGACAGCATTATCTAAATTGGTATCTGTGACATTTTCCAGTACCGATTTCCCCATTTTCATAAATCGTGAAACACCGGGTACCGATTTTGCAATCACTGAGTTGTCTAAATAATCTTGTATCGCATGTTGAATCAACTGACTGATCATGGCTGAAAATGCAGGATTGTTGACCATCGTATGAATTAAACGCTGACGATGTCCTTGTTTACTTGCCACATACTGCGCAATTTTATCGATGGTCAACACAGGAATGATTTCGGCAATTGTGGTGCTGTCATTTGCAGGATGAATCAGTGCAAATTTGATATGTTCAGCAATTTGCTCAATCAGAAATTGACTTGCAGGGGTATTTAAAATTTGTTTCTGCAACAAGGCATTGATTTGATCAAAACTCCAAATCTGCTGCAAAGATTGTTTACGAAACCATTGATAAAAATGGGTGAATTCAGTGGCTACGGTATCATTGTGTGAAAAGCTCTGATCTAAAAAGTTCAGTTGAGCGTCAATCAACTGCTCAATCATCGGGTTTTTCTGCATACTTTCCCTGAAGTCCCAGTGATGGGGATCTAAAAATGGCGAATGCTCAGTTTAACTGAATCAGTTTATCTACCAAAGGGTTTTTAAACTTTTGGCTTTTCGCAAGGAAAGGCAAGTAATGCTCTGCAACTTGTTGTTCAGCTTCTAAGATTGGCATATGACCGACGTTATTTAAAATCACTGGGGTTTCTGCACGTTTCAGTAAAGACTTGAGTTCGCCAGCCACTTCCACATTAAAGATTTTATCTTGTTTGCCCCAAAGGATCAGGGTTGGGGCTTCTACTGTTCGTGTTAAACGAGCAAAAGTTTCAGGGGTGTAGATTCGATTGAGCGTGACGACTTGATCGATCATTTTACTGGTGAAGGGCGCACGCGCAATTAAGATATTCTCCTGCGCTTCTTTAAGCTGTGTCGGAACATTGGGCGGATTTTGCATGAGTTTATGCATGACATCATCTAAATCCCCCGGTTTTGAAACGATTAAATTTTTAAGTTTATACGGGTCGCGGGTGTAACTGGTATTGGCCTGTTTATAAATGCCCGCGCTGTTGAGTAAAAATAAACTTTGGGTATCAAAAGGATATTGAGAGGCATATACCGTGGCAATGGAACCACCCAATGAGTGACCTGCAACATTCAGTTTATCTTCAATATCTATTTTAAGGACAAACTGGCGTAGTTGTTCCGTGACATTCGGCACTGAGACATCAAAATCGACCGGCACATGTGTATCGCCATTGGCCGGAAGGTCGGGGATGATCACGTGATAGTTCGGTGTTAAATAATGCGCAACACGATTCCAATTATCACGTGTGCCGCCTAAACCATGAATCAGCAAAATGGTAGGTTTAGAGCGTTGACCGCCTTCGCTATAACTCCAATTCACATTGCCGACTTGAACGCTATGTGTAACTAAACCAGCCGCTTTACGTTCTTGGCTCAAATAGTTTTGGACGATAGAGGGTACAGCCAGGTTTTTGCTGATGGGAGACGGATTTGCAGCCAAAGCATGGTTGGCAGTAAACGTCATACAGCAAATTGTTGCTAGCTTGAAAAAGCCAAAAACGCGTGAATGATGTCCTTTCATTGACGTTTACCCCAGTTAAATCGAATCGATATATTTTTTAGATCATTTATATGACTATTATCAGAATGGGCTGAAATAGCAAAAGCGTATATTTATGAAATATATTGTAAATTAAAAATGACCTTTGTCATCCATTGCTTTTTTGATGTGGTTAAACTTGAGTTTTAATAATGTGAACCATTACAGAAAAAATATTTTTTTTTGATGAATGTGGAGTAGCATTTTCTATCAAGTTGCATCGTCGTAGAAAAAATTCACAGCAATTGTTTTTGCAAGTGACAATCGATTCGACTGGGATTAAAATATTGCAACTTCGGATAAGGGTAATTAGAACATGCTAACAGCAGCAGAAGCTTTAGATCGTTTAAAAAAAGGGAATCAACGTTTTGTAGACGGTGAAACGAATCACCCAAAGCTTTTGACGCATCAACAACGCGCTGAAATGGCCGAAAGCCAAGAACCTTTTGCGATTATTTTAGGGTGTTCAGACTCACGTGTTCCTGCTGAAATGGTATTTGACCAAGGCTTAGGCGATTTATTCGTGATTCGTGTTGCAGGTAATATTGTGGCACCGTCTCAAGTCGGTAGCGTGGAATTTGCAGCAGAAAGCTTCGGTTGTCCTGTTGTAATTGTATTGGGCCATACACACTGTGGCGCGATTCATTCTACGATTGAAGCTTTAACTAACCCTGCGACACCACCATCAGCTAACTTGATGTCGATTGTGAATCGCGTTCGTCCATCTGTAGAAATACTTATGCAAACTGAATTGAAAGATGACCTTGAAAAACTTTCAATGCATGCAGTACGTTCAAACGTTTTTGCATCAGTAAATCAACTTCGTCATGGTTCAGCAGTTCTCGAAAACTTAATTGCGCAAGGCAAATTAAAAGTGGTGGGCGCTGAGTATTCACTCGAAACGGGTGAAGTAAGCTTCTACGATTTCTAAGCAAATTACAGTAAAGACAAGATATTAAAAAAGGCGCTCAAATGAAGCGCCTTTTTTAACGAATCCATTTTCACCAATTAAATTTATAAGCTGGCTTTAATCAATGGATAAGCATTATTCAGCAAAATTGGTTGCGCTTTGGCATTTGGGTGAATTTGATCTTGTTGCATCAAATTTTTATGCCCCGCCACGCCTTGCATAAAGAAAGGTAATAATTTGACTTTGTACTGTTGGCTCAACACTTGATAGTTATTTTCAAAAGCTTGGCTATATGCCTTGCCATAATTCGGTGGAATTTTCATTCCAAATAAAATCACTTTCGATTTGGCCTGTTGGCTTTTTTGAATCAGCTGCGCTAAGTTTTTTTGAATTTGTGCAGGGGGCTGTCCGCGTAAACCATCATTACCACCTAATTCAATCACCACAAGGTCTGGACGATGAGTGTGCAACAGTTTAGGCAGTCGTGCCAAAGCTCCACTGGTGGTTTCACCGCTGACACTTGCATTGACCACTTTATGTTGTTTCGGATACTGTTGGTCTAGACGTTTTTGTAATAAGTGGACCCAACCTTGCTGCACTGAAACACCATAACCTGCACTTAAGCTATCGCCCAAAATCATAATGGTTTTGGCAGAGAGCAGCATCGGGCAGAACATCAGTGCAATAGCCAGCAAGTAACTCAATAGACGATTATTTTGAATGCGATTTTGCATATAGGGAAAATATGACCCAACTCACGACAGATGTTGACATCATGCCACAGGCGATTATTTCTGCACAGCAATTGACACAAAAGATACAACTTCCACAAAAACAGTTATCGATCTTTGAACAACTCGATCTTGAAATCTTTGCCGGGGAACAAGTTGCGATTACCGGTCGTTCTGGTTCAGGTAAATCCACCTTGTTGGGGATTTTGGCGACCTTAGATCAGGCCAGTTCGGGACAATTACGGGTCTGTGGTCAGGACATTCATCTATTAAATGAAGAACAGCGTGCTCAAGTCCGTTTGGCCCATATTGGTTTTGTCTTTCAGTCTTTCCAGTTGTTGCCACATTTAACGGCACTGGAAAATGTCATGCTGCCGCTACGGTTACAAGCAAATTTTCAGGTCAAAGCTGCCGAAGAAAAAGCATTAAAATTATTAGCAAAGGTCGGACTAGAACGCCAAGCGCATCAAGCCCCTAAAGTTTTATCCGGTGGTGAGCAGCAACGGGTTGCGATTGCCCGTGCTTTGGTGAGTGAACCCGATCTGATCTTTGCAGATGAACCGACAGGTAATTTAGACAGTGCAACGGCACAGGAAATTGAACAACTGTTATTTCAGTTAAATCGTGAAATGGGAACCACTTTGGTATTGGTGACGCATGATGCCGATTTGGCCCGTCAATGTCAGCGCCATTTTGAATTGGTCAATGGTCAATTGATTGAGCATCGAACAGGAGATGCTGCATGAATCTTTTGGCATTGTTTCGACCACTCTTACAACTGAGTTTTAAAACCACGGGTGTGTATTTATTATTGATCGCACTCACCTTGGCGATCAGTGCCACCACGGCTTTAAAGTTTAGTAATGTACAAATTCAAAATGCTGTAGCGCTACAAGCTGCTGAAATGTTGGCAGCAGATTTGGTGCTGACAGCCAATGAACCAATTCCACAAGAGTGGCAACAACAAGCCAAAACACAGCAATTAAAACAATCGAATGTCACGCTATTTAGCAGTATGGCACACACCGATCAGCAATTTGTCATGGTCAATGTCAAAGCCGTTGATGCTGCATTTCCATTACGAGGTGAACTCGAAACAGAACCGAAACTAAACCGCTCCATAAAAGCAGGTGAGGTTTGGTTAAGTCCGCGTGCTATGGATTTGTTGGGCGTAAAAGTGGGAGATCAGATCAATATTGCTGATGCTGCTTTTCAAGTCAGTGCCAAAATCATTCATGACACCAATCAAGAGCTTGGCTTCAGTGGTTTTTCACCGACAGTTATGATTGCGCAGTCTGAGGTGGCGAGAACCAATGCCATCCAAGTAGGAAGTCGGATTGAATATCGCCTGTTAATGGCTGGAGATGCACAAAATACACAGCGATTTGAAAAACTGTATAAGCAGAAATTTGGCGATCAAAGCGAAGACCGTACTGCTAACTCAGATCATGCGCAGGTTCAAGATGCGGCTCAAAGCAGTTTAAAACTGAGAAATGCCAGTGAAGGCAATACACGCTTGATGAAGCCGATTGCCAATCTTGAAACGTTTTTACAACTGGCCAATATTTTAACCATTCTACTTTGTGGCATCGCCATCGCATTAACCAGCCAGCGCTATGTACAACAAAATCAGGATGCCATTGCGCTGATGCGCTGTATTGGATCGACCAAACAGCAAATATTAAGTGCTTATCTAGCTTTACTGTTGGTTGTACTCGGACTTTCAATCCTGTTTGGAAGTTTGATTGGTCTGGGATTGGGTTATGGTTTATTGCAACTGATGCTACAGCTGATTCCAAATTTACAATTAGAGTTTTCAGCCCTGTCTATGCTGCTTGGGCCACTTCCAATTGCAATATTCACCAGTGCGATTGTGCTATTAGGTTTTGTTCTTCCGAGTCTTTGGCAATTATTAGGAACACCGCCGGCACGGGTGATACGACAACAAGAGCGTTCTGTACGTTCCATGCTTTGGATGCTCAGTTTCGGCACACTCAGTTTGGTGGTGTTTTGTGTGGTTTTAACTGAAAATTTACAACTCACCCTGTGGCTGATTTGCGCCATCATCTTCCTGTGTGTCGGCCTATATATGATGGTCTGGCTCAGTTTAAAGGCTTTGAAAAGTTGGGGGACGAAAATCTCAGCATATATACGTACACCGTATCAAACGGCATTTCAAATTACTGCATTGGCATTGGGGCTAAGTTTGATCACGGTTTTAGCGGTATTGCGTACAGATTTACTGGAACGTTGGCAACAACAATTGCCACAAGGGACACCTAACCAATTTGTCTATGGATTACCGCCATTTGAGTTGCAGGATTTTAATCAACAACTCAAGCAGCATGGCTGGCAAGGGACGCCGATGTACCCGAATATTCGTGGGCGTTTAATTGCCAAAAATGATCTCCCTTTTTCGGATGCCTTAATTAAAAGCAATAATTCATTACGCCGTGAATTAAATCTTACGCAGGCCACAACTTTTCCAAAAGATAATCAAATCATCGCGGGTAGTCAGCAGTTTCAACAAGTCAATGAAGTATCGGTAGAGGTGAAAACCGCACAAGAGCTGGGTATTCAAATTGGAGATCGACTGAGTTTTAGCCTTCCTGAAGGGATTTTGCAAGCCAAGGTAATTAACCTTCGTAGTGTGGAGTGGGAAAGTTTTAGTCCAAACTTCTTCTTTATTTTTTCTCCCCAAACCATGGATGAAAATGCAGGCAGCTATTTGGGGAGTTTCTATGTTCCACTGCAAGATAAAAATCAATTGATTGGTCTAATTCAGCAGTTTTCGAATACCGTGTTTATTGATGTCAGTCTGATTTTGGATGAGATCAAACGCATCGTCAGCGTATTGGTTCAAATTATCACCATCTTGGCGCTGTTGGTCAGTATTTCAGGCATTTTGGTCTTGGTTGCATGTTTGAACTTATTTATGGATGAACGCAAAAAAGAAGTGGCATTACTGCGTTCCTTCGGCAGTTCCAAGCAAAAATTAAAGTCGATGCTCAGTTTGGAAGTCGGTTTGATGGGGCTAATTTCGGGTGTTGTGGCATGTATTTTTGCTGAAGTGATCAGCGCGATTGTCAGTTATAAAATGGAATTGGTCATCCAGTTGCATGCAGAGATTTGGTTGATCCTCCCGTTGGTCATGACCTTAGTCTGTACTTTGATCGGACGTTATCGCTTAAGTTATCTTTGCGATATTCCACCCTTAGAAAGTTTGCGTGAACTAAATAGTTAAGGGTGAAAATGGTTAACAGCCGAGCAAGTTAAGAGTGGAGCAGGAACCCAGTACTTAGTTCAGGTTTAGACATGATTTAACATGTTCTCAATATGTCTGTGTTGATAGCCACAGGGTTCATTCCACTGTTGAATGTGCTGCGAGAGATTGCTTCATCAGTAGGATAAAGTGTTCCCAAAGCGGTAAAATCGGTTGGATTAATTGTTGGCAATGCAGATAAAACAGATAGCATCCGACGGCTGCGGCGATTAGACCGATGATTTGAATGAGTAGGGATTGATGTAATTTTTGTCCCACATACCAAATGAAAGCCAAGGCAGCACCCATCAACATGCCGCCAATATGCGCGGCGTTATTAATCCCACTAATCATAAAGCCCATCGCGAGGTTAATCCCCATCACCATCAATAAGGTTTTTTTATCCAGATAAAATTGCTGTTTAGGTAACATAGGGAGCAGTGAAATAATCGTCAGCGCGGCACCCAGTCCCATTACCGCACCCGATGCGCCTGCACCAACACTCGGGAAAAGCTGCTGATTGGCTGTACCTTCGGCCAATAATGCATAGCTATCTTGAATAGTTAAATACCCACTCAACAAACTTCCCATCAGTCCGGCTAAAACATACAGGCCAAGAAAGTAGAAACGACCTAACATTTGCTCGGTAACACTGCCAAAAATATACAAAGCCCACATATTCAACATCAGGTGAATCAGGCCAAAATGAAAAAACATACTGCTGATTAAGCGGATGGGTTCCTCTAAAAAGGTTAAAGGTGCATAATCAGCACCCCAACGCAAAGCATCCAGTGTGTCGGGTTGGCTAACGTTTATTCCACGCAACACTTGCCAGCCAAAGAGTCCAACATTGATGGTAATTAAGAGTGCCGTGATCCACCACAGTTGGATTTGCAGCTTACGGGTTGATACAGCAGGAGGGCTGAGTTCAGACATGCTATTCTTGTACTGTGTCAAAATATTTAAAAATAAGCTTAACATGAAAAAACAGAATTTCTGGAGTAACACACTGACATGAAAGCCTTTATTGTTCGTACATTGTTAATTCTTGTCAGTCTTGTGCTTTTGGTGCAGCTTTGGATCTTTGGTAGTCTGGTTTGGTGGCGTACACATCCTGTGGAATCGACGATGATGATGCGTTTAGATTATTGGTCTGAGCCATCCAAACCGATTAAACACGAATGGCGTGATTACGACCAAATCAGTGATTATGTCAAACATGCTGTTGTTGCCGCGGAAGATGGCAAGTTTTTACAACACAAAGGTTTTGATTGGGAAGGCATGCAAAATGCCTTAGAACGCAATAAAGATAAAGGCAAAGTAGTCGCAGGTGGGTCTACCATTTCTCAGCAATTGGCAAAAAACTTATTTTTATATAACAAGCGTTCATTTATCCGAAAAGGACAGGAAGCCGTTGCAACATGGATGATGGAACGCATGTGGACGAAGCAGCGCATTTTAGAGGTATATCTCAACTCGGTTGAGTTTGGGGACAACATTTACGGCGTAGAAGCTGCAACACAGCACTATTTTGGCAAAAGTTCACGGAGTTTGAGTCGAGAACAAGCAGCGTTTATTGCGGCTATTTTACCTAATCCAAAATATTATGATGAAAATCGACAAAATCGTAAGCTAAATTATCGTAAGCGCATGATCCAAAAATATATGCGTTATAGCCATATCCCAGATTAAAAACGATCTAAACACACGTCAAATGGCATGGCAGCGATTTGAATTACAACAAAAAGCTCATCTTTATGGGCTTTTTTTATGAAATTGTCACAAATTTGAAGCATACTAAACTGAGTACAGCACACATTTTTTAATATGGGTTTGAAATGAATACCGCAGCTGAAGTCGCGCAAGTACCTACTGAATATACTTATAATGATCGTTATATCAATCGAGAGTTATCGATACTCGACTTTCATCTGCGTGTGCTCGAACAAGCGGTTGATCCGATACATCCATTACTTGAACGCATGAATTTCTTGCTGATCTTTTCACGTAACTTAGACGAATTTTTTGAAATTCGTGTTGCGGGAATGATGGAACAGCTAGACTTAGGTAATGAAAGCCGCAGTCCAGATGGCTTAACACCAAAGCAAGTATTAGATGAAATTTCTGCGACAGCGCATGCGGCAATTGAGCGCCAGTATCGTATTTTAAATCAAGAAATTTTACCCAAACTGCGTGAAGAAGATATTTGCTTCTTACGTCGTGGTGAGTTAACCCCTGCACAGTCGGCATGGGTGAAAAAATATTTTCAAGAGCAAGTTGCTCCAGTCTTAACGCCAATTAGCTTAGATCCCGCACATCCATTCCCTCGCTTGGTCAACAAGTCGTTGAATTTTATTGTGACTTTAGAAGGGAAGGATGCGTTTGGCCGTCAGATTGACTTAGCCGTTGTACCTGCACCACGTTCGCTGCCACGTGTCGTTCGGCTTCCTGATGAATTAACCGGTGGCAAAGAGCATCATGTGATGCTATCGGCAATTATTCATGAACATGTCTCTGATTTGTTTCCCGGCATGACGGCGACGGGTTGCTACCAATTCCGCGTGACGCGTAATGCCGATTTGGCTTTAAATGAAGATGTTGAAGATTTGGCTAAAGCCCTCAAAGGTGAGTTGAACTCACGTCGTTTTGGTCGCGCTGTTCGCTTGGAAGTGACAGAAAATTGTCCGCAGCATATTTATGAATATTTGCTTGATGAGTTCGATTTAGAAGAAGAGCAACTCTATAAAGTAGATGGACCAGTTAACCTTGCACGTTTACTGTCAAACTTTAAACGTCCACATCTACGCTATGACGCGCATATTCCTGTTATACCGAAAGTACTCAAAAAATCTGAAAACATTTTTAGTGCGATGCAAAAGCAAGATATTTTGCTGCACCATCCTTTTGAATCTTTCGCACCGGTAATTAACCTACTACGCGAAGCTGCACGTGATCCACAAGTTTTGGCCATTAAACAAACGCTTTATCGAAGTGGTGCAGATTCGGAGATTGTGCAAGTTTTAGCGGAAGCAGCACGTAATGGCAAAGAAGTCACCGCTGTAATTGAGCTTCGAGCACGATTTGATGAAGAATCAAACATTGCTGTGGCTAATGTATTACAAGAAGCAGGCGCAGTTGTCGTGTATGGCATCGTGGGCTATAAAACTCATGCCAAAATGATTTTGGTGGTACGCCGCGAAAACAATAAATTGGTGCGATATGTGCATTTAGGTACGGGCAACTATCATGCGGGAAATGCGCGTATCTACACGGATTACGGTCTATTAACCACAGATAAAGAACTCTGTGAAGATGTACATCGTATTTTCCAAGAATTGACCGGTATGGGTAAAATGGCGAAGCTAAAAAAACTGCTGCATGCGCCATTTACCTTACATACTCAACTCATCAATTATATTGATAATGAAATTTCTAATGCTAAAGCGGGTAAGTCTGCGCAAATTATAGTCAAGGTTAATGCATTAACAGAAGTTCAGTTGATCAATAAACTGTACGAAGCGTCACAAGCAGGTGTACAGATTGATTTAATTATTCGTTCTATTTGTTGTTTGCGTCCAGGTTTACCGGGGCTGTCTGAAAATATTCGCGTGCGCTCTATTGTTGGGCGTTTTTTAGAGCATACTCGAGTGTATTATTTCAGTAATAATGGTGATTCACGTATTTTCTGTTCAAGTGCAGACTGGATGGATCGTAATTTATTTAATCGCGTGGAAGCCTGTTTTCCAATTGAAGATCCAGCGTTGAAAAAGCGTATTTATCAATTAGGTTTAGTGAATTACTTAAAAGATAATCAGCAAGCTTGGTTGCTCCAAAGTGATGGGCGTTGGATTCGTACGCATGTTCAAGAGGGTGAGGAAGCACACAATTCACAGCATGTGCTTATAGAAGCATTTAAATAAATGCGTTAGAAAAGTAAAAGGGAGCAATGCTCCCTTTATTTTTTTAATTTATAAGTTTTTTTGAATCATTTATCTGAACTAAATTTAGCTGTAGCTACTAATTTTTCGGTAGATATTTTTAACAAAACCATCAATTTGATACGTTGAAAGTTTTAACTCACGGACCATCTGCTCTTGAGTCGCGCTATGGCTGACCATATCTAAAATTTGGTATTCAGCTGGATTCAGACTGAGCTGTTTAGGTGCTGCATTTTGCGGACTAAAAGTTTCACTCAATAAAAATTTAGCAAAACTTGGATGCAATGCAGCGCCACCTCTTAAAATAGTTTTCAGTTGGTTGTAGGTGTCTTCCAACGGTTGTTGAATCAACATATAGGCGGTTGCACCTAACTGAATGGCATGTAAGGTTAAATCTGTAGATTGTTCATTGACTAAAATGATGAGATTACTCGAAGGATAAATCTTTTTGATTTTATGGATGAAAGAGATATCAGACTGCTGAGTGATCACTAAAAAAATTAAATTGGGTAATTGATTGAAAATTTGTTGTTCTGCATCTGCTAAGTTTTCTGAAAATGTGATGAGATCTTCAGGATAACCGAGGTTTCCTAAGATGTTAAACAGCACTGTTTTTGAAGTCATTGCTTGATGATCAATGATCAAAACGGGTACTGGTAATAAAAATTCACTCATCATACATTTCGCTCATTTATTATTTTTAATCAAATTGCATTTCCATAATGTGCATGAAAGTGAATTAGAAAAATATACCTAGAAGTAGTGATTTATATATCAAAGTATAATTAAGTTATTGTGATATAATAGAATTTAATTAATGTATGGTTTTTTGTGTTTTTCATTATGTTGAATGCAAAGATTTATAGTTTTTTCGTTTTTATTTTTAGAATATTGATTAAATAATCATCAGATTTAGATTCGAATTGAAAATAATAATTGAAATGTGAAAGCAGTATTTTGACAACCGATAAATTGAACTGTTTCTGAGATGAGTTAATATTGACTAATTGATTAGTTATTTTAAACATAAATATTAGTGATTATTTAAAATAATGTGATTTATTTCTCATCTATATTTATTTTATAGCACAAAACACAACTATAAAAAAAGCCCTTTGAAAAATGAATCAGAAATACTTTATCTAAAATACCTGAAACTAGTGATTTTAACGAAAGTTATATTTTACTAAGATGTATTTATCTTCTTACTTATCTGGCTAGTGTGAAGATATTGTTGAGGCGATGAATTGAGATATACATCAAGTCATATATTACCTTATCAGGCTACCTATTTGGGTTAGCCTTTTCTTTTTTCTAGAGAATGTATTTTTCATTTTCAATTGTAAACTCATCTCAATATTATTACTTCTGCATTATTCATTTCTGCCAAATAAAAAAGAGAGCACAGGGCTCTCTTTAATTTTCACACTGATTAGTTAGTGCAGATTGTTAGTGATTTTCTGCAAGATTTGAAGCAATACATCAAATTCACTTTGAAGCGGTGTACTCTTACGTGTTACCAATGCCAATGTGCGTGTAGGACTTGCTTCAATTTCTTTCACAGCCAAATCTTCATTGGCTTTGATCATATTGGTATGAACTGCAATTTCAGGCAATAAAGTAAAGCCTAAATCTGCGGAAACCATTTCAACCAAAGTTGGCAATGAGCTTGCTTTTAATCGATGGTCATTTTTACGTTCACCAATCGGGCAAGCACTCAAAGCATGATCACGTAAGCAATGGCCTTCTTCAAGCAACATTAAACGAGATAAATCTAAGTCGTCTAGAGATTTCGCTTGAGCAGCATTTTGATCAGCTTTGTTGTACACCAAGAACAATTTTTCTTTGTTTACTTCTGCAACTTTCAAGCTACGTGTATCGAAAGGAAGAGCAAGTAATACAATATCTAGATTACCGTGCTCGAGTTTCTCTACAATTTTTTCACTTTGTGCTTCATGTAAATGCAATTGAATTTTTGGTAATTGCTTATGCACTTCTTCTAATAATGGCGCAAGTAAGAATGGCGCAATAGTGGGAATGACCCCTAGATGTAAATCACCCGTTAGAGGTTCGCTCATTTCACGACTTAAACGCATTAGGTCTTGCGCATCTGCCAATAGAACTCGGGCTCGTCCGACAACTTGTTCGCCAAGAGGAGTTAAACGCACGTTTTGACGGTCGCGTTCTACCAATACGCCACCTAGTAAACGCTCAAGTTCCATGATCCCGCCAGACAAAGTAGACTGGGTGACAAAAGAACGACGCGCAGCTTCAGTAAAGTGTAGCGTTTCTGACAGTGTTACTAGATATGACAGCTGTCTTAAGGATGGTAATGCAGCCATAGTGTCCTAATTTATGATTTAAAGTGATCAGCAAACAAACCGCTAAGATATGGAATAAAATGCGGTGGGATATCATGCCCCATTCCATCAATTAATTCAAATTTAGCACCTGAAATAGCCTTTGCAACGGCCTTACCATGGCTTGGCGGCAGCAAACGGTCACGAGCTCCATGAACCACAATGGTTTTATGCTGAATTTGTTTATCCAACTGCAGCAGGGAACCTGTACATAATATTGCTAAAAACTGTTGAAGTACACCCGCTGGGTAATAACTCCGCTTATAGAGTTTACGTGCAGTTTGTATCGCTTCAAGCTGATTAATATAGCCTGGAGAGCCTATAATATTAAAAACTTTCAGGCTATGGTTAATAATGCCATCTTCATCGTTAGATTCAGGTTTTTCAATTAGACTAAATAATTGCTTTGGAAATGGCGGTGGAAGTAAGGGTTGGATGTTACTGGTAAACAGTAAGCTTAAGTTGTGGACTTTGTCAGGATAGCGTGCAGCCACGATTTGAGCGATCATGCCGCCCATCGAAGCGCCTAAAATATGGACTTTATCGAGTCCCATACGATCAATTAATAGAGCAACATCGTCTGCCATATCGTAGAGGTCATAGGGCGCACCTTGATTCTCTAGACCTAAGGCAAAACGTCCCATCAATTTAAAGGTATTGAGACGTGGGCCTGGGTTACGAATTTTACTTGATAGACCAATATCACGATTATCAAAGCGAATAACACGGTAACCTTGGTCTATTAGGGACTTACAAAAGAAATCGGGCCAATACAACATTTGTGCGCCGAGCCCCATAATCAGCAAGATTGCAGGATCTTCAGGATGACCACCCACCTCGACATGAAGTTCAATGCCATTGCCTAACTCTACGCGAGTTTCATGCATAAAAGAGGCATAAGGTGAAATATTAAACTGAAGGGCACTATTCATTGTTATTTTCCTTTAAAAAGGACGTCTATTATTATCAGGACGTCCTTGTATTTAAACCTTAAACTGAAGCGGGAATCAAGTCCGGAACCTGCTTAGTCAAAGTTAAGCGTTGCTTCCCAGCAGTTGCACCGAGCAGTACAAATCCACGTAATACGCCATCTTGATCGATCGCACGGGCAATCATGCCATCTTCAAGCTCTTCTGTTTCCCATTGGGTTTCAACATCAATAGGCGCAGGAAGGACAGTTAATGGTGCAGCAGGTGTTTTAACGGCTACAGGCATGGCTGGATAATGCACAGCGGTATGTTCACCATTGAGGGTTTTTGCCAAAGCACGCGCTTGTTGCATGATCGGCATCACGTATGGCAGAAGGGTACCATTGACTTCAGCACAGTCACCGACAGCATAGATATCTGCTAAGTTGGTTTCTAAGCCTTTATTGGTTAATACACCACGACTGGTGTGAATGCCGGCTTGTTTTGCCAAGCTAATCTCAGGCTGTAGACCAATCGCAGACAACACAACATCTGCCACTAAGCTTTGACCATTGGCAAGGCTCACTTGATAGTCACCATTTTCAATACGTGAGACTTTTTCGACTGTCGTGCCTAGAACGAATTGAATGCCCGTTTCTTCTAAATTGCTTTGGAATTTAGCTGCAACATGAGACGGCAGTAGGCGACCCAAAGGTTGCGGAGCTAAATCGACCACCGATACTTTCGCCCCAGTATTTTGGAGGTCGTTGGCAAATTCACAGCCAATCAGGCCTGCCCCTAAAATCACCACACGTTTATCTTCACGTGCTGCAAGCTGTTTACGGAAAGCTTTGTAGTGATCTAAATTGTTGACGACGTGAATGTCTTCACTGCCATCACCCGAAATAGCTAAGCGAATTGGATTTGCGCCGACTGCTAAAACGAGTTTTGAATATAGTTGTGTTTGAGTTCCATTTTGGCTTTCAATAGTAAACTCATGTTTTGCTGCATCAATGGATTTAACCCAACTCTTATTGATGATTTGCATATTGAGTTGAGCCGACATTTTTTCGGCATCCCCTAGAGGGATTTGCTCAGGAGTTTTATTACCAACGAGCGCATTGGATAATGTCGGTTTAGCGTAGTTAATGGCATCATCCGCACAGATCATAATAAGTTCTAGTTCAGTATTTAACTTTCGAAATTCACGTGCAACGGCATATCCCGCCATACCAGAACCAATAATGACAATAGGGTGCATACTCAACTCCAAACACATTTCATATTTTTTAAAGACAAAAAAAAGACCATAACGATGATGGTCTTAGATTCTATTTATTAGATTTCAACCATTTCAAAATCTACTTTTGAGACGCCACAGTCTGGGCAAGTCCAATCATCTGGGATATCTTCCCATTTCGTTCCTGCCACGATACCGTCTTGTGGCCAGCCTTCTGCTTCGTCATAAATCCATCCACAAACGATGCACTGATACTTTTTCATTCCATTCTCCAAAAACTGACACAAAATTAAGTCAGTAAATACTTCATAACTGTATAAGTTTATACCTTAAGGTTAATTAGCCTTATACAGTAGACTCTTATGTTAAATTTTTACGCAGTTCTAACGATAAAGTAAAGTGGCTAAGAGTTTAATGAGTGAAATTAAAAGCAGAATGGCAGTGAGGGACAATAAATATCATCAAAACCCCAGATCTGGGAAAATTGTCTGACAATATTTATGCCTATTGAAAGCTATATTGGAATTCATTTCCGTGAATTGGGGTCTAAAAACCGCTTTTTCTATATTCATAGACTAAAGTCTTGCAGAAAAAAACTCTAAAATCTTTTATTTTATGATTAGGAAAATATATATTTGATATTTTTTAAATAAATACAATATTAATAATCAATAACTTATGTAAATTTGCTGTATCTTAAATATGCATTTTAGTCGGGGGTTAGCTGTTCTTTTCTCTCAAATCGCGTTAAAATTCACACATTCCTTCCTTAATTTATTTTCTCCTATTATGAGTAATTCTACTGCTGCGGCATTGTGGTCTAACATTCGTACTGTCCAAGATTTCCCAAAACCAGGAATTTGCTTCTTTGACCTTACGCCGTTATTTATGAATAACATCGAATCGTTAACTGATGCCCTAATTGCAAGTATTCCAGCTGAGCAATTGGCAGAAGTAGATAGCTTTATTGCAGTTGAAGCGCGTGGTTTTGTTTTGGCAAGCTTACTTGCTCAGCGTACAGGCAAAGGTTTGGTGTTGGTACGTAAAGCCGGAAAATTACCACCACCTGTTGTCGGTGTTGGTTATAGCCTTGAATACGGTTTAGATCGTCTTGAAATGTCAGCTGAAATCGAATCACAAAAAGTAATTATTGTGGATGACGTATTGGCGACGGGCGGTACGCTTCGTGCAGTGAAACAATTGGCTGAAAAATGTAAACACCAAGTTTTAGGCGCAAGCATTTTCTTAGATTTGCCTGACTTGCATAAAGATTTAGGACTAAATATTTGGTCTGTTTTAGATGATAAAACACGTCCTGAAGCAGATGCTGCCTAAGCGTCAGTTTTAAAATGTAAAAAGCCTTGTCTATGACAGGGCTTTTTTATGTCTGATAAAAAAGACGTTGCTACTTATGATTAATCTTATGATTTATTTTTTTAAATAGTTTAATTCGAGATGTTGGATTAAATCATTAATATTTTCAGGGCATTGTAGACGATGGTGTCCGCCATCCATCACTTGAACTTGCATATAGTCTTCGAGTTGTTGTTCTGCTTCATACATATCTAAGATTTCATCGCCACGTTCGATATATGCAATTTGTGGAATATCGTGATCCAAATCCATTTCATTAATTGCAGGGTAGTCGTCGCGAAAGTCTGGATGCAGACTCGGGTTGGCAATTACACACGGAATACGATGAAACAGCGACATTTTTAATGCCCAATATGCCCCGAGACTATGCCCGACGATGATATCGGGCTTAATGGTTTCAATACTCTCGTGGTAAAAATCCGCAACAGTTTGAAAATTTAAGTTGCGATAGTCCACTTCAATGCAGAATTTTTGTTTTGCATTGATGGCATGGAACTTCGTAGATTCACGGGAAGAATCCAATCCATGTAAAAACAGAATTTTCGATAAGCAGGAAGTCATTGTTTTTCTACACACTGTTTTAAAACATTTTTGGATGTGTTGAATATTTTATTTTTCAACAATTTTATGACTTCATTGTAGAGAGAATTGTCAAAAAGAGAATTTAGCTTTTGGTCTAATTTATAGGCATTTAAAAGACTTTAGTCTTAAAGAAAATAGATTAAAAGGTTGAATTAAGTTATTGATATTTATTTTAATGTATTGATAGTTATAAGTATTTTTTAAAGCTTTTAGTTATCATTTGATATCGTTAAAATGTAGGTTTTCGAGCTTGAGTATTTAATTTTTATCTACTGCATATTTGTAAGGTATGTTTTATGTCTACCTGAAGGTATAACGATTAAAACATCTTACTTCGATAAATTTCTACTTATTAAAAAAATGCGCGCATTGCTTACTGCTCAATTCAAAGGAAATCTGCTATGCTATGCAACTTCCGTTTTTTAACTATTTGAGACAGAGATGACGCAACATAACGCTCAATCGACTTCTGAACAAGCCATTTCCGAAAACGATTTAATTGCACAGCGTCATGCCAAGTTAGAGCACATCAAAGAGCACGCCAAGGAAACAGGTGTTAGCCCGTGGCCTAACACATTTAAGCGTGAACACTATGCACAAGACCTACAAGATCAATTCGCTGAAAAATCAAAAGAAGAAATTGAAGCAGGCGAAAAGGTTTATGTAAAAGTTGCTGGTCGTGTGATGTTGAACCGTGGTTCATTCATCGTAATCCAAGATATGACTGGTCGTATCCAGCTTTATGTACCACGTAAAGAGTTGGATGCTGATGTTCTTGCAACAATTAAAGCACTCGATTTGGGCGATATTATTGCCATTGAAGGTTATATTGGTCGTTCTGGTAAAGGTGACCTTTATGTTCATATTGAACATTTTGAGCTTTTAACCAAATCACTCCGTCCACTTCCAGACAAATTCCATGGTTTGACTGATACTGAAGTTAAATACCGTAAGCGTTATTTAGACCTCATCATGAACGAAGAAACACGTAAAACTTTTGAAATTCGTGCAAAAGTGGTGTCAGGTATTCGTTCATATTTGAGCAATGAGCGTTTCATGGAAGTTGAAACACCAATGATGCATGTGATTCCGGGTGGTGCGTCTGCGCGTCCATTCGAAACTCATCACAATGCATTGGATATGCCTTTATTCTTGCGTATTGCGCCTGAACTTTACTTAAAACGTTTGGTCGTTGGTGGTTTTGAGCGTGTGTTCGAAATTAACCGTAACTTCCGTAACGAAGGTGTATCAACACGTCATAACCCAGAATTCACCATGATTGAATTCTACCAAGCGTATGCAGACTACAAAGATCTGATGGCTTTGACAGAAAATATGCTTGAAAAATTGGCCATTGATATATTAGGTTCGACTGATGTGCCTTATGGTGATGAAGTGTATAGCTTCAAAGGTCCATTCAAGAAAATTTCGATGTTTGATGCGATTCTTGAACATAACCCAACGTTCACTGCTGAAAATGTATCTGATCGTGAGTTTCTTGCAAACTTTGTTAAAAATGAACTGAAAGAGCAAGTAAAACCTGGTTTTGGTTTAGGCAAACTTCAAACCATCGTATTTGAAGAAACTGTTGAAACAGAACTTCGTCAACCGACATTCATCACAGAATATCCAGCGGAAACTTCACCATTAGCACGTCGTAATGATGAAAATCCACATATTACGGACCGTTTTGAATTCTTCATCGGTGGTCGTGAATTGGCAAATGGTTTCTCAGAGTTAAATGATCCGATTGACCAAGCTGAACGTTTCCAAGCCCAAGTTGCTGAAAAAGATGCGGGTGACGATGAAGCAATGCATTACGATGCAGACTTTATTGAAGCATTGGAATACGGCTTACCTCCTACAGCGGGTGAGGGTATCGGTATTGACCGTTTGGTGATGTTGTTTGCGAATGCTGCAAGTATCCGTGAAGTGATCTTGTTCCCACATATGCGTCATAAAAACTAATTTAGTTTTTGAAATAAAAAACCCGCTTACTGCGGGTTTTTTATTTTGTATTTTTATTGAACATCTTTACCGAAATGATGAAAAAAATGAAAGGAGATACAGTTTCGCCCTTGAATAAATGAGTTGAAAAATCTAAGGTGGGATGTGAATTAAACTTGAGAAAAAGAGCATGTATTTAAGAAAGTCACTCTATGCTGCTGTACTGTTTGGATTATCAGTTCCTGTTTTTGCTCAGGGGATTGTATTAAATAATGAAGAGTTACGCGCAGATTTGAATTGGTTGAATCAGCAAGGCGTTATTCAAATTAGTACCTCAACATGGCCAATGAGTGGTGATGAAATACAGCGAGCGTTAACTTCTGCAAAAGTGATGACACCTGCACAACAAAAAGTATTACAAAGTATTCAAAATAAATTGACTGCCGAAAATGCATTATTAAAAGCAGAATTGTTTGCAGAGTCAGATAAAAATAATTTACCGCAAAATTTTGGTGATCATCAAAAAGCGCAATATCAAGGTGCACTTGAACTCAACGTTGGTGGTGAAAATTGGGATGGTCGTTTACGTGTAAATGCAGAAGATAAACAGCAAATTAATAATGATCAAGATGTAAATGTGGAAGGCTCATACATTGCCGGGAAGCTTTGGAACCAATGGTTAATTGCAGGTCAGATTCCGACTTATTGGGGGCCTGGTCATGACGGTAGTTTAATCCGTGGTGATGCGAGTCGTCCTGTGTACGGTGTTACTGCACAGCGTGCACAACAGAATGCTTTTGAAACACCATGGCTATCATGGATCGGCCCTTGGCAGTATCAAGCTTTTGCTGGACAGTTAGATGATTATTCTGCTATCCCAGATGCAAAACTCATTGGACTTCGACTAACTGCACAACCTACTCCATATTTGGAATTGGGAGCATCACGTTCTATACAATGGAGTGGCGAAGGTCGTCCCGAAAGTTTTAGTTCACTTTGGGATGCCTTTATTGGTAATAAAGATAATGTTGGAACAGGTAAGGCTGATCCATCAAATCAAGTCGCGGGTTTTGATGCTCGTTTGAATTTACAACCACTTGTGCAAGTTCCAGTTAGTCTTTACGGCCAATATATTGGTGAAGATGAAGCAGGTGGTTTACCAGCAAAAAGCATGTATCTTGCAGGTGTTGATTATTCTTCAAGTGTAAATAATATGCCTTATCAACTGTATACTGAATGGGTTGATACTCGAACTAATGGTGATGCCAAAGGCATTTCATACAATCACTCTATTTACACAGATGGATACTATCAACATGGCTATCCACTTGGTCATGCATTAGGTGGTGATGCTCAAATGGTTTCAGTGGGTGGGAATATACGTATTGATCCACTAAATCGTCTAAATGGTCGTGTACTTTTTGCAAAAGTTTCTGAAACAGAACGTGCTGCTTTGAACAATGCAGCATTTCCAGAAAAAGATGAATTTAAAGCTCTAGACTTAACTTGGACACATTATTTACGTCCAGATATGCCTTTAAAAATTAATGGTTGGGTGAGTGACTCGGATTTAAATGGTAATGATGGTGGAGCGTCAATTGGAATTGAACTACCATTAGATAAACGTTTATTTCATTACTAATTTATATTCGTTTTTAAAATGATTTATTAATTGAAAAGTCCGCTTATAGCGGACTTTTTTCTATTGGTAATTGTCAATTTTTAGACAAAAAAATACGCAATGATTGGGGTGTTCACTGCGTATAACAACGAATCTGCTTTCACAGGTTCGGTAAAGGAGAAATGTTATGAATTTAGGTATTCCTAAAACATAAGTAGATAATAGAGTGAACGGTCAGTCATTTCATTGGTGTTCACGTTAAGTGATGTTACCTAACGTTAAAACTAAGGAGATTTTGTGAATACCTTCACGAAAAGTGCTTGTAAAAAAAGCCTTTCATAATGGAAAGGCTTAATTTTATGGAATTTTTTTAAATTTAGAAGTGGAACACACCCAATCCAGATTTAATCTCATCCAACGTTTGTTGGGTAATATCACGGCATCTATCGGTACCAGTTTTTAAAATATCCATGATGTAGTCAGGATCTTTTTGCAATTCTAAACGGCGTTCACGGATCGGGCCGATCAGCTCTTTTAGTACACCTTCAAGACGCTTTTTCACAGTACCATCGCCTAAGCCACCACGACGATAGTGTTCTTTTAATTCTGCAACAGCATCTTTATCAGGGTCGAATGCATCAAGGTAAGTAAATACGACGTTACCTTCCACTTGACCCGGATCTTCAATACGTAAATGATTTGGGTCGGTATACATTGCATTAACAGCTTTCTTGATATCTTTATCAGTCGCGTCAAGCACAATAGTATTGCCCAAAGATTTAGACATTTTTGCTTTGCCATCAAAACCAGGTAGACGGCCTACATTAGAGAGTAAAGCTTTACATTCAGGAAGTACGTCACGACCAATTTGACGATTTAAACGACGAACAATTTCATTGGTTTGTTCAATCATTGGAATTTGGTCTTCGCCCACCGGAACGACAGATGCTTTAAACGCTGTAATATCGGCAGCTTGAGCCACTGGATAGCATAAGAAACCTGCAGGAATGTCACGCTCAAATCCACGCATTTGAATCTCAGATTTGATGGTTGGATTACGCTCTAAGCGAGAAACCGTCACAAAGTTCAAATATAACATGGTCAATTCATTCAATGCTGGTAAGCATGATTGAACGCAAATCGTGGTTTTAGTCGGGTCAATTCCTACAGCAAGATAATCGGTTGCGACTTCAATAATATTACGACGGACTTTTTCGAAGTTATCGGCATTATCAGTTAAGGCTTGGGCATCAGCTAAAAGAAGATGTTGATGATGCGAATCTTGTAAACCTACACGTGAACGTAAAGAACCTACAAAATGACCTAAATGTAATTGTCCAGTCGGACGGTCGCCAGTCAAAATCACTGGACGATTATCTTGAGTACTCATTATCTGTTCCAAAGTGGTAGTCAAAGCTACGGCTGATTTTCAAAGAATGTCCCCATTGTACGGCATTCTATTTTTGATTGTTACTGACACAGCACAATTGACTGAAAAATGGGTGAATATTTTGTTAATTATTAAAAAACTAAATACAATTTTAGTGTTAAATAGAATTAGAATAATAAAAAATGCCTAAAGGATAAAAATAATGGCGAGTAGCTTATTAATCTTACTTGATGATATTGCAACTGTGCTGGATGACGTTGCTGTCATGAGTAAGATGGCAGCCAAAAAAACAGCGGGTGTCCTTGGAGATGATTTAGCACTGAATGCACAACAAGTCAGTGGTGTACGTTCGGATCGTGAACTTCCAGTTGTTTGGTCTGTGGCCAAGGGTTCTTTTGTTAATAAATTAATTTTAGTTCCGGCTGCTTTATTGATTAGTGTGGTTGCACCTTGGCTGATTACACCGCTTTTGATGATTGGTGGTTTGTTCTTATGCTATGAGGGTGTGGAAAAAGTCCTGCATAGTTTGCATCATAAAAAAGCCAAAACAGAAGAAGTTGCTCGTGAAGAGATGAGCCATATTGAAACAGATTTGGTGACTTTTGAGAAAGAAAAAGTTAAAGGAGCCATCCGTACCGATTTTATTTTATCTGCTGAAATTGTGGTGATTTCATTAGGTACGGTTGCGACTGCGGCATTTGGGACCAAGGTCATGGTGCTTTCAGTGATTGCAATTTTAATGACTGTTGGTGTTTATGGTTTTGTCGCGATGATTGTCAAAATTGATGACTTAGGACTGTATCTCACTCAACAAGCATCACAATTTAAAAAGACCGTTGGACAAGGTTTGTTAGCATTTGCACCTAAGTTGATGAAGACATTGACCATTGTCGGTACCATTGCCATGTTTTTAGTGGGTGGTGGCATCATTACCCATGGTGTGCCTTTACTACACCATTTTATTGAAGGCTCTGTAGATTATGCAGAACATATTCCTACAGTTGGCAGTATTGTGGGTGCATTAACACCGACTTTAATTAATTTAGTGACAGGTTTTATTGCAGGTTTAATCGTGCTGTGCGTTGTATCTTTAGTTCAAAAAGTATGGCCAAAGTCGCAAAAGCATTAATCTGTAAACGCACGGATATCAACTATTTTATATAAGGAAGATCACTATGCGCTGGAAAGGTCGAAGAGTTAGTTCAAACGTAGAAGACCGTCGCGGTGGTGGCGGTGCAAAAGCGGGTGGGATCAGTATTCTCGGTTTGGTTGTGGCATTTGTTGCGTGGAAATTTTTTGGTGTCGATCCGCAGCAAGCTTATCAGGCGACTAAACAAGTGACTTCACAGGGGCAAACGGCTGAAGTCAAAGGTCTGGATAATCCAACACCTGAACAACAAGAAGCGATGGATTTTGTTGGAACGGTTTTGGCTGATACGGAAGATACATGGACTAAAGTCTTCCAAGAACAGTTAAATGCCCAGTATAAACCGCCTAAGTTGGTTATGTTTAATGGTGTGGTCAACTCGGGTTGTGGTACAGCACAAGCTGCAATGGGGCCGTTTTATTGCCCAGCAGATCAGAAGGTCTATATTGATACCGCATTCTTTAAAGATATGCGTACGCAAATGGGCATTACGGGTGAACAAAATCAAACAGAATTGAGTCGCCAAGATCAGGCGGGTGATTTTGCGCAAGCCTATGTGGTTGCCCATGAAGTTGGACATCATATCCAAACGATTTTAGGCATTTCTGAGCAAGTTCAGCAGGCCCGTGCGCAAGCATCTAAAGCTGAGGGTAATCGTTATTCGGTTATGCAAGAACTGCAAGCAGACTGCTTTGCGGGTATTTGGGCGCATCATAATCAACAGCGTACCCAATTTTTAGAGCAGGGTGATGTAGAAGAAGCGATGGACGCTGCACATAAGATTGGTGATGACTATTTACAGAAAAGTGCAACTGGGCAAGTGGTCCCAGACAGCTTTACGCATGGCACCAGTGAACAACGTATGAAATGGTTCCAGACAGGGTTGAAATCAGGCAATATCAATAGCTGTGATACCTTTAATCAAGCCATTTAAAACAAAAAAGAGGATGCAAAACATCCTCTTTTTTCATTGAAAAATAGATTGAAGCTTATTTGTTGAGAAATGATTTGAAGTTTCGAACAATGCGATAGCTGACATACAAGGCGGCAAATGCAAATAAAGCTACGCCAAAAACAGTATATTTAAGGCCTGAAATATCGTTTTGATAGAACTGTTTTAATTGGGCATCGCTATAGCGTAATTGTTGTTTTTGACCAGTGCGGCTATTGGTGAAACTCACATTTTGGATATATTGAAATTGTCCGATTTTCAGTAAATCGAGGTGTTGAATTTGTCGGGTGTGTTGCTGATTAAATTCATCTAGACAAATATCTTGTGCATAGTTTTCACAATTCAGTTTGGCAAGATAACCATTATTCGCCAGCATGATAAAAATCGCACGATCGGGTGATTCATTATTGGAGACCAAAACCAATTGTTCTTTGGGTGTTGAATCCAGTGAGATGGTTTTTGCCTGACTAAAATAGTGGTCAGCACGTAAAATTTCCTGTGACTTGCTATAGCAAGTGAGGAGCAGGGCCGCCGTAATGATAAAGATCACCGCAGCAAAAAAGAGTCGAAAAACAGTTTTAATAGTCTGATGCATAGGAGAAATCATGTAGATGATGAAAATGCATAAAATCTATGCAGGCTTGCTATGTTAAATGATCTTGATAAAAGATGTGAAAAAAACTGAATTTATACACGGTATTTAGATAAAATTCGTTAGAATATTTTATTTTTAAATACCAAATAATTTAGTATTTATTTTTAAAATACCTATATCTCACTCTGTAGGCGACAGAGCACCAAAATTGGGAACGAAATGGGAAATTATTTTTTTCTACAGGTTTTTACCGTTATTTTTGCACTTTCGATTGCAACCACGATTTTTAATAAACGTATCTTGGGTTTTCCACAAGCCATAGGTGTTCCCATTGTTTCTGCAATTTTTGTCTTTATTTTGCAATGGGGCGCAAGCCTGCTCAATGGCAATCAATTTGTGACGATTAATTTGCACAATATTGAAGAGGCCGTTCGTCATATCGACTTTTATGACTTTTTAATTAATGGCGTGATTTGTTTTATTTTGACCTCATCTGCCTTGAAATTTAAAGTTTCAGATTTACGTTTGCATTGGAAGCCGATCAGTATATTGGCCAGTATTGCCTTGGTGCTTTGTGCGGTGTTTTTTGGTGTTGCCTTATATGGTTATCAGTTCTTAATTGGTCATCATGTTGATTTATTGGTGTTGTTATTATTAGGTGCGGCTTTAGGTGCGACCGACCCAATTGGGGTTAAAGGTGTACTAAGTTCGGTACGTGCGCCACATCATTTGATGGTGAAATTAGAAGGCGAATCTCTCTTTAATGATGCCATGTGTATTGCCGTGTTTATGACTTTACTCAATGTTTTGCAAGGTGAGCATTTTACCGTCCTTGGTACGCTTGAAACACTGTTATATGAAATTGTTGTTGCAATCATTATTGGTTGGGCATTTGGTTTAGGGATTTTACGTTTACTCCGCGGTAAACATGAAATGGAGTCCTTGATTTTAACCACAGCATTATTGGCAAGTGGTTCATATCTAGTCGCTTTATTCGCACATGCATCTGCACCAATTGCATGTGTTATTGGTGGTCTGATCGTTGGGAATAAATGGAAAGAAATCCTCCAAGACCGAGAAATCAGGGAAGTGAACCATTTCTGGCATACCGTGGAAGGAATCATCAATTCCTTCTTATTTACCCTGATCGGTCTTGAGTTATTTATCTTAGATTTAAGTCTTAGCTTGATTTTAGGCGGCATGGTGGCGTTTATTATTTTGCATGCATCGCGCTTTGCAGCAAACTATTTATCTTTCGCATTTTTCCCGAGTTTCCGTAAAAAAAGCTATAACGGTAGTCTTGCGATTTTATCCTGGGGTGGGGTTCGTGGAGGCATTTCATTGGCTTTGATCCTTGCGGTTGCCAATATTCCTGAACTTAGTGAATACAGTAGTATCTTGATTGGATATACATTTATCGCAGTATTAATGTCGGGCCTCGTGTGTGGTCTGGGTTTACCTGCTGTGATGAATGCTTTTTATTACAATCCGAATGAAGAAACCAAAGGCTTTAAAGGTTGGTACCAAAGAATGTGCCATAAAATGAATAAAAAGGGTTTCCAATATATTGTGGGTGAAGATATCCATGGTAATGAAACCATTACGGTTTATAACCCAGAAGCGTTAATAGATACCAAAGCGGATGATGGTGTTGCTGCTGTACATAACCCAGAAAAAGTGCAAGAAGTTCGTCGTTTGGAGAACCCTGAAAACTTCTAAAACTGTTTTGTTTGACTTAAAAAAGGAAATGCTTGAGCATTTCCTTTTATTATTTATAGTTATGTTTCATCATGGTACATCAAAATGGAGGGAAATTATGACTGGTCATTTATTGGTGTTATTGTGACTCACATCACATAAATAAGTGTTTGTTATTACTTGCATAAAGATGGATCTAAAATCTAAATGTATTGATAAAAATATTAAAATATTCAAACAATTATGCAAAAAAATACACAAAGCATGATATAACGCACACAATTAAAAAAATTGGTTTTAATGATTTGTAATTAAAGAAATTATTAGTCACCAATAACTCATTACAAAACCAAAAAAAATAAAAACGGCCCTAATGTAAATAAATGAGGTTTTACCTATGTCGTAAATTTCTGTCATTTCTAAAGAAAGTCATAAAGTTTTGTATCAAGTTGAATCCAATCAAGTTGGGCTTATCAAAAATTCTGTCATCGTACTCAAAATCAGGAAAGAGGATGTTACTTCAATTACAAAGAATGGTGCTGACGTAATAATCACCTTAAAAAAATGGGGAAGTGATTACTGTACAAAACTATTTTAGTGAGGCGACACCAGACAATAGTTTGGTATTTGAGGGTGAAGACGGTACATGGTATTGGGCAAAATTTACAACAGCCAATGGTGATATTGCGGATGTTATTCAGTATCAACTTTTAGAAGAAATTAAACTGCTGCTTTATAACGATTCATTGACGGATGTAATTTTACCCTGAATTGCGGGAGCAGATGGTGCTGGTTTATTGGGTGCAGCTATTGTTGGTGAATCTGATTATTCTGGTGGTTCTAAGGATACGACTAAACCTGACGCGTCTAAAGATGTGGTGATCACCGATGATGGTGAGCACGTCACAGGTGAAGGTGAGCCGGGTACAACGGTAGAAGTAAAAGATCAAGATGGCAAAGTCATTGGCGCAGGCACAGTGGATTTATCAGGGAATTTTGATGTTGAATTTAAAAATTAATTAACCAAGGGTGAAACCATTGAAGTCACTGTGACAGATAAAGTAGGCAATGATCAATTCAACACCAAAGCGGGCATTGATACGGTTATTTATAAAGTATTGGATCAAGCCGATGCAACGGGCGGTAATGGACATGATACTTGGAATGACTTTAATTCGTCTGTAGGCGATAAAGTGAATATCAAAGCCTTGTTACAAGGTCAAAATGTCAATCAGTCGAATATTGATCAGTTTGTTTCGGTTAAATCTGATGGCAAGGGCAACACTGTGATCAGCATTGATCGTGATGGAACAGGATCTAAATTTGGTGATAAAGTTGAATTACTCACTTTGAAAAATACCGATGTGACTTTACAAGATCTAATCGATCACAACCAATTACTGTACTAATCTGTCAAAATTAAATATTAATCAAAGAGAACCTTCGGGTTCTCTTTTTTATGCGGCTCAAAGGAGATCAGATGAAGCAGAGTGATGAATTGGCAACGCAAATTTTGTCGGTCATTCAATTGATACCGCAGGCGAAGATTGCCACTTACGGACAAATTGCCAAATTAGCGGGTTTACCGAAGCATGCACGACTGGTTGGCTATGTACTAAAGCATCTAGATACAACATCAACGATCCCATGGCATCGGGTGGTGAATGCTCAGGGAAAAATCAGCACGCAGCGTTGCAATGAAAAAGGTGAAAATATCCAGCAATTGAAATTGGCAGCTGAAAATGTCTTTGTAGTGAATGGACGCATCTCATTGAAACAATATCAATGGATACCTTAAAAAATCCTTGCCTTAAACATAGAATTTTAATTTTATAATTGATGAAGTAGTCAATAAAAAGCCCTCTAGGATCAGAAGGCTTTTTATTTCACGCTATAAATCTAATGGCTTATTTGCGTACAACCAAAACAGGAATGTTTGAAGCACCTAGTACGCTTTGAGCTACGCTGCCCAAGAAGAATTTTTTGATCCCTGTACGGCCATGTGAACCAATAATAATCAAGTCCGCATGTGTTTCTTCTGCAGCTTTAACCAGTTCTGTATGCACCACTTGACCTTCAAGTAAGCGAGTTTCAACAGTGACACCTTCAGTTGAAAATTTCGCTTTTGCTTCTTCAAGTGTATTTAAAATCGATGCACGAGCACGTTCAATTAAATCATTGGTTTGCGCTGCTGAAATATACTCTGCAGCAATATATGGATCGAGCGTCAGTACTTGAACCACAGTAATTTTACTGCCAAAAGTTTTTGCAAACTCGACAGCTTTAGCCACCGCAGCATAAGAAGTTTCTGAACCGTCCACTGGAACTAAAATATTATTTAAAGCCATCTTATTTCTCCTTATCTGATCAATTGAATTTGGATGGAAAAACCTGAAAAAAAGCGCTACTTACATTGATCATAGTTTCATCATACGCTTTTTTATTTGGGAATAAAACCAAGTAAATTCATAAGGATATTGCGAAATTCGCAATAAAAATATTGCAAAAATATAGACTTGTTTTCACCTCGCTTAGCGATAGCAAAAATGCTCAATAATGTAAGCAGCTATGTCTAGATTGTAAGACAATTTGGTGCTGAAAAAATTGAGCCTAGATGAATTCATCCAACAGCAGACATGGTTTTAATCACACTGTTTCTCTTGCTCTGTCAGGGTAATATGCAATGCTTGTTGCTCAAGCAAGCTTAATTTATGCAACGCATCTTCAGGGAAGATCTGTTTTTGCAGGCGTTGAATTTGTCGCGCTGATAAATGCTGATTGGCACAATACATCGCAGCTTCATTGGCGCGCGCAACACTGACTAACTTCTCCTGATCATTGAAGTCGAGACGAATGATTGGTTGCTGTGCTCGGCTAAGTTGAGCCATGCTGCGCTTTTGTTGCATGCTCAATAAAGGCTGTTTATTAATCCAAGTCGCCACATCACGTCGCACACCATTATAGTCAACAAAAATTGGGGAGACGATTTGGCAGCCCGTCAGTGTCATAACGGTTAGGCTAAGGGTCAGACAGATTTTTTTTATCGAATTGAATTGCATGATAAAACTCTAATTTTTAATCAAAAAATATAGTAATTAGGGCTAAAAATAGCATGATTTGCTTAAATAGTAACATCTTGAACTTTGCTTGTTTAAACTCTGAACAATTGCAAACAAAAATGCTTGACGATAATGTATGAAATCTAGATAATGCCACCACAGTTTACGGCTATGTAGCTCAGTTGGTTAGAGCACCGCACTCATAATGCGGGGGTCACAAGTTCAAGTCTCGTCATAGCCACCATTTTTATAGACCAAGCTCTCAGCTTGGTCTCTTTTTTTGTGCCTAGAAAAAGTCAAATAGATTGAAATAATTACAGCACTAATAAAATGATCTATTTACGATATTTATGTGGAAATAAAAGAGAACTCAAATCTTTAACTGCATTATTTTATGACCTAACTTTTGAAATACACATCTCAATTACTTTTCATATTTACTGCTGTGTTTTTTGCGCCTATAAAAAGCCCAGTTATAGAACTGGGCTTTTTTTAATTTGAATCGAATAATTAGATACCCGGTTTCCAACCATTCACGATTGGGTAGCGTCGTTCACGGCTAAATGCACGTGAGCTGATACGTGGACCAATCGCGCCTTGGCGACGTTTGTATTCGTTTAGATCAACCAAACGGATGACTTTTTTCACGACTTCAGCATTAAAACCTTTGGCAATGATGTCATCTTGGCTCATGTCTTCTTCGATATACGCATACAAGATGGCATCCAATACTTCATATTCAGGTAATGAGTCTTGGTCTTTCTGATCTGGACGAAGTTCCGCAGAAGGTGGACGAGTAATTACACGTTCAGGGATCACAGGTGTTTCTGAAATGCTATTACGGTATTTTGCTAGTTCAAATACAATCGTTTTATATACGTCTTTAAGAACTGCAAAACCACCGACCATGTCACCGTACAATGTGCAGTAACCTACAGATAGTTCAGACTTGTTCCCTGTAGAAAGGACTAAATTGCCGAACTTATTCGATAAGGCCATTAACAATGTACCGCGAGAACGCGCTTGTAGGTTTTCTTCAGTTGCATCTGTCGGTGCATTGCCAAAGAATGGGAACAAGGTTTGCATAAAACCATTCACAATTGGATTGATTTCGGCAATACCAAAAGTCACGCCCATATTCTTGGCTTGTTCAGCAGCATCTTCAACACTGATTTGTGCAGTATAAGTATATGGCATCATGACCGCTTGAACTTTATCTGCGCCAATCGCATCGGCAGCAATCGCTAAAGTTAATGCTGAGTCAATACCACCAGATAGACCTAAAATCACGCCAGGGAAGCCTGAACGTTGTACGTAGTCACGGGTTGCGATTACAAGGCTTTGGTAGATTTCAGCCATGGTATTTAATACAGGCGTGATTGCACCTGGTTTAAAGGCTTTTTGTTCAGCATCGTATTCTGCGATATATAGATCTTCAACAAAACTCGGTGCTTGCAATGCAACTTCACCTGAATTGTTCATCACAAAGCTTGTACCATCAAAGACAAGGTCGTCTTGACCGCCCACTTGGTTGCAGTAAACCAGATTGATGTTCAATTGTTTGGTCAATGCAGCCATGGTTTCAATGCGATGCTGTGGTTTACCAACTTCATAAGGTGAAGCATTTAAAACCAAAGCGGTTTCAACATTTAACTGAGCAAGCTGTTGAACAGTTGGTAATGCCCAAACATCTTCGCAAATCAACACACCAAACTTATGACCTAAATATTCAAAGACAAGGTGTTGATGACCCTCACTGAAATAACGTTTTTCATCAAAAACGCTATAGTTTGGAAGATTTTGTTTATTGTAAATCCCGAGAACTTGACCATTTTTCATGACAGCAGCAGAGTTATAGCGCTGACCATCTTCAGTTTGATTCACAAAACCAAAGACTAAAACGATGTCCTTAACGTTCGCCAATTGTTCAAAAGCTTGCTGTGTACGTTTATTTAAACTTGGACGTAATAATAAATCTTCAGCAGGATAACCAACTGTAGAAAGTTCAGGAAAAACAATAATATCTGCGTTCTGTTCTTTTGCAGCATTGGCTTGTTGAAGCATTTTTGCTGCGTTTGATTCTAGATTACCAATATGCGGAGAGAACTGAGCAAGTGCAATTTTAAAACTATTCATTCCAACTAAATCCTATTCCTATAGGTGAATACACTTAACACACTGATTTGTATTATTGTGATTATTCAGCGAGTGTATTTAGATACGAAAAATACTGCCGAAAGGCGAAAACAAAACACCATCATCGTATGATAATTCACTTGTTTTGATGCAAAGCAAAAAAATAAGGTGAACCTATTTTATCTGAATTTAAGCGAGATACTAGAGGTATTCATAGCTTTTAAAAGCCTAGCTGAGCTTATGTGCCATAAAGTAAATATAATGCTGTTTTTTTGTACTTAAAATAGCGTCAATGGCCAAGCACTAGTGTGAAATAGAATGATCAGGCGATATTTAATTTTATCTATAAATATTCGTCAAAGAGCATTGACGCTTTACAGCTCAATGTGATGAACAAGTTCTGGATATAAAATAATATTTTTAATTCGCTTTAAATAGATGTCACGAGCAATGTCGCCTTGTTGCTCAATGTTGTAGTCAAAAAATGCTTTGTGTGGTTTGAGGGTATAGCGGTATGGATTATATTTTTTAAAACTGAAGAAATACGCCATCTGTAAAACAGCGCCACGACCCAAAACATTGATCTGCTGCTGGTATTGATAAACATGGGCCATCTCATGAATAAACAGGGCACGATATCCTAAAGACGCTTTGGCATAGTCCGCTTTAAACAGTAAATTTCGTGCATGGATATACCCCTGAGGCGCCATGACCACATGCGCAGATTGCCAAGGCAAAAAAGGGTGATTCATCACTTTCACTTGCTCATATTGAATCAAATCCCCAAATACACTCTGACACATGGATATTTCACCTGCCGTGAGGGATCGATATTTAAAACCTTCAAGTTTTAACAGTCGGATGAGTGTAGGAAAGAAGGGCAACATGATGAAAAGTTTCTAGAGTTCCAAAGGGATGTGTAGTTTTACTATAACCTGAAAATACAATATCACGCTGTTGCGCTGTATTTAAAAAGCGATATTTTTGCATCTGCTACAGCGAAAAATCGGTTAGGGCGTTACAATTTAGTTTTCGGTCAAACAGATAATCAGATGCAAGCACGGATCAATACTTTAATTTCTGAAATCAGCAAAAATATGTATGAACGTGAGCAGATTATTGCTTTGAGTTTGCTGGCTGGTGTTGCGGGCATGAATACCTTTTTATATGGTTTGCCCGGCACAGCAAAAAGTTTGATTTCACGTCGAATCGCCTCTGCTTTTGAAGTCCATGACTATTTTGAATATTTGATGAATCGTTTCAGTACGCCTGAAGAAATTTTTGGCCCAGTATCAATTAAAGCCTTAAAAGAAGATCAATATATTCGTAAAACAGAACATTATTTACCACGGGCAGATTTTGCTTTTTTAGATGAAATTTGGAAAGCCAGTCCAGCGATTTTAAATACTTTACTGACCTTGGTGAATGAGCGGAGTTTTAAAAATGGTGACATTGTCCAAAAAGTTCCATTAAATGTTTTGGTTAGTGCATCGAATGAAATTCCTGAACCCAATCAAGGCTTAGATGCCTTGTATGATCGTTTTATTTTGCGTTTAGAAGTGCCACCGATTGCTGTTGCAGAAAACTTTCATGCACTGTTACAGGCCAAGCCGAGTCAAGTCAGTGTTGAAGTCGATGCAACTTTAAAAATAAAAAAAGCGGAGCTACAAGATTGGCGGGAACAGATTTATCAGGTGGAATTACCCGAATCGATTTTAAATCTGTTTGATCAACTTAAAAATCGACTCAATCGTAACTTTGAAGATCACGTGGTCTATGTCTCTGACCGTCGTTGGCAACGTGTGGCTTATCTAGTCAAAACCTGTGCATTTTTAAATGATCGTCCATCGGTGATTTTGAGTGATTTTTTAATTTTAAAACATTGCTTATGGAATCAGCCTGAAGACATTGCCTTTGTTTCGCAGCAGATAGATGAAGTATTGGCTGAAAATGGCTTAAATTACGGTTTGCAATTCGAACAGCATGTGGCAGAGAAGGATGCACTTGAACAGCGGGTGCTCAATCATTTTTATTATACCGATGATGTGTATGAGAGTTATTTAATTCATGGCACTGACTACTTACGTGCAGTGACCAATCTAGATCGACACTATAAAGATAAAGTGTTGTATCTCGAACTGGATAAAATGGATACGAAAAAGGACTTCTTTGCCTTAGATGATACCGGTGAAGAAGTGCGTGGCATCGTATGTAATTTTAATGGTTCAAGAGTGTGTACGTTAAAAGGTGGCTATTACGGCCTAGAAGAAGTGGTGACGCCGTATATAAAACATACCAAAGGCAGTCCACGCAGCTCTCTTTCAGCACAAAGCCAATATGAGCTGTTACACGAAATTCAACAGCTCAAAACACTGTTTCAAACAGAATTGGATCTGTTAACGGAGCGCTTTAACGGCCAAAAACATCAGTTTAAATCGGTCTTTGTCACTGAACAGGATATTCAACAATTAATTCAATCTATTGAGCAGCAATTGGCAAGATATCAATTGCAGTTGCAAGATTGTGAGCGCTTGGAACAGTTATGTCGCAATTAAAACCGACACGACAACAAACCCAATCGGCGCTCGATGAATTAAGTTCGCAGCTTTATGATGAATTAAAACAATCCAGCTTAAAACATTGGTTGAAAGATCATAAAGTTGCAAAAAAGCTCGATCAAAAAATTCAGGAATGGGCCTTTCAGGCAAAGTCGAGTTTAGATCAGCAGCATCCCTATGCAGTGGCGCAGCAGCAATTGGAATATTGGCTTGTGTTAAAGCATTGGGAGCAGGGTGATTTTGTTCAATTCCGTGCTGAATATGCCGCCTTTATGCAAACATTAGGGATTCCAGAATTCACTGAAATGTGGCAACAGAGCCAACAGCCATTGCTGACCAAGCAGCAGCGTCAATTACAAATAGAGCTATTCAAAGGCAAATGGCAGCGCAAATTCACCGAAGCCATTGCACATTGGGAGTTTGAGCAGCTCTGTTTACAACGAGATGCCTTTTTAGATGAAATCAAAGATTTTCTTGCGACATTGTCGAAAATGGTCAAGCACCATGACAGTGTCGGGTTTGAAACTGGGATTTTTCTGGACTATTCCAAAGGGCAATTAACTGAGCATGATGTACAGAACTTTGAGCAATGGGCGAATTATCTCGAGCAAGATCGGGCGCTTAAACGCCTATGTCAAATGATTGGAAGCGCACAGCCGAGTATGCCACGTAAGCGGATTTCTGCTCAGTTAGAACAAGAACCACAGCAGCTTATTCACACCCCGATGGCGCAAGAGGAAATTACAGGAATTAAATTGGCACAAGAACTCAGTATGGCTTTACCTAGCGAGTTGGCGCTATTAGCCGATCCAGACTTGCAGGTTTTATTTGATTTGAAATATTTAGAATCTAACTTGATGAGTTTTAATCGACAAGGTCAGCAACAGGGACGGGTGATTGAAGACCAACGCCATACGCAGCGTCGAGTCGGACAAAAAGGCCCGATGATTGTCTGCTTAGATACGAGTGGCTCAATGAATGGGCAACCTGAACTGATTTCCAAAGCGATTTGTTTGTATTTATCTATTCGAGCGCTAAAAGAAAAGCGAGCGATGTATTTGGTGAATTTCTCGACCAATTTAACCGCGCTGAATTTACAGCGTAACAGCGCTTTGGATGATGTCATTCACTTTTTAGGGCAGTCATTTCATGGGGGAACCGATATTATCCCTGCGATGAATCATGCCGTGGACATGCTGAAACAACCGAATTTTGTACATGCCGATGTGGTGGTGATTTCCGACTTTATAATGGGTCAACTGACTGAAGAACTCATGCAAGAGATTACACATTTGAAGCAGCAGGGCAATGGATTCTATGCTGTGGCTATCGGTAATTTTAAACTAGATCATTTAGATGACAGCCTGTTTGATCATCAATGGGTCTATCAATCTGTGACTGGCGAAGTGCAAAAAATCTAATAATCGTCCCTCACAAAAAAATACGCCATGACCTTTAATGACAAGCTTTTGAGCCATGCAGCATTGATGTTTTAAAGATTGTCTGACAAAGAAAATATTTGAGCATTTTTGCAAATCTAGAGGTCGGTTTTGCTAATGGCCTAGTGATCTATCTCACTTAATTTGATCCTCAATCTATGTGTTTTTACTTTAATCGACATGAAGTCAATGAACGGTAAACACCCAAATTGAGAGCAAAATCATGAGCGCTTTTCAACCGATAAAAAAAACTTTAGCACGCGTATTTGCAGGCCCTGTCTTTGACCCAACAAAACAGTCTGCCGTTGTACCTATTCGTCATATGAAATTTGATTTCGAACCAGAAAAAATTGATCCAAAATTTTATATGAATGCAGAATTGGCCAGTGCCTATTTTGCATCTTTATCTATTTTCTTAACCCGTGGCGAAGATTTGGTGATTGATACTGCTCGATATCATCGCGACTTTATTCAAGATCCTGTATTAAGACAACGTGTCACGTCGTTGATTGGGCAAGAGGCTATTCATTCACGTATGCATGAAGAAATGAATGAAGCGTATCGCGCAAGAAATCTGCCTGTGCAATTTTTTAGAAAGTTAGAACACTACGTCTTTGCCTATGGTTTTGAACGTATGCCACAGCCAATGAAGTTATCCTTAATGGCAGCAATTGAGCATTTCACCGCAGTGCTTGCGGAATACATGATGAATCATGAAGAAATCTTTTTTAATTCAATAGATGAAAAGCAGCGCGCCATTTGGATGTGGCATATGTTGGAAGAGTCTGAACACAAAGACATTGCCTATGATGTTTATCAAGAATTATCAGGTAATTATGCTTTACGTATTGCTGGCTTTTTCCCTGCATTAATTACCATTTTGGGTTTGATTTCAATTGGTGCATCGATTGTCCCTTTCTACAGAAAGCCATCAAATTTGATTAGCCTAAGCTACTGGAAAGATGTTCCGCGCAGTTTCCAACTGATTTTTGGGCTAAGAGATGGTGTTTATGGCAGCAGCCTCGGGCATATTTTTGATTATTTACGACCAAGTTTTCACCCAAATGATCATGACACTTCTGCATTTCTTGAATATTACAAAAAGCGTTTGCTGAACCCTGTTGATGGTGTGTTAACACCTTATTTTGTCAAAGAATTTACCCCAGCATTAAAACGATAAAAGGACAAAACCATGGGTCTATTTGGAAAAAAGAACAAGCCAAGTGAAAATGCCTATGCGGTGGTCACTGGTGCAGGCAGTGGTATTGGGCGAAGTTTCGCTTTGGAGTTGGCTCGTCGTGGCGGAACAGTGGTCTGTGCCGATATTCATTTAGAGGCAGCGCAAGAAACGGTGGATCAAATTCAATCCATGACATCATCAAATGCTTATGCGGTGCAGTGTGATGTAGGTAAAGCTGAAGAAGTAAAAGCATTGTCAGAGCAAGCTGAGCAGTTGATGGGACATGCTGTGACCTTGGTGATCAACAATGCAGGCGTCGGGCTGGGTGGTAAATTTGATGAACTGAGTTTAGACGACTGGCAGTGGTGCATGCATGTCAATTTGTGGGGTGTGGTGCATGGCTGCCATTATTTTGTACCCAAGTTGAAACAAAATAAGCAGGGGGGCGCGATTATTAATGTTGCTTCTGCTGCGGCATATACCGCTGCACCAGAAATGACAGCATATAACGTGACGAAGTCGAGTGTGTTGGCATTGTCTGAAACTTTATCGGCAGAGCTCAGATCGGCAAATATCCGTGTGAATGTACTATGCCCAACTTTGGTGCCGACCAATATCATGAAAAATGGACGCTTACCCAATCGATATTCAGGCTTGGCTGATCAACTGCTGATGAATCATGCATTTACGACGAGCCACGATGTCGTCAATTTGACATTGAATAATTTAGATGCAGAGAAGTTGTATACCATTCCGCAACCTGATGCCAAATTATTTTGGTGGTTAAAGCGTCTATCCCCGCAAACCTATACCCGCTTATTGGGGATGGGTTATCCCTTATTTAACAACTATATTAAAAAGTCGGGAGCAAAAGCATGAATATGCCGACACAATTACATGACGAAGATGTAAAAGCATTAGATCAAGAGAAAACTCAAACTAAAAAGGCAACAACGCAAACTAATGCACGTCGTCCTGTAACGTCTTCTGCCAAAGCAAAAAAAGCAGTACAAGACCAATCAGAGTCAGAGCCTAGCCTAGAAAAACCAAGCGTAGAAAATCAAGTGCGTGTCTACGATACCATCGTGATTGGTGCGGGGATATCAGGTTTAGCTGCTGCTCATCAAATGAATGAACGGGGTTATACCGATTATGTGGTTTTAGAAAAAGCCAATCGCGTGGGAGGAACATGGCGCGACAACACCTATCCAGGTTGTGGATGTGATGTTCCTTCGGCGTTGTATTCTTTTTCATTTGCGCCGAGTCATAAATGGAGTCATTTATTTGCCAAGCAACCTGAGATTCTGAACTACTTAGAGGATGTGGCAGAGCAGCATGGGCTTTATCGTAACATTCAGTTCAACTGTGAATTGATTGCAGCGGAATGGAATGAGGAATTAAAGCAATGGCAATTGGAGACGAGCAAAGGTAAGTATGCCGCGAGAACGGTAATTTTTTCAACTGGGCCGATTACTGAACCTCAAATTCCAAAAATTAAAGGTATTGAAAGCTTTGAAGGTGAAATGTTCCATTCTGCGCGATGGAACCATGCCTATGACTTAAAAGATATACGTATTGCGGTGATTGGTACGGGGGCATCTGCGATTCAGTTTATTCCTCAGATTCAACCTATTGCCAAAAATGTGGTGGTGTTTCAACGTACCGCACCATGGGTATTACCAAAAGCAGATTTACCACTGAATGACCGTGCGAAAGGCATTATTACCCGCTTTCCAGCTGTTCAAGAAACTTGGCGAAAAAGTGTAGCTGGTATATTAAATGGTATCAATTTAGGACTGCGTAATCCTTCACTTTTAGAGCCTGTGAATTATTTGGGTCGTCAGTTGTTAAAAACACAAATTCAAGATGCTGAATTACGTGAAAAAGTTACACCAAACTTTTCTATTGGTTGTAAGCGTCTTTTATTTGCCAATAACTATTATCCTGCTTTGCAGCAAGCTAATGTCGAACTTGTACCACATGGTTTAGTCGAAATAGAAGGTAATACTGTTATTGCTGCGAATGGTGAACGTCATGAAGTCGATGTCATTATTTGGGGCACAGGTTTTGAAGTTTCTCATCCGCCGATTGGGCAACGTGTAAAAAATGCCAAAGGGGAGTTATTGTCAGAACTTTGGAAAAACAGTTCTCCCGAAGCGTTTTTGGGGACTAGTATCGCGCAAGTACCCAATGCCTTTTTGGTGCTCGGGCCAAATATTTTGGTTTATGATTCATTTATTGGGATTGCAGAAGCACAGGTTGGATATATCGTCGATGCCTTGTTAAAAATGAAACAAGAGAAGATACAGCGGCTTGAAATTAAGCCAAATGTATTGGCCTATCACAATGCAAAAGTACAGACACATCTACAGACTACAGTCTTTAATAGTGGCGGCTGTAAGAGCTATTACTTAGATGCCAATGGGCGCAATTTTGCAGCTTGGCCGTGGTCACTGAAACAGTTAAAGCAGCGTCTAAAACAGGTAGACTTGGCAGACTATGAGACGGTTGCTTAGAAAATATTGTTTATTAAAAGTTGCCTAACTCAATAAGCCAAAATAAAGGATCATCAATATTTAAACCTTTTGTTTACAGCCTAATTTCTACGTGGAATTAGGCTTTTTTTATGACGCTATCTGATGAAACAGTGTGAGATTTTCTAGAAAATGGCGATTTAAAATACATTCAGCAATATACACCATACTTTATAGCTTGTGATGCATCGTTTTATCTAATGATTGAGTTGGAAAATTCAGTCAGATGGGGCTGTTCAATAGCGCAAAATAATTCTAGCTGCATAAAAAAACCGCCCCAAAGGGACGGTTTTTAGATTCGCACAATTCTTTCGAATTAACGACCTTGGATATCGCGTTGAGTTTCGCCAGTGTAAAGCTGACGAGGACGACCGATTTTGTAAGGTGCGCTATGCATTTCTAACCAGTGGCTGATCCAACCAACAGTACGTGCAAGAGCGAAGATTACGGTAAACATTTCTGTTGGGATACCAATCGCTTTAAGGATGATACCTGAGTAGAAGTCTACGTTAGGGTATAGGTTACGTTTGATGAAGTATTCGTCAGAAAGCGCAATACGTTCAAGTTCCATAGCCAAAGCAAGTTGTGGATCGTTGATACCAAGTGCAATTAAGACTTCGTCACAAGTCTCTTTCATTACTTTCGCACGTGGATCGAAGTTTTTGTAAACTCGGTGACCGAAGCCCATAAGTTTAACTTCTTTAGTTTTCACTTTTTCCATGAACGGAGCAACGTTTTCTACAGTGCCGATTTCATCAAGCATCTTAAGAACAGCTTCGTTCGCGCCGCCGTGAGCAGGTCCCCATAGAGCCGCGATACCCGCAGCGATACATGCGTATGGGTTAGCGCCAGTAGAACCAGCAAGACGTACTGTAGAAGTAGACGCGTTTTGTTCGTGGTCAGCATGAAGCGTGAAGATACGGTCCATTGCTTTAGCAAGAATAGGGTCAACTTTGTAATCACGGTCTGCAGGAGTAGCAAACATCATGTACAAGAAGTTTTCTGCGTAGCTTAAGTCGTTACGTGGGTAAACGAATGGTTGGCCTACTGTGTATTTGTAAGTCCAAGCAGCTAAAGTAGGAACTTTAGCGATTAAGCGAATAGCAGTGATTTCGCGGTGGTCAATGTTTTCAACATCGAAACCGTTGTGATAGAACGCAGAAAGCGCACCAACAACACCACACATGATCGCCATAGGGTGAGCGTCACGACGGAAACCATTGAAGAA
Source organism: Acinetobacter sp. YH12145 (assembly GCF_013418335.1). Classification (NCBI taxonomy): domain Bacteria; kingdom Pseudomonadati; phylum Pseudomonadota; class Gammaproteobacteria; order Moraxellales; family Moraxellaceae; genus Acinetobacter; species Acinetobacter sp. YH12145. The sequence goes on along the minus strand of NZ_VPCE01000009.1, from coordinate 65,613 downwards.
ACGGCCAACTTGATCGTGAACCATAGTGTGGTTACGAACTTTAGCATCGAATTCTTGTTTTTGTTCAGCAGTAGGAAGCTCGCCGTTCAAAAGAAGGTAGCAAGTTTCTAAGTAGTCTGCTTTAGTAGCAAGCTGGTCGATTGGGTAGCCACGGTGTAGAAGAACACCTTTACCGCCGTCAATGAAAGTGATTTTAGATTCACAAGCAGCCGTTGAGACAAAACCAGGATCAAAAGTAAAGTGACCTGCGGCCAACACATCTTTAACGTCAATTACATCTGGGCCTAGAGTGCCACTGTAAATTGGTAAGTCAATTTCTTTGCCATCAAGCTGTAAAACGGCTTTTTTGCCAGTTGCTTCAGACATTCAATAGATCTCCTGTCCTGGTGAATGTTTTATCTGACTCAGTACTAATCTTTTAATGCGAGAATCAGACAGATCAAAAATTTGCTCTAAGATTAGAGGGAACTGAAATTTTGTCAATTATACTTATGGATATAAATTGAGGATCATTCCTTGAAATGAAGCACAATTCATCCGCTTAAAAAATGAGTAAAATCACAGTGCCGACGCAGTATAATAAGTCAATTTGCAGGGGAGGTGCAGATTAAAAAAAGCCTATTGCCTTAATTGTAAGCAATTTTTAATTCTTAAAAACTCTGAAACAAATATGAATTACAAGACCGCTATTTCATTAAATTATTATAATTTTCGTAACTTACACACATCTGTGGCTCTAAATTGCTTTTTTCTTATTCATAATTAAAACGACTTAATCGTACTTAAAAAAAAGTTCGTTTGGTTAAAAAATAGTTAATTAAACGCCTTTAAAAGATCAATAAATGAACATTTTTGTCATTGGAAAGGTAAAAAATGGAGTTTTATTAAACAGATTTGCTGTTGCTGAGATTTTTATGCACAGACTAAGTACTTATTTCGTTTCATGATCTTTTAGTTTTATCATTTGAGAAAATGGTGCACATTTATTTTTGTGATTATGGCTTGGCGAATGTGCTGGAAGATTTTAAAATGTAGTGGGAAAAGAAAGATTTAGATTTGTTCATCTTTAGTCTAAAAGTTTAAGTCGCCATATACACACAAAAACAATAAGTGAAACTTACATTTAACCGATTAAAACCAATAACATAGTATGATTTTCTTAGATAAATAAGGTATTTGTTTTTAGAAAAGTTATTGTTAATGATTCTTATTTAAGGATATTTTGCAAAATTCCTAATTGTCTTCGTTTGTGTTTTGAAAGTTCACGTTTTATAATTCCCTGTCGTTTATAAGATCAGACAGCTGCAGAGTTTATTATATTGTAATGTCTGACTATGCTAGCTTTCCTACGAATTAATTCCAACAAACTCCGGATGGAGTTTTTACTTACAGGATGCCCGCTGTGAAAAGCAACAGACCTGTCAATTTGTCCATGGGTCAAGTTTTAGACGTAAACTTAAAATCCCCTGTGGCTATTGCATCAATTTTACACCGTCTATCAGGTGTTATCGTATTTTTACTCGTACCGGTCCTTCTTTGGATTTTAGACAAATCTTTATCTTCACCTGAAGGTTTTGCGCAAGTTCAAGCTGTGTTTGATAGCTTTATTGTGCGTTTTGTCGTATGGGTATTTGTAGCCGGCTTAATTTATCACCTTATTGGTGGTATCAAGCATCTATTTGCAGATCTTGGCGTTGCTGAAGAACTTCAAAGTGGTCGTATCGCAGCTACTATTTCATTGATCTTGTCTGCAATCGGTATTGTTGCAGCATTTGTATGGATTGTTCTCTAATGAAAAGTGCTACAGGTTTAACAGGATCAGGTTCTCGCGATTGGTTTATCCAGCGTGTAAGTGCCGTTGTATTGGCTGTTTATACTATTGTTGTACTGGGCTGGATCCTTTGCAATAGCGGATTCACTTTTGAGCAATGGTATGGCTTTATGATGACAACACCAATGAAGATTATGTCTTTATTGTCTGTCTTATCTCTTGTTGCGCATGCTTGGATTGGTATGTGGCAAGTATTCACTGACTATGTGACTACTCGTCAAATGGGTCCTTCAGCAAACGGTCTGCGTTTAGTGCTGACTTCTGCAGTGATTGTTGCAGTATTTGCATACGCGATCTGGGCGATCCAGATTTTTTGGGCAAATTGATAGGAAAATATCATGGGCGCTATAACCCCTAAAGAAGATTACACAAATATTCCACACCTAACTTTCGATGCAGTCATCGTTGGTGGTGGTGGTTCAGGTATGCGTGCTTCTTACCAACTTGCTCAAGCTGGTTTGAAAGTTGCTGTACTGACTAAAGTATTCCCAACTCGTTCACACACTGTTGCAGCGCAGGGTGGTATTGGTGCATCTCTTGGTAACATGCAAGAAGATAACTGGCACTACCACTTCTACGATACAGTTAAAGGTTCTGACTGGTTAGGTGACCAAGACGCAATTGAGTTTATGACTCGTGAAGCGCCTCAAGTTGTATATGAGCTTGAACACCTAGGTATGCCATTTGACCGTAACGCTGACGGTACAATTTACCAACGTCCGTTTGGTGGTCATGCTGCGAACTATGGTGAAAAACCAGTTCCACGTGCATGTGCTGCTGCCGACCGTACAGGTCATGCTCTTCTTCATACGCTTTATCAAAGCAACGTGAAAATGGGTACTCAATTCTTCGTTGAATGGATCGCACTTGATTTGATCCGTAATGAAGAGGGTGATGTGCTTGGTGTGACAGCAATTGACCAAGAAACAGGTAAAATTGCAGTATTCCAAGGTAAAGCAACATTGTTCGCTACTGGTGGTGCTGGTCGTGTTTACCGTGCATCTACTAACGCTTATATCAACACTGGTGACGGTCTTGGTATGGCAGCTCGTGCAGGGATTCCATTACAAGATATGGAATTCTGGCAATTCCACCCAACAGGTGTTGCGGGCGCAGGCGTATTGTTGACAGAAGGTTGTCGTGGTGAAGGTGCGATCCTTCGTAACGATGCTGGTGAGCCGTTCATGGAACGTTATGCTCCGACACTGAAAGACTTGGCACCTCGTGACTTCGTATCACGTTCAATGGACCAAGAAATTAAAGAAGGTCGTGGCTGTGGTCCTAAGAAAGACTACATCTTGCTTGATATGACGCATCTTGGTGCTGAAACAATCATGAAACGTCTTCCATCTGTATTTGAGATTGGTAAGAAATTCGCGAACGTTGATATCACTAAAGAGCCAATTCCTGTAGTACCTACAATCCATTACCAAATGGGTGGTATTCCTACAAATATTCATGGTCAAGTGGTTGTTCCTGTATCTCGTGAAACTGAAGCTTTGGTTGCGAACTACAATAAAGAAACTGGTGTGTACTCACACAATGCGGGTGACCGTGATTTCACTAAACCAGTGAAAGGTTTCTATGCAATTGGTGAATGTTCATGTGTATCTGTACACGGTGCTAACCGTCTAGGTACAAACTCATTGCTTGACTTGGTTGTATTTGGTAAAGCTGCTGGTGAACATATTGTTGACTATGTAACTAAACACCACGGTGATGAATATGCACCGCTTCCTACAACTGTTCTTGAAAAAACTTTGAATCGTGTTCGTCATCTTGATGAATCAACTTCTGGTGAAAATGCTCAAGAAGTTGCAGATGCAATCCGTGACATCGTTCAAGATCACGCTGGTGTATTCCGTACATCTGCACTTCTTGAAGAGGGTGTGAAACAGATTCTTGCGCTCGAACCACGTGTACGTAACATTCACTTGAAAGACAAATCTAAAGTATTTAACACAGCGCGTGTTGAAGCTCTAGAAGTTGAAAACCTGTATGAAGTTGCGAAAGCGACACTGATTTCTGCGGCTGCACGTAAAGAATGTCGTGGTGCGCATACAGTGGTAGATTTTGAATTACCACCTGATCATGCTGACTACCCATACGGTCGTCGTGATGATGAGTGGATGAAACACACTTTATGGTTCTCTGTAGATAACCGTCTTGAGTACAAACCAGTACGTTACAAGCCTTTATCTGTAGATGCTATTCCGCCTAAACCACGTACATTCTAATTGGGAGAAGTAAGATGAGTAGAGGTACTCGTACATTTAATATCTACCGCTACGATCCTGATAAGGATGCAGCTCCGTACATGCAAACTTTTAAACTAGAGTTGACTGATAAGCATCGTATGTTGCTTGATGCACTTCTAGCATTAAAAGTTCAAGACGAATCATTAACATTCCGTCGTTCATGTCGTGAAGGTATTTGTGGTTCTGATGGTGTAAACATTAATGGTAAAAATGGTTTGGCGTGTCTTTGGAACCTAAACGACTTACCAGAAGTGATCACAATTCGTCCACTTCCAGGTCTTCCAGTAATTAAAGATTTGGTTGTAGATATGAATCAGTTCTACGATCAGTACAATAAAATCCATCCGTTCCTAATCAACAATCAGCCTGCGCCTCCTAAAGAGCGTTTGCAGTCTCCTGAAGAGCGTGAACATTTAGATGGTTTGTACGAATGTATTCTTTGTGCATGTTGTTCAACTTCATGTCCATCATTCTGGTGGAACCCAGACAAGTTCTTGGGTCCTTCAGCATTGTTGAACGCATATCGCTTCATCATTGACTCTCGTGATACAGCAACTCAAGAGCGTTTGGCTCGTCTTGACGACCCATTCTCATTGTTCCGTTGTAAAGGTATCATGAACTGTGTATCTGTATGTCCTAAGGGTCTTAACCCAACTAAAGCAATCGGTCACATCCGTAATATGCTTTTAGATCTTGGTTAATAGATTTAGCAGTAAAAAGAAGCGCACCATTGGGTGCGCTTTTTTTGTCATATATAAAAATGATGATAGTGAAAGTTATTCGCTGTCATTGCAGAGTGCTATAAATGGATTTCATAGAAACGTAGTGAATTAAAAGTATAAAGTGATAGATAAATGGTTATTTATTGATGAAACGCTCGTTCAAGTCTGTCAAAAGGATTAGAAGATGTTATTATGTAACGTAGTAAAAAGAGAGAGGATAGGAATGTCAGCTCTCTTTTGTTTTTGTATATGAGATGAGGTAAAAACCGAACGTAGACTTTTGTCTTAATTGAAAGATCATTTTATATGTAGCACCATATCATAGATGAAAATACAAACAGTGTATTTCGCTAATTTATGAGAGGTATGTGTCAAAAAAATCAATTGAAATGCTCGAACGTGTTAGCATTTAAGGTATCACTATATGTAAAAAATGACTTTGAATTGGGTACATTTTTTCTACAATTTAAGCGCTGTAGACGGTATATAAATGTTAATAAAGTCGCTTTAGAAAAGATAATTGCGAAAAATTTATTTTTTCTAAGATGATTTGCAAAAATTGCCCGATTTATGTCGGGTATTTCTCAATGAGTAATGATGCCGCTGAGGGCGTTATTGTTCATTAATCACATTGGGTAATCCTAATGTAGTGATAACGCCTCAAGGCTTAAGCCTAATGGGGACTAATGTCATATTACCAATTTGACATTACTAATCATGGGTTCGCTTAAAAAGCATCCTGAAATGTTTTGCAATAGGAAATGGGTCCACAAATGCAAGAAGTTGCTGACGCACTGCGTCTTGACACTGAACTTAGCGCTGACAGTGCAGCGTATATTGAAGAACTTTATGAGCAGTATTTAACGGCTCCAGACTCAGTAGAGGCTGATTGGCGTGAATACTTCGATAAATTCCCGAAAGGTGATCAACCACACAGCAATGTACGTGAGCAATTCCTATTATTAGGCCGTAATTCAAGCCGTGTTCAGCCAGTAGTGCAAAGTGCAGTAAGTTCTGAGCATGAACGCCGTCAAATCGGTGTATTACAGTTGATCGCTGCATACCGTAACCGTGGTCATCAAAACGCAAAATTAGATCCACTTGGTCTTGCAAAACGTGAAATCGTGCCTGATCTAGATCTTGCTGCGCACGGTCTAACTCAGTCTGATTTAGATACTGTATTTAATACAGGTAACCTTGCAATCGGTAAGTCTGAAGCAACACTTGGTGAAATGGTTCAAGCAATGGAAGCAACTTATACTGCTTCGATTGGTGTTGAATACATGCACATTGTTGATACAAAAGAAAAACGTTGGATTCAACAACGCCTTGAAGGTACTCGTGGTCAATTTGGCTACACTGCAGACCAGAAAAAACATATCCTTGAACGTCTAACTGCAGCTGAAGGCCTAGAAAAATACCTTGGTAACAAATTCGTTGGTGCGAAACGTTTCGGTGTTGAAGGTGGTGAATCTTTCATTCCTATGGTGAATGAACTTATTCAACGCGCAGGTTCAGTAGGCTGTAAAGAAGTGGTTATCGGTATGCCTCACCGTGGCCGTTTAAACCTTCTTGTAAACATCATGGGTAAAAACCCAGCTGATCTATTTGGTGAGTTCGAAGGTAAATCTCTGCATAAAAAAGGCTCTGGTGACGTTAAATACCACCAAGGTTTCTCTTCAAACGTAATGACTCCGGGTGGCGAAGTTCATTTGGCATTAGCGTTTAACCCATCACACTTAGAAATCGTTGGACCTGTAGTAGAAGGTTCTGTACGCGCACGTCAAGTACGTCGTAAAGATATCGGTGGTGATGATGTATTACCAATCATCGTTCACGGTGATGCTGCATTTGCAGGTCAAGGTGTAAACCAAGAAACTTTCCAAATGTCACAAACTCGCGGTTATACCGTGGGTGGTACAGTTCATATCGTTGTAAACAACCAAGTTGGTTTCACAACGTCTGACCCACGTGATGCGCGTTCTACAGAATACTGTACTGACATCGCGAAAATGATCCAAGCACCGATCTTCCATGTGAACGGTGATGATCCTGAATCTGTATTATTTGTTTCTCAATTGGCACACGATTTCCGTCATACATTCCGTAAAGACGTTGTAATCGATATGTTCTGCTACCGTCGTCGTGGTCATAACGAAGCCGACGAGCCAGCTGCAACTCAGCCAATGATGTATCAAATCATCAATAAAAAAGCGACTACACGTACGCTTTATGCTGACAAGCTTGTACAAGAAGGTGTTCTTGATCGTGCTTCTGCTGATGCAATGGTTGAACAATATCGTTCTGACCTTGAAGCAGGTAAACACGTTGCAAATGCGTTGGTACTTGAGCCAAACACAAAAATGTTTGTGGACTGGAAACCTTATTTAGGCCACGAATACACAGATAAATGGGATACCACTTTCCCAATCGAACGTCTAAAAGAGCTTGGTGCGAAAATGCGCGAGCTTCCAGAAGGCTTCGTGATGCAACGTCAGGTTGCTAAAGTGATTGATGACCGTCTGAAAATGCAGACTGGTGAAATGCCATTGAACTGGGGTGCTGCTGAAACATTAGCTTACGCGTCTCTTCTAGATGAAGGTTTCCTTGTTCGTTTAACAGGTGAAGACGTTGGTCGTGGTACATTCTCACACCGTCATGCAAAACTTCATAACCAAGTAGATGGTTCAACTTACATTCCATTATGTAACTTGAAAGAAAACCAACCACGTACAGCTATTTATGACTCATTATTGTCAGAAATGGCGGTTCTTGCATTCGAATACGGTTATGCAACGACTCTTCCGAAGAGCCTTGTCATTTGGGAAGCGCAATTTGGTGACTTCGCAAACTGTGCACAGGTTGTAATCGATCAGTTCATCGCGTCTGGCGAAACTAAGTGGGAACGCGTATGCGGTCTGACTATGCTTCTTCCACATGGCTTTGAAGGTCAAGGTCCTGAGCATTCATCAGCTCGTTTAGAGCGTTTCTTACAGCTATGTGCTGAAGAAAACATGCAAGTGATCACACCGACTACACCAGCGCAGATTTATCATGCGATGCGTCGTCAAGCACTTCGTCCAATCCGTAAACCAATGATCGTCACTTCACCGAAGTCTCTTCTTCGTCACAAACTCGCAACGTCTACATTAGAAGAACTTGCAAATGGTACATTCCAAACTGTGATCGATGAAATCGACAATATCAACAAGTCAGACGTAACTCGTCTAGTGCTTTGTGGTGGTAAGGTTTACTACGACTTACTTGAAAAACGTCGTGAAAAAGAATTGAACAACACAGCAATCGTTCGTATTGAACAATTGTATCCGTATCCAGAAGCACGTCTTGCTGAAGTTCTGGCACAATATCCAAACGTTAAAGAATTGGTTTGGGCTCAAGAAGAACCGAAGAACCAAGGTGCATGGTTATTCATCGCTCCGCGTCTTTATGACGACGTGATGAAAGCGGGCAAACAAGTTCGTATTAGTTATGCAGGTCGTGAAGCTTCTGCTGCACCGGCTTGTGGTTCACCATATTTGCACGCAAAACAACAAGCTCAGCTCGTAAATGATGCTTTAGCTATCGTAGCTGAATAACAGGAGATTCTTAATAATGGCAACCGAAATTAAAGCACCGGTATTCCCAGAGTCAGTTGCTGACGGTACAGTTGCAACTTGGCACAAACAACCAGGTGAAGCAGTATCACGTGACGAAGTGATTTGTGATATTGAAACAGATAAAGTTGTTTTAGAAGTTGTAGCTCCTGCTGACGGTACGATTTCTGCAATCGTTAAAAACGAAGGCGATACAGTTTTATCGAACGAAGTGATTGCGACTTTTGAAGAAGGTGCTGCTTCTGGCGCTGCTCAAACTCAAGCTGTTCAATCAGAAGAGAAAGTAGAACAAGCTGCTGCGCAAACTCAAGCGGGCGCTGCTCCTGTTGTTGAACGTGCTCAACCTGTTGCTGATCAAGCTCCTGCAGTGCGTAAAGCATTGACTGAGTCTGGCATTGCTGCTGCTGACGTTGCTGGCACTGGCCGTGGCGGTCGCATCACTAAAGAAGATGTTGCAAACCATCAAGCTAAACCAGCTGCTCCTGCTGCTGCGCCATTAAGCGTTGCTGTTGGTGAACGTATCGAAAAACGTGTTCCTATGACTCGTCTTCGTAAGCGTGTTGCTGAACGTTTACTTGCTGCAACTCAAGAAACTGCAATGTTGACTACGTTCAACGAAGTAAACATGAAACCAATCATGGAAATGCGTGCGCAATACAAAGATGCTTTTGAAAAGCGTCATGGTGCACGTCTTGGCTTCATGTCATTCTTCGTTAAAGCGGCAACTGAAGCACTTAAACGCTACCCAGCTGTAAACGCTTCGATTGATGGCAATGACATCGTTTACCACGGTTTCTACGACATCGGTGTTGCTGTATCAAGTGACCGTGGTCTCGTAGTTCCAGTTCTTCGTGATACTGACCGCATGAACTATGCTGAAGTTGAAAACGGTATCCGTGCATACGCTGGTAAAGCGCGTGATGGTAAATTGGGTATCGAAGATATGACTGGCGGTACATTCACTATTACTAATGGTGGTACTTTCGGTTCTTTGCTTTCTACACCTATCTTAAATACGCCACAAACTGCGATTTTGGGTATGCATAAAATCCAAGAACGTCCTATGGCTGTAAATGGTCAAGTTGAAATCTTGCCAATGATGTACTTAGCGCTTTCTTATGACCACCGTCTAATCGATGGTAAAGAAGCAGTAGGCTTCCTTGTAACAATCAAAGAATTGTTAGAAGAACCAGCTAAGCTAATCCTTGATCTTTAATACTTCAGAATAATGCAATGGGCTTAGAGCGATCCTCTAAGCCCATTTTTGGAGATACACATGTCTCAATTTGATTTAGTTGTTATTGGTGGCGGTCCTGGTGGTTATGAAGCTGCTATCCGCGCTGCTCAATTAGGCTTTAAAGTAGCTTGTATTGAAAAACGTATTCATAAAGGTAAACCATCTTTAGGTGGTACTTGCTTAAACGTGGGTTGTATCCCATCTAAAGCATTACTTGATTCATCTCACCGCTATGAAGATACCGTTCATCACTTAGATGACCACGGTATTACGACTGGTGAAGTGAAATTTGATCTTGCAAAACTGCTTGATCGTAAAGACAAAATTGTTAACCAATTGACGATGGGTATTGATGGCCTACTTAAAGGCAATGGTATCGAATGGTTAAAAGGTACAGGTAAATTACTTGCAGGTAAGAAAGTTGAGTTTGTATCTCACGAAGGTGAAACTCAAATTTTAGAACCTAAATATGTAATCCTTGCATCGGGTTCTGTGCCGGTAAATATTCCAGTTGCACCTGTAGATCAAGACATTATTGTTGACTCTACTGGCGCGCTTGAGTTCCCAGAAGTGCCTAAACGTCTTGGCGTAATCGGCGCGGGTGTAATTGGTCTAGAACTTGGTTCTGTTTGGCGTCGTCTAGGTGCTGAAGTTGTTGTATTTGAAGCAATGGATGCATTCTTGCCAATGGCTGATAAGGCTTTGGCAAAAGACTACCAAAAAGTATTGACTAAACAAGGTCTTGATATCCGTGTTGGCGCGAAAGTTGCTGGTACAGAAGTGAATGGCCGTGAAGTTACTGTTAAGTACACTCAAGGCGGCGAAGACAAAACTCAAACTTTCGATAAATTGATCGTTTGTGTGGGCCGTAAAGCATATGCAGAAGGTTTATTGGCTGAAGATTCAGGCATTAAACTCACTGAACGCGGTTTAGTTGAAGTAAACGATTGGTGTGCAACTTCAGTTGAAGGTGTATACGCAATTGGTGACTTGGTACGTGGTCCAATGCTTGCACATAAAGCAATGGAAGAAGGCGTAATGGCTGTTGAGCGTATCCACGGTCATGCAGCTCAAGTGAACTATGACACTATCATCTCTGTAATTTACACACACCCAGAAGCGGCGTGGGTTGGTTTAACAGAAGAGCAAGCGAAAGAAAAAGGCCACGAAGTTAAAACAGGTCAATTTGGTTTCGCTGCAAATGGTCGTGCAATGGCTGCTGGTGAAAACGCAGGCTTTGTTAAGTTTGTTGCTGATGCGAAGACAGATCGTCTACTCGGTATGCACGTGATTGGACCTGCAGCGTCTGACATCGTACACCAAGGTATGATCGCACTTGAGTTCGTATCAAGTGTTGAAGACCTACAGTTAATGACTTTCGGTCATCCGACATTCTCTGAAGTGGTTCATGAGGCGGCACTTGCAGTCGATGGACGTGCGATTCACGCGATTCAGCGTAAACGCAAATAAGATGAAAAAAAGAGCGACTTAGGTCGCTCTTTTTTGTTTAAGATGGTTGTTTTAATTTGAATAATCATCTAAAAATAAAGATAAGAAATATTTTAAGATTTAAAAAGGTTAAAGCTGCTTTGACGGATGTCTGGGCTTTAATGGGTCATAACAAAGCGAAGAAAGAGTAAAAGGTTGTTCAATGAATCTACACGAATATCAAGCTAAAGCGTTATTAAAAAAATATGGTATGCCAGTCCAAGAAGGCGTATTTGTAACTACCGCAGAAGAAGCAGTCAAAGCTTTTGAGCAACTGGGTGGTAAGTTTGCGGTACTCAAAGCCCAAGTGCATGCAGGTGGTCGTGGTAAAGCAGGCGGCGTTAAAGTCGTAAAATCTGCACAAGAAGCCACTGATTATGTGAACAAAATGGTCGGCTCACGCTTAGTCACTTATCAAACAGATGCATTAGGTCAACCCGTCAGCGGTATTTTGGTATCCGAAGATGTTTATCCTGTAGAGCGTGAATTGTACCTAGGTGCTGTAGTTGACCGTTCTAGCCGTCGTGTGACCTTTATGGCATCGACTGAAGGCGGTGTTGAAATTGAGAAAGTTGCAGAAGAAACGCCTGAAAAAATTATTAAAGTTGAAGTTGATCCTCTGGTTGGATTGTTACCATTCCAAGCACGTGAAGTGGCGTTTGCTTTAAACCTAAAAGATGGTCAAGTGAATCAATTTGTCAAAATCATGTCTGCGGCTTATCAAGCATTTATTGAAAATGATTTTGCTTTATTTGAAATTAACCCGTTATCCGTACGTGAAAATGGCGAGATTTTATGTGTGGATGCAAAAATTGGTATCGACTCAAATGCTTTATATCGCTTACCAGAAATCGCAGCACTACGAGATAAAACGCAAGAAAATGAGCGTGAGCTGAAAGCATCAGAATTTGATCTGAACTATGTTGCCTTAGAAGGCAATATTGGCTGTATGGTCAATGGTGCTGGCCTAGCGATGGCAACCATGGACATTATTAAACTCTATGGTGGTCAACCTGCAAACTTCCTAGATGTAGGCGGTGGCGCGACCAAAGAACGCGTAATTGAAGCCTTTAAAATCATTTTGGCGGATAGTTCTGTGCAAGGTGTATTAATTAATATTTTTGGTGGGATTGTACGTTGTGACATGATTGCTGAAGCAATTATTGCAGCGGTTCAAGAAGTAAATGTGACTGTACCTGTGGTTGTTCGTTTAGAAGGGAACAATGCAGAGTTGGGTGCAAAATTACTTGATGAATCAGGTTTGAAATTGATTTCTGCAAATGGCTTGGCTGATGCTGCAGAAAAAATTGTTGCTGCGGTAAAAGGCTAAGGGAGTAGGGATCATGAGCGTATTAGTTAATAAAGACACCAAAGTATTGGTACAAGGTTTTACCGGTAAAAACGGTACATTCCATTCTGAACAGTCAATTGCTTACGGCACAAAAGTGGTCGGTGGGGTGACTCCGGGTAAAGGCGGCACACAACATTTGAATCTACCCGTATTTAATACCATGAAAGAAGCGGTGCGTGAAACGGGTGCAACGGCAACCTCGATTTATGTACCTGCACCATTTGTCCTAGATTCAATTATTGAGTCTATAGATGCAGGTGTAGAGCTGATCGTTGTGATTACGGAAGGTGTACCGACACTTGATATGCTAAAAGCGAAACGTTACCTAGAAACCTATGGTAACAATGCACGTCTAATTGGTCCGAACTGTCCAGGGATTATTACTCCGGGTGAATGTAAGATCGGTATTATGCCGGGGCATATTCATCAACCAGGTAAAATCGGCATTATCTCGCGTTCAGGGACTCTGACCTATGAAGCTGTAGCGCAAACCACGAAGCTGGGTCTAGGTCAGTCGACGTGTATCGGTATTGGGGGAGATCCAATTCCGGGCATGAATCAAATTGATTGCTTAAAGCTGTTCCAAGACGACCCGCAAACTGAAGCGATCATCATGATTGGTGAGATTGGTGGTACAGCAGAAGAAGAAGCGGCTGAATATATCCAGTCGAATGTAACTAAGCCTGTTGTCGGTTATATCGCGGGTGTGACTGCACCAAAAGGTAAACGTATGGGACATGCAGGCGCGATCATTTCGGGCGGTAAAGGTACAGCAGAAGAGAAATTTGCTGCTTTTGAAAAAGCCGGAATGGCCTATACCCGTAGTCCTGCTGAATTAGGCTCAACTATGTTTGAAGTCTTAAAGTCAAAAGGTCTTGCTTAAGTACGGTAAGTTTCTGTTAATAAAAACCCCTCAAATGAGGGGTTTTTTTATTTTTATTTAATAATAGTGGGTGAATAGTAAAGAAAATTTATAAAATCAGCATATTCTCATTCATTATTAACACTTTAGTATGAATAATTAACCAAATTTAATCGATCAAAATATGATATAATGTGAAACACATCACATTAATTTAATTTGATGAATAATTACTCTTCTAACGTGAATAATCATGATTTATAAATCTTATTTATCTCGTCTATGTTTCTTGTCGATTTTTTCGAGCCTTCCTACGGTTGTATTTGCAGTTGATAATATTGATCAGCAAAGAGAACAAAGTGTTGCAGATATCCGTGTCGGTAAAGTGGATCAGGGATTTAACCAATTACAAGTTTTATTAGCGCAACATCCTGAAAATCAGAAGCTCATTGCAGATTACACGCTCCTGCGTTATGCAAATGCAACCTTTAGCTCTACAGATGTGGCCTACTTGGCGAAGATTAGTCCAACGACGTTTCCAGATTATGGCAAAGTCAGTGTCATCAAAGCTTTACGCGATCTTAAACAATATGATCAAGCCTTACAGTGGGCACAAAAATTTTATCAGCAGGATCAATCGGAACAGTGGTTGATTTGGCAGGGTGTGTTGCTTGCAGAATCAGGTCAAAAAGATCAAGCAAAACAAAAACTGGCAAATCTCAACTTACAGTCGCTTGGTGCAGATTATCTTTCGCAATTGGCCTATGCCTATCGATTATTGGATATGCCTGCTGAATCTCTCAATGCAGCGAAATATGCGTTAGAAAAACAGCCCAATGCAGATATCCAAGAACAGTTCGTATTGGCTCTATTGCAAAATAGCGATTTTGCCACTGCGCAAAGCTACATTCAGGCCAATGGACTCAATAGTTCTAAGCCAGTGTTGCAACATTTGCTCAAGATGAATGAGTTCTCGCAGCGTATTCAACAAGGCATTCAAGCCTCAAAAAATGCGTTTGATATGAAGCGTGGGGCAACGGCATTTGAACCACTAGATCGTGTTCTGGCTGAAATGAGTGCTTATGAAGACTCACTTCCTGCAGATGAAGCCAGTAAACGTAAATTTTACTATGAATATATCTATGCCTTAAATGGACGTAATGCTTCAAAGCAGGCATTGGCACAAGTAGAAAAAACAGGTCAAACAGCTAAAGAAATGCCTGCTTATGTACGACATGCTTTGGCAGACAGTTATTTAAAATTACGTCAACCTGAAAAAGCTGAGCCTTTATATCAGAGTTTATTTGCTGAAAAAAATTATGCGGACTATAACGTCTATGCTGGTTTGTACTATAGCTTGATTGAACAAGAAAAATTTAAACAAGCCAATCAGTTAATCGACACCATGGACAAACAGTTGCCGACCTTTGTTTATAGTAATGCAAAAGGTGTTGATAAGGCGCCACACGATGATCGTACTGAATTTATTGCGTTGAAGGGATTGAACTATGCTTATCGCAACGAGCATGAAAAAGCGGAACGTTACTTTAATGACTTAACAGCAAAGGCTCCTGGCAATATTGGGTATCAAAATAATTTGGCATTAATTCAACGTTGGCGTGAAAAACCAGAGCAATCCCAGCACACTTTGGCGCAGCAGAATAGCTTAGAGCCAATTTCACAAGGAACGCAAATTAACCGCATGCAGAATTTCCAAGCCTTGAGTCAAATTCAAGCTTGGCGTGAACTCAATCAATATATGGTCAGTCATGTCGGTGATGATACGGGCGTAAAACAAAGTAAAAAAGAATTAGATGATCGGAATCGTGCGTCAATTCAACATCAAAGTACCTTTGCAAAAAGTGAGTCTGATGATCCTCGTGTACAAAATCGCCTGAAAGGTTCACGTGAACAGGAAAACTGGACGCGCATCAATAGCCCATGGTTTTACGATAATTACCGACTCTTTGCAGACCATAGCAACCGTTGGTCGAAGTATGAGTCTGGCAAATTAAAAGACCAAAGGATTGGCATGGGTTTGGAGTGGGCTTCGGATCGTAAAGCTGCATCTGCATTATTCTCTCAAAGCACCGATGGCGACCGTTTTGGTGTGCAATTGGATTGGTCACATTGGCTGAATGATCATTGGAACTATGCATTGGGTTATGACAGCCAAGCGGATATTCCATTGCAATCTTTGGCACAGGATCATGAAGGGCAGGCATATCGTTTTGCACTGAACTGGCAACAAAATGAATCACGTAAAGCAGGTGCAAGTTATCAATTGACCGATATTGATGATGGCAATCTACGCCAAGAACTGTCAGGGTATTTTAAACAGCAATTCCAACAATCTCCGCATCATATTTCTGCGGCAACACTGCGTGGTTATTACGGAAAAAATGATCCGGTTGATGTGCCTTATTTTAACCCCGAACATAGCTATAGCGCTGAAGTGACATTGGAACATGATTGGATGACATGGCGTGATTATGAACGTCATTTTAACCAGCACTTTGCAGCAACTATCGGTACATTCGGACAAAAAGGCTACTCAAGTCGTCCGATTTATAATTTGTTTTATCAACATGATTGGCAGCTCTCGCGCACGTGGAAACTGAACTACGGCATAGGTTGGGGTTCACATCCGTATGACGGAAAAGATGAAGATCGTAGTTATGCAGTTGTTGGTTTTGAGGGGCGCTTCTAATGAAAAATACATTAATACACCGCATGTTGAAGCAAAGCTTAGTTCTAGCTGTGACTTTGCCCATCAGTACGACATATCTTTTTGCTGACAATAATGTGCCAAAAACTGCAAATTTGGCGATGCCTGAACTTGATGAAAGTACCGCACATAACCAATTTGTAACGCTGACCTTTCATGATGTTCGCGATGATGTTGCCAAACGTGGTGACCGAGATGTCTATGCGATTAGTACGCAAAATCTTGGGCAATATTTTGCGTGGATTAAACGAGAAGGTTGGCAGCCCATTCGTTTAGAAGATGTCATGCAGGCGCGTTTACAAAAGAAAAAGCTACCTGAAAAGGCGCTGTTATTAACCTTTGATGATGGTGCGCTAAGTAGTTATAGCAAAGTATTTCCATTGTTAAAGCAATATCAATTTCCTGCAGTTTTTGCTATTCCAACCAGTTGGATTAATGGCAATACCAAAGATGCTTATGAAGCTTATGGTGTGGGTAATTTGATGAATTGGGATCAAATGCGGGAAATGCAAAAGTCGGGATATGCCGAATTTGTATCGCATTCGGATGATCTGCATCATGGTATTTTGGCAAACCCACAAAAAAATATGGAACCTGCTGCGATTACACGTCAGTATTTTCCAGCTCAAAATCGTTATGAAACCGATGCTGAGTTTGAGCAGCGTATTGTGCAAGATTTGAAGAAATCTAAACAAGAACTCGATCGTCAACTGGGTATTCATAGTATGGCAATCTTCTGGCCATACGGTGCAGTTACACCGGAAATTGAGGGATATGCACGTAAAGCAGGACTGCCCATGTCCTTTAGCTTAGGTAATGTGGTCAGTCAGGCAGATTCAGTGCATACCTATCAGCGTGCCTTGATTATGGATAACCCAACACCAGAGTTTATCCACCAAAATATGGAAGACTTTATCGTTGAAGCTCGTGCGCCTTATAAACAACGTAAAACATTCCTGAATTTTAATTTGACTGAATTACAAGCGCCAACGGATGAGCAATCAGATCAGAAATTAGGGAGATTATTAGATCAGGTCAATGCGTTAAAAACTAATACATTGCTTTTAAATGCCGCAGTTGATCATGATGGTGACGGTAAAATTGATGCCTTATTTTTCCCAAATTCAAAACTGCCGATGCAGCAAGATTTACTGAATCGTACCGTATGGCAAGCTCGTACACGAATTGGTAATCGAGTCTATGCACAGCTTCCAATCAGTTTAGAGCTACAGCAGGGGATTAATCTAGCAGACCTAACGGCAGATCTATTGAAAAATAACAGTTCGCTAGAAGGTTTAATTATTAACACCGGTAACAGCTTGGACTGTGCAATTCATTCAGCTCAGTGGTCAACCGCATGTACCGAGCAAGTGCAAAAAATTATTGCAATTAAAGAGCGTAGTAAGGCGCAAGCGCATTTTTATTCCAATATTAGTAATGACAACCAAACCGCGCTCAAGGTGAATTTAACTGGACATCAGTTTTCTGGATTAAAACCGTTGGTGACTCGTGCCTTAACAGCGTCGGACTTTCTGTATTTAAGTATTAACCCAGGTCAACATCCGCAAAGTTTTAAAGCCTTTATGTCCGCATTGAAGACTTTGAATACAGAGCAAAAGCAACGCTTGATTGTCAGTTTGGATATCAATCCAAAAATGAGCGAGAAAGATTGGACACAGTATCAGCAAAACTATCAGGCTTTACGCGCAGCATCGGTTCAAAAAATCGGACTGAATAATTACCAGCTTCAGGATGGCGAACGCGTTCAACATCACCTATATCAAAGCATCAGCTTGAATGGCAGTCCACTGACTTACCGTGATCCGTATATACAAGGAGGTCAGTAATGCAAGAATGGGAACTGAGTTTTAACGATCTGTTTTTTGCCTTTGCTTTCCTATATCCCTTATTTATGGCGTGGATTTGGATTGCTGGAGGCGTGTGGTTCTACTTAAAGCGTGAATGGAAACAACCTGAACTTCCCGTGCCAACCGTACACGGTTGTAGCATCATTGTGCCTTGCTTTAATGAAGAAGCACAGGTACGTGACACGATTCGATATGCGATGCAGAGCCAATATCCAAATTTTGAAGTGATAGCGGTGAATGATGGCAGCAAAGATCGAACCGCTGAAATTTTAGACCAATTGGCACTCGAATATCCGAGATTGCGTGTGGTGCATTTGGCTGAGAATCAGGGTAAAGCGTATGCGTTACGTGCAGGCGCGATGGTCAGCCAATTTGAATACTTGATCTGTATTGATGGTGATGCATTATTGCACCCGCATTCAGCACTTTGGATGATGCATCATCTGACCAGTTTTCCACGAGTCGGCGCTGTAACCGGTAATCCACGTATTGTGAACCGTTCAAGCATCTTGGGTAAAATTCAGGTCGGTGAATTTTCTTCGATTATTGGCTTAATCAAGCGCTCTCAAAGAACCTATGGTCGTATTTTTACAGTATCAGGTGCAATTGCAGGTTTCAGAAAAACGGCACTCGACCGCATCGGTTATTGGCGTGATGACATGATCACAGAAGATATTGATGTGTCATGGCGTTTGCAGTTCGATCATTGGGATTTGCACTATGTGCCGCAAGCCCTTTGCTATATCTATATGCCAGAAACATTTAATGGACTTTAGAAACAACGTTTACGTTGGGCTCAAGGCGGCATCGAAGTGCTATTTGCCTATTTACCTAAAATATTTAAATGGCGTTTACGTCGGATGTGGCCGATTGCATTCGAATCTATCATTAGCGTGATCTGGGCATATGTGATGTTCAGTATTTTTGTCTTGTATTTTTATGGACTGTTTTTCTCATTACCGGGCGAGTGGGCGATTCAATCACTTTTACCTCAATGGTATGGGGTGATTTTAGGCGTGACCTGTTTATTTCAGTTCCTCGTGAGTTTATGGATCGATCGTGCATACGACAAAAAACGCTTACTTCGAAATTATTTTTGGGTGATTTGGTATCCCTTATTTTTCTGGATCTTAGCCATGCTGACAACGGTCGTTGCTTTGCCAAAGACTATTTTTAAAACCCAAAAGCGTGCGCGTTGGGTCAGTCCAGACCGTGGATTTAGAGGGGAGGAAAACAATGAACCAAGTTAATTTACAAAATCAGAAGCCGGTTGCAGATTCAGATTTTAAAATTATTCAAGATGAATCATTGCTTGAATTACCTGAATATATTGATAAACCTGAATACGTCAAACGCAAGTCAGCAGGCTATGGTCTGATGGCAGTCGGGTGGATGCTTTGGATGTGGTTGTTTTTACCGCTATTAACCCTTGTGTTTTGGTGGTTTGAAGGCACGGTGGTGTATTCACAGGTTATGGATCAGTCCCAACCGATGACCAGTCTAACGATCATGAAATTGATTTTCTCAATCGGAATCTTTATTTGCTGTCTATTTGTTTGGGCAAGTTATAACTGGCTGCGTTTTCACGGTGAAGACCGACGAAAGGCGCCTGAGAATGCTCAAGATGAAGATTTGGCGAAAAGCTTTCATGTAAAAGCCAGTGATATAGCCACGATGCGAGAATCAAAAAATATCACCTTGCACTATACGGATGAAGGTCAATTAGAACACTATAAAATCAACAGCTAATCAGCGTTCTTCATCAGATCTAGAATCCTAGATCTGATGATGTAGGCATTGGTATCAGTCCTTAGCTAGGGTGGGTGCAAATGCCTTTTTTATTTGCTGTGCATCTGGATGATTTTGCACGAAATCATCTGGATAATACCCAATATGTTGCACACCATGTTGTTCTAGTAAACGGATGGTGTCAGTGAGCTCCTGATTGGAAATGGGTTTTTGATGATTCCAATCGGTCACTTGAAGTTCAAAAATGGTACGGTTCAAATTGGGGTCATATTTTTTGGCACGTTCGATCAAGTTTAAATAAAACTGACGATGGTCATCTGCTTTTTCCATATAGGGCATGGCCATGATGGCGTTGTAATCATAATGTTGATATGTACTGGCATTAGACTGGCTAAACCATTTTTCACTGTTCGGGTTCAGCACGGCTTCAGCATACATATTACGAGCAAAATGTAAGTCGGGTTGTTGCTGTTTTAAAATCTGACTGATGCCTTCAGCAAATTGGTCTAAATAGGCGGTTTTGTAGCGTGAAAATTCAAGCTGCTGCGCATGCTTTGGCTGTCCAATCAATTGTCGATCGAAGCCCCACGTTTTGTATGTCTGAAGTGCTGCGGCACTATTATCCTCAAAATCATTGAGAGTGATATCATCATGATAAAGAATGCCATCTACTTTATTCTGCTGAATAAAATCTAGAAAAATTTCTGCTGTGTATTGTTGGTTTCTCGGGTCAAAGGGCGATATCCGAATATAACCTTTCTTTTCACTTTGGCTTTTTACATATTGCAACGGGTACTGTTTCGGGAACTCCCACGCAATTAAAGGCAGCCATGCATATACAGTTTTTACTTGAGTCTGCTGTCGTATTTCGTGCAAAACACGTTGAAATAAATCTGAGCGCATTGGGATATAGCGATTTTTAAAATACACCGCATCAGCCGAACCATTGGCATCAGGGTCTGCAAAAGCCTGTAGAAAAATCGTATTGGCTTCAATGCTGCGGATACGTTCGATAAAAGCGTGGATATTTTTTTCTTGTTGAGCCTGATTGGCATCATAAACATAATCTAAGTCGATATGCATGATGCGCATACGTTTTGTAATGCTTGGCTTTTGTATATCGCTGGTCAAGGTTTGATGTACAGAATTGGCTGATGCATATTGCTTGACCAAATCTTGTATAGGGTGGTGGGCAATATGTACAGTTTCAGCACTGCTACAGCCTGAAAAGACCAAACCGAAGCAGGTCATTAGACCTATTAATTTTTTAAAGGGGCGTAGGGAAGTAACGGCATTTAAGGAAGAAGTCATATTTATACTTGCACTGAGCGTATTATCATTCGTAAATGTGTTCATCGCATATTTTGCTGCACGTTTTAGCAAGTACAGCTAAGCAGAATATGATGAATTTGAAGATTGTAGCAAGATTGCAGGGGAAGGGTTATTCTTAAAAGTGTGATTTGGTTTGCACTTTGTTGTGATCCAGTATTTCGTCATTTTACAGTCATGATTTGGTACTGAACGAATTATTTAAGCTCTCGTAAGTCTTCCTTGTCGATGATCTCAATAAAAAAAACCGCAGGATTAAGCTGCGGTTTTTTTAGCGTGTAAAACGAATTAACCAGCTTTTTTATTTAAGCTCTGAGTTAAACCGTTAATATCGCCACCTTGGATACCAAGCTCACTCATCAAGCTATCAATCAGTGGGGCCTGGCTGCGGTAGCGTAGGGCGCTATTCACCACTTGGTCTGACAAGGCAACATTACCACTACCTTCGTGGTGAGCATCACCTTGGCAAGAACCTGCATGACCACCATTTAGACCATTTACTTGCAAAATCTTAATGTCATCAATGTTTTCCATTGGTTTAACACTTTCGCGAATGATTTCTGGTAAGTATTTCAGCATCGCTAAACGAATTTGCATTTCAACCTGTTCAGATGACAATACGTTGTTTGCTTCGTTCACTGCACGTGTACCTTCAGCATCAACTTGGTATTGTTTTTCCATCGCTTGAGCCAACAGAACTTTTGCGTCAGCTTCACCTTTGGCTTTTAAGCGAACTTTTTCAGCTTCGGCTTCAGCTGCAATACGAATCGCTTCAGCTTCATCTGCGGCTGCTTGTTTACCCGCTTCAGCCGCGACAGTAATGGCAATCGCATCTTTCTCCGCTTTTTCTTTCGCAGAGACCAATTCAACAGCTTTTTGACGTTCAGCTTGTTGGATCTGACGAACGGTAATCACTTCTTCTTCGGCTTTTACCGCTTGAGCACGTGCTTGATCGGCATGTGCTTTAGCTTCAGATTCAGCACGAGATTTTTCAGCAATGGCAATGGCACGGTCTTGCTCAGCCAATTCAATGGTTTTCTTTTGTTCCACTTGGGCTTGCTGAATAATTTGTGACTTTTGAATATTTTGATTTTCAACGTCACGTGCAGCAGTAATACGCTTTAAGTCAACTTCACGTTCAGCAGCAATACGCGCTTCTTCGGCTTCACGTTTTTTAGCAGCTTCTTGTGATGCAATTTCTGCAAGCTGTTCTGCACGACGGATTGAAATTTCACGTTCTTGTTGCAGTTTTGCATATTCTTCTTCACGCAAAATTTGTAGACGTGCTTGTTCTGCTTCTAAGTTCTTGGTCTTAATTGCAAGATCTGCATCTTGTTCAATCGCATTACGTTTACGACGACGGTCTTCAATGGTTTCTGTCAGTTTAGTTAAACCTTCAGCATCGAACGCATTTTGTGGGTTAAAGTATTTAAAGCCTGTTTGGTCTAAGCCAGTTAATGAAACGGTTTCAAGTTCCAAACCGTTTTTATGTAAATCTTCAGACACCACTTGCTGAACTTTTTGTACGAAGTCGACACGTTTTTCATGCAACTCTTCCATCGCCATTTCTGCGGCAACTGCACGTAGAGAGTCAACAAATTTACCTTCAACCAAATTCTTTAACTCATTTGGCGACATGGTCTTTTGACCTAAAGTCTGTGCTGCTGTAGCAATCGAATCGGCTGTCGGTTTAACACGGACATAGAACTCCGCCATCACGTCGACACGCATACGGTCACGTGTAATCAGCGCTTGGTCATCTGCACGGCGTACTTCAAGACGTAGGGTGTTCATATTGACTGGAATAATTTCATGCAGCACAGGAAGCACAATAGCACCGCCACCTAAAATCACTTTTTCACCGCCGAAGCCTGTACGCACAAATGAAATTTCTTTACTTGAGCGACGATAAAGTCGAGCAATAATAAAACCAATAAAAATAAGTGCGGCAAAAATTATCCCGACTGAAACAAGGATACCGCTTGGAATAATGTCTAACATGGACGTTTATCTCTTTTGTTGTAGTTCAAGTTAACCCTCTAAAGTGCTAACAAGTTTGGTTTAAAAATCAGTATTTTGTTGACTCATCATGACTTCGATATATGCAGAAGGTATGACGTGTTAAATGTATTTATATGGTGTTAGAAGAACTGATCGAGCATCAATTCATTCAAAATTTAGAGCATGGTGGCTTGAAAGCCTACATTTGTTTTTTGGGTTAAAACCACTGATTGACCTTGGCTGAAAATTTCATCTTGTTCAGGTTCAACCAAAATATAATGGGTCAATCCGTGTTGATCTTTGACTTTGGCTTGAGCAGGAGACTGTGGTCGTGCATCACCCAGAATGATCGTGGCCGTTCTACCGATCAATTCATCACTATAAATGGCAGTGGTTTCATCTTGGGGTAAAATACGGGCAATGAGCATTGCGCTAAAACGTACGAAGGGCATGCACAGAAAAACACAGGCTGGTGCAATAATCCATGCACTGAACATCATACTGGTCATTTGGTTAACGATGGCTTGAATAGCAAAGCCCAACAAACTATAGACACATAAGAAAATGATGAGCCATACAAACAGTGGAATACGACCCAAATACAACCAATCGAGCACACGTGTCACGATACCTGCATCGGCATCTACACCTAGCTCTGCATTATGACCAACATCCTCAGGTAGGAATTGATCTAAGAAGCCTTGAGAACCACCCCCTAAAATTGTTAACACAATCTCAAAAAGTCCAAACAAGAACATTAAGCAGAGACTGATGCTAAACACGATATTAGACGGGTGAGTAAACAATTCCCACATTATATTTATCTCTATATTTATGCTTATAAAAAATCAAAAAAAATAATTCTGGCTGAATTTTTTTCAGTAAATAAAATAACATTATCTGTCGAAATTGTGTAAAAAAATTACAGATCAGATTAACAAAAAGTCGGCTTTTATGTGAGCTATTACTAAGTTTTTCTTTAAAAATAGGTGATCAATTAAGTCAGGATTATCTAAATCTAAAGTTAATAGTATTTCTGCTTTACCCATTTAAGATTTAAGTCATTGTGATCAATCAAATTTTCAGTCTAATTGCAGATATATAAGTGGTCGTGCTCAAGGGAGAGAAATGGCCTGTTAAACGGCACAGAAAACAATGTTAGGAAATGTAAATTTATAAGCGTCACGGCAGTGCTGAGGGCTTTGCCGTGACTTTCGATGTCATATGGAGATTTGAACTGGTGTTCAATAGAGCTATTTTTAGGTGGCTTTAACCGTTTTTATAACAATGAAGTTTGAATGCGTACTTTCATATCTAAAGCCGCTTGAACAATAAAGGTTTTCATCCACTTCACTTGTTCGCCCATCGGATTGGTTTTAATCGCAGTGTCTAAAAAGTCCATGCTTTCAAGTTGAAACAATTGCTTTTCGATCTCTTCTTCTAACTGGGTGCTATTGGCTGCGAGCGGGAAATGGATTAAGTGAAATGCTTTGGGAAAATTATAAAAAGCATAGAGCAGATTAAATGCGCGTTGATCGGCCTTTAAATTGCCAGCGCCAATTTCGTAGCCGCGATCTTGGTTACTGTGAGTCACCCCAATCAAAAACTCGAGTTTATTGTCCAAAAGTCGTAGACCGAACTGAAGGCCAATTTGGTCTGCACTCAGCTCATGTTGGATAAAGTTATTCAGCGGGCTGCCGTCATCATTTAAGGCTTCTTGGAGCACGAGCATGTGTGAAGAATGCTGATAAATATAGCCAGCAAGACCTGCGGCTTCAATCAGCGACTTTAAGGTTTCAAGCGTATAGTGACTATATGGCATATCAATAACTGTTGGAGAGCGATATAGCTACTTTAGGTAGTTTGAGCGAGTTTGAATACCGATTGTTTAGAGGATTTAGCGATTAGTTAATTGATAAAAAATTGCGTAAACTTACGGATCTCGGACTAGAATAATAATGAAATTGATAAGTCTATCGTATTAAATTAATTAAAATTGATAAGCAGTATCAGACAATTTGTATATGACGAATAAGAATATCAATATCACAAAACAAGCAATCGTTATGAAAGCTTAATCACTATAATGTATATATATCTTTAAAAGTGTAATAAGTACACATATTCTAAGCTGGTGTTGTCCATGTCATTAAATGAGGAAAGACTTACTCATCTTAAACAGCTTGAAGCTGAGAGTATTCATATCATCCGTGAAGTTGCTGCTGAGTTCGAAAACCCAGTCATGCTGTATTCAATCGGTAAAGATTCAGCGGTCATGCTGCATCTTGCTTTAAAAGCATTCTATCCTGCCAAACTTCCATTCCCACTACTGCATGTAGACACGGGTTGGAAATTTAAAGACATGATTACTTTCCGTGACAACATGGCAAAAGAGCATGGCTTTGATTTGATCGTGCATCAAAACAAAGAAGGTAAAGACGCAGGCGTGAATCCGTTCGATTATGGTAGCTCAAAATATACTGACATTATGAAAACTCAAGGCTTAAAACAAGCGCTTGATAAATATCAGTTTGATGCGGCTTTCGGTGGTGCGCGCCGTGACGAAGAGAAATCTCGTGCTAAAGAACGTGTTTACTCGTTCCGTGATACCAAACACCGTTGGGACCCTAAAAACCAACGTCCTGAACTTTGGAATCTTTACAACGGTAAAGTGAACAAAGGCGAAAGTATTCGTGTGTTCCCATTGTCTAACTGGACTGAGTTGGATATTTGGCAATACATCTACCTTGAAAATATTAAATTGGTTCCTTTGTACTTGGCTGCTGAACGTCCAGTGGTTGAGCGTAACGGTACTCTGATCATGGTTGATGATGAGCGTATGCGTTTGAACGAAGGTGAAGTGCCACAAATGAAATCGGTGCGTTTCCGTACTTTAGGTTGTTACCCACTTACAGGTGCGGTTGAATCAACTGCAACAACTTTACCGGAAATTATCCAAGAGATGCTTTTAGCCACCACATCTGAACGTCAAGGTCGTATGATCGACCATGACGAAGCAGGTTCGATGGAAAAGAAAAAGCAGGAAGGTTACTTCTAAGAATCTTAAGAAATCTCCCTTACGCAGCAGTGCTGCTCACCCTCTTTACTAAAGAGGGGGAACTCCCGAGAAAGAACGGAGCAAAGTCTCCCTTTCTTAAAGGGAGATTTAGAGGGATTAAAAAGATTCAGAAACCGATTTCAAAAGAATATGTGGAGCTTTGAGCAATGTCTCATCAATCAGATTTAATTAGCCAAGACATCTTGGCGTATTTAAAACAACACGAAAATAAAGACCTTCTACGTTTCCTGACTTGCGGTAACGTAGATGACGGTAAATCGACTTTAATCGGCCGTTTGCTTTACGATTCAAAATTGATTTATGAAGATCAATTACAAGCTGTGACTCGTGACTCTAAAAAAGTCGGTACAACGGGTGATGCGCCTGACTTGGCTTTACTTGTCGATGGTCTACAAGCAGAGCGTGAACAAGGTATTACCATTGACGTGGCTTACCGTTATTTCTCTACTGAAAAACGTAAGTTCATTATTGCTGACACCCCGGGGCATGAGCAGTACACACGTAACATGGCAACTGGTGCGTCGACTGCAGATTTAGCGATCATCTTGATTGATGCACGTTATGGCGTTCAAACGCAAACTCGTCGTCACTCATTTATTGCGAGTCTTTTGGGTATTCGTAATATCGTGGTTGCAGTGAACAAAATGGACTTGGTTGAATTCTCTGAAGCGCGCTTCAATGAAATTCAAGCAGAGTACAATGAGTTCGTAAACCAATTGGGCGACCGTAAACCTGCGAACATTATCTTCACGCCTATTTCTGCGTTGAATGGTGATAACGTTGTAAACAAATCGCCAAATACGCCGTGGTACCAAGGTCAGACTTTAATGGAGACTTTGGAAACTGTTGAAATTTCGCATGATACGAGCAAGCACGAATTCCGTTTCCCTGTTCAGTATGTTAACCGTCCGAACCTCGACTTCCGTGGCTTCTGCGGTACGATTGCACTTGGTGAAGTGAAAGTTGGCGATACCATTACTGCATTGCCATCTGGTAAGTCTTCGACTGTTAAAGAAATCGTGACTTTTGACGGTAACTTAGATCATGCAGTTGCAGGTCAAGCGGTGACTTTAACACTGAATGATGAAATTGATATTTCACGCGGTAACGTGTTGGTAAAAGCGGGCGAACAGCCTCTAATTTCACGTTCTGCACGTGCCTCTGTGGTATGGATGACGGATGCGCCTTTAGTGGTTGGCAAACTGTATAATGTGAAGTTTGGTACACAAACTATTCCTGCGAAAGTTGCGAAAATTAACTACCGTACCAATGTAAACACATTGGAAAAAACGGAAGTTGAACAGCTTGAACTGAATGCGATTGCAGATGTAACGATTGAGTTTGATGCGCCAGTGGTATTTGACCGTTATAAAGACAGCCGTTACACAGGTTCATTCATCTTTATTGACCGTTTAAGCAATGTGACCGTTGGTGCGGGTATGGTTGAGTCTGCAGTGGAATGGACTGCACACAACGAGCCTGTTACTGCTGAAGCGCGTGCTGCACGTTTAGGTCAAAAACCTGCTGCGGTAACTGTAACTGCAAAAGCACTTGAAAATGCGCAAGCGATTGAAAGCTTGTTGATTCAGCAAGGTGTGGTTGCGATTGCGAAAGCTGGTTTAACTGTAGAGCAAGTTGCACTAGTTCGTGAAACTGGTGTGGTTGTGATTACTGATAGTACTGAAGGTACTGATATGACTTATACAGTGGAGACTGCTGAAGAAGTTGCTGAGAAAATTGTTGAGTTAGTTCGTCTATAATAGATTGAATTGATTTAAAAAGACCCGCCGAAAGGCGGGTTTTTACTAACAAATTATTGTAAAGTAATTTATTTAATGTTAGTGAATTTTGAGCTTAAAATGTTTAGAAATATTATATTAAATACAAATAAAACAGAGATTGATTTTGAGATATTAAAATCCGAACAAATTTATTCTAAATTTGAAGCATGTCTCAATGCACATGGAATGTATGAAACACTGAAATTTTCTCTTAGTTTAAGTCCTGTAGTTCATAATTTGATGGATGAATTAATTGATGAAAATAATAATATTATGGATAATCCTACATATGAGCATTTTCAGGCATATTCAACCTATCTGCATGAAACTATTCATTGGTGGCAGCATGTTGGATCTGTATCTGGTTTATTATTCAGTTTGAGCTATTTGGGTATAACATACATTAACTTTGAAGATTTAAAAGAAATATATAGAGACTTTGGAGCAAAAAAATCATTAAAGTCATGGTCATCTTCAATTTTAAAAAAAGAAGGGGCGTTAGCTCAAAAAAAATTGGCTAAAGCTAATACTGTAGTAAATAATACCTTAGACATAGAATATTATCAGTTGCTTGCTTTAGAACCAAAACGATTTGCTCATTATGTAAATGGAGATAATTTTTTTGAGTCTATTGGACATTCCTATCATATGGCATATAGTCAACTGAATAGATTATTAGACACAGTTATTGATGATGAATTTAAAATTTTACCGCACCCTGAAAATTGGCAAAAGAAATTCAATGAATTATCGGATAAAAAAATAGACGGCTATTATTATGGTAGTGTGATAATTATTCCACCTATTGGTATGCTTGATATTTATGAGGGTCAAGCTAAATTTATTCAGTTACAGTTTTTAATAAGTTTATATCCAGAATTAGATTCAATGGAATATTGGTGTAATAATGGTCACTTATATGGAGTTTACTTAAGTGCATTTAATGAATACAAAAGAATTTTGAATATTGATGTAATAGAAAAAATAAGTGACCCATTAGTAGGTTTATTTTTATTAATCTGTGATTTAGCAATTAATCCGTCTGTCGGTTTTCCATTTAATATTGAAAAATATGAAAATTTTATTACAGATGTAGATGTTGGAATACGATTTTGCAAGCTTACGGTGGCTTTACGTGAAAAAATATATTTGATAGATAGGCTTAATGATTATTCCAAACAAGAATATTTATACTTAAGTTATGAATTGTGTGAGCATGCAGGATATACTCACCCTTCATTGTTATTAGATAAAATATTAAGTTGGGAAAATAAATCGGATAAATTTGTTAGTTTAATGAAGGAATATGAATCTTTTGAGTTTGATTTATCAAATCAACCAATTAGAGTTATGTTTTCTCATTTTATAGAATTTTGTAAAGATAAATCTCTAAGGCCTGAGTTTTTCTGCTGGCCATCAAAGTTTTTAATTAGTCAAGGCTCAAATCAAGAATTTAAAGAGCTGTGGCTTAAGCACCTTTCACTTTTTGGTGATCACCCTTATAAAAAAGGTGTATATCCTCGTTTAAGAAATGATCGTAAACAAGAAAATGTTCAAAAAACTTTTAATGATTTTTACGGCGGAACGGCGCTTTATGATTTAACAAGACAATGGATTTTGATAGATGGAGATTTTAAATTAAATTATAATTGGTTATCAGAAAATTATATAGAAAAAGATATTTTTGAATGGGCCAATGAAACCTTTAAATCGGTATATAGTATTGATCTACGGGAATTTGAAAATTTTAATCATAATAATATATAAAAATGATTGTTAGATAGAATTTTTTTGTTAAGATATATCTTAAATAATCTTAAGGTGTATCTTTGCTATGTCAAATTCAGACCTTCTCGACAGTAGTGATAGTCCAGTCAAAACCCGAAAACGCCTGTTTGAAGCAGGGCACATGAAACTATTGGTGCTGCATCTGATCTCCCAAGCGCCTAAGTTCAGCTATGACATTATCAAAGATGTCGGAGCAATCGTCGGCGGTGGCTACAGCCCAAGCACAGGGACAATTTACCCAACGCTGAATTACCTAGAAGAACAGCAATACATACATGCAGAACTAAATGCGGAAGACCGTAAGCAATACAGCGTTACGCAGTCAGGTTTAGCGCATCTGGATGCCGAAAAAGCCACAGTAGAGAAAATCCTCTGCCGTTTTGATACCCGCAAGCAGATTCATAACAACGAACAGTACGTCGATATCAAACGCGCGATGGAAAACCTAAAAGCATCACTACGCATCAAAATTCAGCACTGTGAACTGACACCCGAGCAGGTGTATGCCATTGCAGAAAAAATCGATCAGGCGGCAGTCGAAATCAGCCGTATGGAGGTGTCTTAGTGAAACAGCATCAATATGAAATTACGCTCAAACACATTGCAGATGCACAGGGCAATCCATCGACCTATACCGAAGCGTTGCAGTTTAATGCTTACAACCATGATGACATGTTTAAGGTGCTAGAGCATTTGACTAAAGCGCAGTTATTAGATGATGAAAAGACCAAAGCCTTTGCTGTGGGTCTGAAACTGTTTGGTGAAACCTTGTTGGAAAATAAAGACCATCCTTTATTTAAAGATTTCATGCCGCATTTCGGGCAATTTATGAAAACACTAAAACAAACCGTAAAAGCCCAGAACGCAGCCCAAGACGAATAATAGGTATTTACAGATGAATCAACTCCCAAAATTTCATCCCAAACACATGACTTGGCTGATGCCCCTAATTCTGTCCGGCATTATGAGCGGTTCAATTTCCTGCTTTAATATGCTGATGAATAAAGGCTTAGTTGAAGGCTTTCTTGGTATTTGGCTGCGCGCTTGGGGTATGTCATGGATGGTGGCGTTCCCGCTCATTTTGATCGTGTTGCCATTGGTGCGTAATACGTTAATGAAGTTTGTACGCCTGCCGAATGAGTCTGCATCCAAATAAAAGGAAAATATGCTTAGTCATGAGTTGAATGTGACTGCATCGCATCTTGAATGATGGCTGTTAATTCAGTCAGTGATTTGACACCTGCAATACGTTGAATCACTTGCCCGCGATAAAATACTAAGGTTGAAGGTAGTCCATAAACGTTATAGCGCAAGGTTAGTATCGGTGAGGAATCAATATTTACCTTGCCAAATTTGAGCTGTGCATGCTGTGCGGACATTTGACTTGCGCACTGCTCAAATACAGGGAAGTTCTGCACACAGGGCGCGCACCAGTCTGCATAGAAACGAATCACGGCAAAACCATCGAACCATTCATAGTCGCTGGCGTTATCTTCATTGTATTCAACGATCTGAGACATGCTTGGCCTATTATTCATTTACGAAATACAGTACAGATTATACATAAGTCCATGTTTATTCATTCTGCGGCATTTCTATGTTCAAATAGTGCAGAGATAGATGAATAGTCAATAATTGAAAAGGAAAAACAATGTCACAGCAAAGCATGCAGCAGGTCATTATTACTGAACCGGGCGGTGTCGATAAACTGGCGTATGAAAGCGTTGCCATCCCAGATGTGAAAGCGGATGAAGTGTTGGTTAAAGTGCATGCCTTTGGTATTAACCGTCCAGACATTTTACAGCGCCAAGGCTTGTACCCAATGCCGAAAGGGGTAACACCAGTACCGGGTCTGGAAGTGGCGGGTGAAGTAGTTGCTGTGGGTGCAGATGTCACTTTGTTTAAAGTGGGTGATAAAGTCTGCGGTCTGACCAATGGTGGCGGTTATGCAGAATATTGCGTAGTGCCTGAAAGCCAAACCATTCGTATTCCTGAAGGCGTCAGCTTTACCCAAGCAGCGGCCATTCCTGAAACGTTTTTTACAGTTTGGGCAAATGTATTCCAAATGGGTAAAGCCAAAGCAGGTGAAACGGTACTTATTCATGGCGGTACTAGCGGTATTGGTACTACAGCGATTATGTTGTGTAATGCTTTAGGTATGAAAACCTTTGCGACGGTCGGTTCAGATGAAAAAGTGGCAGCGATCTCTGATATCACGCATGCGATTAACTACAAGACTCAAGACTTTGAGCAAGTGATTAATGAAGCGACCAATGAGCAAGGTGTAGATGTTATTTTAGATATCGTTGGCGCACCGTATTTGGCGCAGAACCTCAATCTATTACGTCGTGATGGTCGTTTGGTCTATATCGCCTTCTTAGGTGGTGCAAAAGCCAAAGAGGTAAAACTGGGTCAAATCATGATGAAGCGTTTGACCATTACAGGCTCAACCATGCGTGCGCGTAATACTGCAGAAAAAGCAGAGATTGCCAAAGGCATTCAGGAAAATGTTGTTCCGTTATGGTCTAAAGGTGAATGCCTGCCAATGATCTACAAAACATTTAAGTTTGACCAAATTCAAGAAGCACATGCAGCCATGGATACAGGCGAGCATGTGGGCAAGATTGTGGTTGAAGTGATTTAAAGGATTATTTTTAAAACGCGATGTATTTGCAGGGTGTTTTAAAATAATTAAAGAGGGCAATGTCCCTCTTTTTTTATTGTCTTACTAAATTTTAGGCATAAAAAAACCAGCTTATCGCTGGGTTCTTTATTACACCATCTTCAGTAGAAGAAGAATGGTGCCCGAGGCCAGACTCGAACTGGCACGCTTTGTGGGCGGGGGATTTTAAATCCCCTGTGTCTACCGATTTCACCACTCGGGCTTAACAAGATTGGAGGCGGAGGTCGGAATCGAACCGGCGTACACGGAGTTGCAGTCCGCTGCATGACCACTCTGCCACCCCGCCATGTCTTGTTGATGCGTATATTAGCAAGCTCTGAAAAAAAAACAATAGCAGATTCATCTGTATGAGCATAAAAGCAGCATACAAGGTAAAAAATTTAAAATAATCATGTATTATGTGCAAAATTGATTCATATCATCACTTGGAGAAGTGCCGTGGCATTAGTTTTAGATGGTCGTGCATTGGCGAAGAAAATTGAAGCTGACTTGTTGACTCGCGTAGAAGCGCTAAAAGAGAAAACTGGTCGTACCCCAATTCTTGCGACTATTTTGGTAGGTGACGATGGTGCATCTGCAACTTATGTACGTATGAAAGGGAATGCTTGCCGCCGAGTTGGTATGGATTCATTAAAAGTTGAGCTTCCTAAAGAAACTACAACTGAGCAATTGCTTGCTGAAATTGAAAAATTGAATGCAAACCCTGATGTTCACGGTATTTTGTTACAACACCCTGTACCTGCTCAAATTGATGAGCGTGCTTGTTTCGATGCGATCTCTCTTGAAAAAGACGTAGATGGCGTAACTTGCTTAGGTTTTGGTCGTATGGCGATGGGTGAAGCGGCATATGGTTCTGCAACACCAGCAGGTATCATGACCATTCTAAAAGAAAACAACATTGAAATCGCAGGTAAACATGCGGTTGTTGTGGGTCGTTCTGCAATTTTAGGTAAACCAATGTCTGCGATGCTACTTGAAGCGAATGCAACAGTGACCACTTGCCACTCACGTACTCAAAACTTAGCTGACTTTGTTAAGCAAGCTGACATTATTGTGGGTGCGGTAGGTAAAGCTGAATTGATTCAAAAAGATTGGATCAAACCAGGTGCAGTGGTTGTTGATGCTGGCTTTCATCCACGTGATGGCGGCGGTGTAGGTGATATCCAATTGGTGGGTATTGAAGAAGTTGCTTCTGCTTATACACCTGTTCCGGGTGGTGTAGGTCCTATGACCATTACAACGTTGATTCGTCAAACTGTTGAAGCTGCTGAAAAAGCGTTGGGTTAATCTTTTAATAAAAAGATATTAAAGTCACAACGGAGTCTTACCGTTGTGACTAAAATGTAAGAAGCTCGTATGTTACTTTTGTTTCGGCAAAAGTAACCAAAACCATTTGTCATCTGCTGAACTCGACAGAATCAGTCTTTTGATTAATGGTATCGCAGAAACAGTGTTCATTCGATTAAGGTCTGTCTCGCACAGCAGCAGATGACGATGTCGCATATCTAATACGTTTATAAATTCAAATAAAATCATCTCCAAGGCTTAATATGAGCTGTACTTTCCAATTCCCCAAAGCCCCTGAACATTTACTGAAAGCGCTGCATGAAGTCATTCCGCATTGTGAACTACATGCACAACAGTTGCCTGAAACGCCTATTTCTCTATGGTTGATTCCACCGGTATTTCCAACCGATAAATTGGATGATGAAGTCATTCGAAGGATTTGGAACGACACACCGTATTGGATATTTTGCTGGGCATCTGGTCTTGCGATGGCGCAGTGGTTGTTGGCAGAGCCGCATCATGTCAAAGACAAATTGGTATTAGATTTTGGCGCAGGTTCGGGTGTGGTTGCGATTGCCGCGAAAATGGCAGGTGCAAAACGCGTGATCTGCTGTGACATCGATCAAGTGAGTCTAGATGCCTGCCGTGCCAATGCAGAGTTGAATAATGTTGAACTCGAATATTTGGACGATCTGTATAAAGTTGAACAAGTCGATATTTTATTGGCTGCCGATGTGCTATATGATCAATGCAATCGTTTCTTTTTGGATGAATTTTTAAAGTTTGCTCCAGAAGTGTGGGTGGCAGACAGTCGTGTGAAAAACTTTAGTCATCCTAAATATGAAAAACTCGATGAGCGAAGCGCGACGACATGGCCTGATTTAGATGAATCACCTGAGTTTCGTAATGTGAGTTTTTATAAAACACTATAAATATTGAACCCATAAAAAAGACGCTCAACGCGTCTTTTTTGTCTTTTGAACAACATATTTTATTAAGAGCAGGTATAGCGAACCACACGTAATGTTGCAGGGCGAGCATCGAGTGCATCACGTGCACCTAAGTTTTCAGAGTTACGTAGGTCTGGGGTGTTTGACAGTCCAAAGTTCGCACGTGTATTACCAATTTGACGGCCGTACTGGGTATTTTCCAAAGCAGGATTTGCAATTTCGTTCACGCTTAAGATTTGCAATTTATAGGTCTTTTGCGTATTTAATACTTTTTGGCAAGCACGTTGTAATTTATTGGCATCCAGTTGTTGGTTTTGGCGACCCGCTAAAGTATATGCAAGTGTTGCGCTATCTGCAGATTTGGACTCTATTTGAAAGCCCGTTTGACCATTAAAAGCACGTGGAGTACTTTGGCAAGCAGCCATCGACATTGCAACAATACCCAAACTTAAAACTTTGTAAATATTTTTCATCATTCATTCGCCGTGTGTATTTGTACGCTCAGTATGCCATAGACCGTCTGTCGACTCGATGGCGAAAACCAAGAAAGCCATAGAAGTTTGATTAAATCTTTGATGTAGCTAGAACGATAAATAGATGGAAATTGATATAAAAAAAGCTCATCAAAATAGGCTTTGATGAGCTTAAGTGGAATAGCAGGGCTGAGCGACTTAATCGTCAGTGATCATGCTATGTTTTTTCGTATCTTTCATGAAGACATAGGTAATTAAAGATAAACCAATCATGAATGTAATGTAGTAGAAGAAGTAGTTTTCATGGCCTGCATTTTTGAAGCTCAAAGCTACAAGTTCTGCGGTACCACCAAAGAGTGTGTTCGCGATGGCATAAGGCAATGCAACACCTAAGGCACGGATGTGTGCAGGGAACAACTCTGCTTTTACTACGGCATTAATCGCAGTATAACCAGTGACAATCACCATACCGCTCATGCAAAGCATAAATGCTGTGGTTGGGCTGGTAGTTGAACCGATACCATTGAAAATAGGAATGGTAAACAGCACACCAAGCACACCAAAGGCGATCATAATTGGCTTACGACCAATTTTGTCTGAAAGCGCACCGACAGCAGGTTGTAAAAGCATGAAGATGAAAATTGCAGCAGTGGTAATTTCAGTTGCTGTGGTTTTTTCAAAGCCAGACGTGTTGACCAAATATTTTTGTAAATATGTGGTAAAAGTGTTGAACGCTAAAGTACCACCGGCAGTCAACATTATCACAGTGAAGGCTTGTTTAGGGTATTTGGTAAATAACGCTAAAGCACCTGATTTTGGACCACCATTTTTAGCTTGTTCTTGAGCTTCTTTAGAGGATTGAGTTTCAACTAAACCGCGACGAATCCAGAACACCACAATAGCGAGTAATGCACCGATGAAGAACGGAACACGCCAGCCCCATTCAGTTAAAGCTTGTTCTGAGAAATTGCGTTGTAAGATAATTAAAACGCAAAGTGCCAATAGCTGACCTGAAATCAGTGTGACATATTGGAAACTTGAGAAGAAACCACGATGGTTTTTACCTGCCATTTCAGTCAAATAGGTGGCACTAGAACCATATTCACCACCAACACTTAAGCCTTGGAGTAAACGCGCTAAAAGTAGAATAGCGGGTGCGAGCATCCCTACAGAATCGTAGGTTGGTGCACATGCGATCATCAGTGAGCCGACACACATCAACGATACAGACAGCGTTAAACCTGCTTTACGACCTTTACGGTCAGCATAAATACCCATGACCCATGCGCCGATTGGACGCATTAAGAAACCGAGTGCAAAGACTGCAGCCGCTTGTAAGAGTTTTACAGTATTGTCACCATCAGGGAAAAATTGCGGTGCAAAGTAAAGGGTAAAGGCAGCGTAGACATACCAGTCGTACCATTCAACGAGGTTGCCGGCAGATCCGCCGAGGATAGATTTGACACGAGTTTTTCTATCCAATTGTTCAGGAACAACTGGCTCAGATGAGTTTGACACATCATTCTCCAAGGAATGAATGCAAAACATATCCATTTAAACTCTTTGGGAAAAGTTTAAATCAATATATTTTGTCGAAATGGGAGATGAAACTATATTTATTTAATTTATACTCCTGTTGTCGCAGAAAATCATGCGACTTTAGTCTATAAAATGCGATTTTTTTAAACAGATACATTTTTCACGACTAAATGAAAACAACAAAGCCTCATAGATTGAGGCTTTGATTGGAAAAACATGCTGTTTTTGATCAGCTTGATCAATAAGTCGTCATCAAATGACCCAGATCAATGCTCCTGAATTTTGGAATGGTGTTTGGTGTCTTTCATAAAGACGTAGACCAATAACGAAATAAAAATCATGATGGTCACATAGATGAAGAACCAAGACTCGTGACCAGCTTCTTTAAAACTTAACGCGAAGAATTCTGCCGTACCACCAAAGATGGTATTTGCAAGTGCATAAACGGGGTACATCAAAACTGAAGGCTTCTGCAGCTGAACATGCAATATATAAAAGCTTGAAATAAAATTTTAAAAAAGATTAGGTTGAAAAAAAATACAAATCAACTGCTTGTAATTATGTTTGCTTTGAATATAGGTTCTGACTTTAAAATGATTGATTTCATGCTTGAGCCAGCAAGCTTTTAAACGTACATTTAAAATATAACTTCTCATTTATTGAAGGATATAAAAAACTCAGCGTACAGATATCTTGATCAAAATAGGTACTTGATCAAAAAAGCATGATCAATGAGAAAAATAATAAAGCAAAGAAAACGAAGCATTGTTGAATAAAAAGACATAGCGGGAGGGAGCGATGAATACACAACAACAATCAATATATGACATGGTGGTCATTGGTGGTGGAATAAATGGTGTTGGTATTGCCTGTGATGCAGCGGGGCGGGGTTTAAGTGTTTTGCTCTGTGAAAAAGACGATCTCGCGAGCCACACTTCATCTGCAAGTAGCAAATTAATTCATGGTGGTCTTCGCTATTTAGAGCATAAAGAATTTCGTTTGGTACGTGAAGCACTGGCAGAACGCGAAGTTCTCCTTAAAAAAGCCCCCCATATTATTCGACCGATGCGTTTTATCATGCCACATGAACCGCATTTACGTCCGGCTTGGCTAATTCGGACTGGATTATTCTTTTATGACTATTTGGGTAAGCGAGAACAGCTTGCTGGCTCCAATGGTATTGAATTTGATGTGAAAGTTAGTCCTTTAGCACCCAGATTTACTCGAGGATTTGAATATTCCGACTGCGCTGTGGATGATGCACGCTTGGTTGTACTCAATGCGATACAAGCACGCGAATTTGGTGCACAGATTCTGACTAGAACAGAATGTTTAAATGCATATAGTAAAGCTGGAATTTGGCAAGTGTGTTTGAAAAATACCAAGGGTTTGCAAAATGTGCAGGCTAAAGTATTGGTGAATGCGGCAGGTCCTTGGGTTGCTGACTTTATAAAACAGGGGTTAAAGCAAGAGTCACCTTATGGTATACGGCTGATACAAGGTAGCCATATCATTGTTCCAAAGCTCTTTGATGGTGATAAAGCTTTTATTATGCAAAATGATGATCATCGCATTGTTTTTGCGATCCCATATTTAGAACAATATACCTTGATCGGCACGACAGATCGTGAATATCATGCAGACCCAAATCGAGTAAAGATAAGCCAAGAAGAAATCGATTACTTGCTTGATGTGTCAAATGATCACTTTAAAACTCAATTGACGCAAACGGACATAATTTCAACCTATTCAGGTGTGCGTCCGCTGTGTGATGATGAATCAGATAATCCAGCAGCAGTCACGCGAGATTATACTTTGGCACTGACAGATGTAGAAGGTGCAGCATTGCTATCAATTTTTGGTGGCAAGCTCACCACCTATCGAAAACTCGCAGAAGCGGCGCTAGATCAGCTTAAAACTGTTTTTCATCATCGATCCAAGCCTTGGACTGCTGATACAGCATTGCCTGGTGCGGAAAATTTAGAATCAATCGAGCAGTTGATAGTTGAAATCCAACAAAATGTTAAAGGTGTTTCAAGCAGTCTAGCAAGTCGTTGGGCGTATGCTTATGGAACCCGTGTCTGGATTTTGCTGAATCATTTAACTTCGATTGATGAGCTTGGGCAAAACTTCGGGCATGGCTTGTATGCTCAAGAAGTAGATTATTTGGTTGAGCATGAGTGGGCGAGAAGCTCTGAAGATATTTTGCAAAGACGCACAAACTTATATTTGCAATTCAGTGCATCTGAAGTTGATGTTTTGGACGAGTACTTAATGGCAATACGTATAAAGCAAAAAGCTCAAGATGTGGCTTAGTTGATATAAAAAAGACCGCGCAAGGCGGTCTTTTAAATCTTTCTTAATCCCTCTTTTAATGGAGGGAAATTAAAGGCCGATTAAGCAGATTTTTTTACAGCTTCTAAAAGTTCGTCTTGACGTACTTTAAGTGCTTTTGGTAAGCGATCACCAAGTTTGTTGAACAATTCAGTGTGGCTTTCAAGTTCTTTGATCCATTGATCTTTATCTTGAGAAGTTACAAGCTCGAATTGCTCTTTAGTGAAGTCTGAACCAGTCCAGTTCAATTGTTCGTATGTTGGAACAAGGCCGATAGGTGTTTCAACAGCGTCTGCACGACCTTCACAACGGTCAATGATCCACTCAAGAACACGCATGTTTTGACCGAAACCAGGCCATACAAAGTTACCTTCAGCATCACGACGGAACCAGTTCACGTTGTAGATACCAGGAAGTTTATTGCCAGCAGCTTTAGCTTTAGCAGCAACTTCTTCACCAAGTTCTAACCAGTGAGAGAAGTAGTCAGCCATGTTGTAACCCGCAAATGGAAGCATTGCGAATGGGTCACGACGAACGATACCTTGTTGACCAACAGCAGCAGCAGTTGTTTCAGAGCCCATAGTTGCAGCTTTGTAAACACCGTCAACCCAGTCAAATGCTTCTGAAATTAGAGGCACTGTGTCTGCACGACGACCACCGAAGATGAACGCAGAAATTGGAACACCTGCTGGATTTTCCCAGTCAGCATCAATAGAAGGACATTGACCAGCTGAAACAGTGAAACGAGCATTTGGATGAGCTGCTTTTTCTTCGCCGGTGTGTGGTTGACCTTTCCAGTTAGTCAAGTTAGCAGGCGCTTCTTTAGTCAGACCTTCCCACCATACTTCACCTTCGTCAGTTACAGCAACGTTGGTATAGATTACGTCTTTATGAAGAGTCGCCATACAGTTCGGGTTAGTCTTGGTATTTGTACCAGGTGCTACACCGAAGAAACCAGCTTCAGGGTTGATTGCATATAAACGACCATCTTCACCTGGTTTGATCCAAGCAATATCGTCACCTACAGTTTCAATTTTCCAACCTTCGTAACCCGCTGGTGGAATCAACATTGCGAAGTTTGTTTTACCACAAGCAGAAGGGAATGCAGCTGCGATGTAGTGTTTTTCGCCTTGTGGGTTAGTCACGCCAAGGATGAGCATATGTTCAGCTAACCAGCCTTGTTGACGACCCATAGAAGATGCAATACGTAAAGCTAGGCATTTTTTACCCAACAATGCGTTACCGCCGTAACCAGAACCGTAAGACCAGATTTCACGAGTTTCTGGATAATGAACGATGTATTTTTCAGGGTTGCAAGGCCAAGCAACGTCTTTTTGACCTTCTTCAAGCGGAGCACCAACAGTGTGTACGCAAGGAATGAAGTCACCGTCAGTACCAAGTACGTCATAAACAGCTTTACCCATACGAGCCATTTTAGACATGCTTACAGCAACGTAAGGAGAATCAGTAAGTTCGATACCGATGTGAGCAATATGAGAACCTAAAGGACCCATAGAGAAAGGAACTACGTACAAAGTACGGCCTTTCATTGAACCGTCAAATAAACCATTCAGACGAGCACGCATTTCAGCTGGAGCTTCCCAGTTGTTTGTTGCGCCTGCATCTTCTTGTTTTTCAGAACAGATGTAAGTACGACCTTCAACACGAGCAACGTCAGAAGGATCAGAATTAGCAAGGTAAGAACCAGGATGTTTTTCTTGGTTAAGTTCTTGCATAGTGCCGTTAGCGATCATCAAGTCGATATAACGTTGATATTCTTCTGCGCTACCGTCACACCATTCGATTTTTGCTGGTTTGGTTAATTTGGCAATTTCTTCCACCCAAGCAATGAGCTTAGGGTGACGAACGAATTCTGGTGCGTTCACTTGGGTCATGGTGAGGCCTATCTCAAAAATGTACTAACCGTACAAAGTATAATCTGCATCATGGGATACATCATGCAGATAAAAGATGAAAAAAAAGTGGCTGTATTAAAGCATAAAATCATAAAAAAAATAAGACTAAAGAAGTGGTAGATTTTTTTTGGTAGTTAATGCTATTTATATTAAATATAGATAAAATACAATAACTTAAAATATTATATGGTGAATTTTAACTTTATTTATTAACGTGATGGACAATATTTTATATAGTTATTTTTAATAAAAACAAAAAGTTGCATGTAATTGATATTTGAGAATTATTATTGATTAAATAAATGGTGGTAATTCGATTTTTACATAAAGGCGCTATTATTTGCTGTTAAATTCGACAAAATACAATACTAAGCGGCCAAGATGTATAAAAAGTGATTAAACAAGCCAAGCCTTTATCTATTATCTATAATAAAAAATCAGGATTTCATGCTGCAAATAAAGATGAAGTCTACGAGGAGCTTGTGCGGATATTATCCGATCATAATTTCGAAATACAGTCATTTGAGCTTGGGCAGGAAGCGAGTTTTGATACTTTAATGAGCAAGGTATTTGCACGCCATCAAGACCCTGATAATTTGGGTGTTGTGGTTGCTGCAGGTGGTGATGGAACCTTAAATGCTGTTGCTCATCAGTTGATGCATACCGATATTCCTATGGGGGTCTTACCTTTGGGCACATTTAATTATGTGGCGCGGGTACTCAATATTCCTCTCGATTTAATTCAAGCGGCACAGGTGATTGCGACAGGCAATAATCGACAGGTGCACGTGGCGCAAATCAATGAACATATCTATTTAAACAATGCCAGTTTGGGCTTGTATCCTTTATTTATACAAAAAAGAGAATTTTATAATCAAAAGTTTGGGCGTTTCCCATTGCATGCTTATACCTCAGGTTTGGATGTGCTGATTCGAGATCGTAAAGAGCTGAAATTGGAAATAGAAGTGGATCATCATATTTATCCAGTCAAAACGCCCTTGATCTTTTTTGGCAATAATCAATTGCAATTGGCCGATTTAAACTTGCAAATTGCTAAGGATGCAGAGGCAGGTAAAGTTGCAGGTGTGGTGGTCGCAAAAAGTGATAAGAAAACGTTATTTAAAATTTTATGGCAATTGATCCGTGGCAATATCGACAATGCGCCAGATGTGTATAGTTTTGCCGCTGATGAAGTCACGATACATACCCAACGAAAAAAAATGACCGTTGCTGTGGATGGTGAGATTGTAGAAATGAAACCGCCGCTTAAAATTCGAGTGCAAAAACAAGCCTTAAAGATACGGGTGCCACATGATACTGCATCTGTCTGATTTGCATTTTGGCACTGAAAAGCCAGAGTGTATACGTGCTATTCAGCAATTTTGTCATGAACAGCGTATCGAGGCCGTGGTTGCCAGTGGAGACTTGACCCAACGTGCGCGCTATCGCCAGTTTTATGCATGTAAGCAATTTTTAGAAAGCTTAAATTTGCCATATATCGTTGTGCCGGGGAATCATGATATTCCGCTATATCATTTATGGAACCGTGTTTTTAGCCCTTTTGCACGTTATCAACTTTTTTTTGGTGCCATGGAAAATGTACTGGAAACCGAGCATTTTTATTTAATTGGGATCAATAGTATTCGCCGTCGTTACCATACGCGAGGGCATGTATCGCTCGAGCAAATACATCATGTCGAGGAATTACTTAAACATGCGCCGCCCAATAAAGTGAAATTAATCATAGCGCATCAACCTTTTTATACGCCGCCCAATGACCCGCATGGTGTGAAAGATTGTCCTGTTCAAGGGCGTTTGGCACTCGAACAGTGGAGTCAACACGGTTTAAATGGTTTATTGCATGGACATTTACATGTTCCAGCCAGCTATGACCTCAATCAGATTTATGCTTTAGGTGCTGCGCATCCAGTTTGGGATATTCATGCTGGAACTGCAACGTCATATCGCCTACACGATAACCTTGCCAACAGTTTTAATGTCATTGATGAGCAGATGAATGTGCAGCATTATTTTTATCATTCAAAGTTAAAAATATTCGAAGAAAATCTTAGTACTCATATTTTGGATGAGCTTTAATCCTTTAAATTTAAATTTTGAAGAAAAAAAATACAAAAAAATGAAAAAAATTAAATTTTGCCCTTGAAGGGTTTTTTTCCATCCCCACAAAAGTGTCATCTAAATTATTTTTTGTCGATGGCTTACGGAAATCAAAATGTCATCGTCTTTTATCTAGTAAATAGACTTAGTCTGGAGTTAACTATGAGCAATATTCGTCCTTTGCATGACAACGTTGTGATTCGCCGTGTTGAAAAGGAAACTAAAACTGCTGGTGGTCTTATTTTAAGTACTTCAGCAGCTGAACAACCTGCTCAAGGCGAAGTAATCGCTGTAGGTAATGGCAAAGTAACTGACAATGGCGTACGTGCATTAGACGTTAAAGTTGGTGACAACGTATTGTTTGGCACTTATGCCGGTACAAAAGTAAAAGTAGCAGGCGAAGAGCTTCTTATTATGAAAGAGTCTGACATCTTAGCGGTACTTGAAGCTTAAGTTTCGTACACGCATTTAGACCCTTTTATTCATCATAAATTGTTAAAAATTTTAAAAAGATTCGGAGTTAGACATGTCAGCTAAAGACGTAAAATTTGGTGATTCAGCGCGTTCAAAAATGATCGCGGGTGTAAATGTACTTG
This sequence comes from Acinetobacter sp. YH12145, assembly GCF_013418335.1. Classification (NCBI taxonomy): domain Bacteria; kingdom Pseudomonadati; phylum Pseudomonadota; class Gammaproteobacteria; order Moraxellales; family Moraxellaceae; genus Acinetobacter; species Acinetobacter sp. YH12145. Next base: position 22,031 of record NZ_VPCE01000009.1, on the reverse strand, counting down.
CAGATGCTGTAAAAGTGACTTTAGGTCCTAAAGGCCGTAACGTTGTCATCGACCGTTCTTTCGGTGCGCCGCACATCACTAAAGATGGTGTTTCTGTTGCTAAAGAAATCACGTTAAAAGACAAGTTTGAAAACATGGGCGCTCAGCTAGTTCGTGAAGTGTCTTCAAAAACCAACGATATTGCGGGTGACGGTACAACAACTGCAACTGTTCTTGCACAAGCAATCCTTAATGAAGGGATTAAATCAGTAACTGCGGGTATGAACCCAATGGATCTTAAACGCGGTATCGACATCGCGGTTAAAGCTGTAGTTGCTGAAATTAAAGCGACTGCAAAACCTGCATCTGACTCTAAAGCGATTGAACAAGTAGGTTCTATTTCTGCGAACTCTGACACCACTGTTGGTAAACTTATTTCTCAAGCAATGGAAAAAGTTGGTAAAGAGGGTGTAATTACAGTTGAAGAGGGTTCAGGCTTTGAAGATTCTCTAGATGTTGTAGAGGGTATGCAGTTTGACCGTGGTTACATCAGCCCGTACTTTGCAAACAAGCAAGATACACTAACAGCTGAACTTGAAAACCCATACATTCTTCTTGTTGATAAAAAAATCAGCAACATCCGCGAATTAATTGCTGTACTTGAAGCTGTTGCTAAAACAGGTAAACCGCTTCTTATCATTGCTGAAGATGTTGAAGGTGAAGCACTTGCAACTCTTGTTGTAAACAACATGCGTGGCATTATCAAAGTTTGTGCTGTTAAAGCACCTGGTTTTGGTGATCGTCGTAAAGCGATGCTTCAAGACATCGCGATTTTAACTGGCGCGACTGTAGTTTCTGAAGAGATTGGTATGTCTTTAGACCAAACTACACTTGAGCACTTAGGTACAGCGCATAAAGTTACTGTTTCTAAAGAAAATACAGTAATTGTTGATGGTGCAGGTGTTGCAGAGCAAATTGCTGAACGTGTAACTCAAATTCGTGCTCAAATTGAAGAATCAACTTCAGAATACGACAAAGAAAAACTTCAAGAACGCGTTGCTAAATTGGCAGGCGGTGTTGCTGTAATCAAAATCGGCGCTGCAACTGAAGTTGAAATGAAAGAGAAGAAAGATCGCGTTGACGATGCACTTCATGCAACTCGTGCTGCAGTTGAAGAAGGTGTTGTAGCAGGTGGTGGTGTTGCACTTGTACGTGCTGCAAAAGCACTTGAAGGTGTGTCTGGTGCTAATGATGACCAAAATGTTGGTATCAACATTTTACGTCGTGCAATTGAAGCACCGCTTCGTCAAATCGTTGCAAACTCTGGTGATGAGCCATCAGTTGTAATCAATGCTGTGAAAAACGGTGAAGGTAACTTCGGTTATAACGCTGCGACTTCAGAGTATGGCGATATGTTAGAAATGGGTATTCTTGACCCAGCTAAAGTAACACGTTCTGCGCTTGAGCATGCTGCATCTGTTGCGGGCTTAATGCTTACAACTGAATGTATGATTACTGAAATCCCAGAAGACAAACCTGCTATGCCTGATATGGGCGGTATGGGTGGTATGGGCGGTATGATGTAATTCATACTGATCATCCGATCTAAAAAATCCCCGCTACTTGCGGGGATTTTTTTATAACAATCCTAGTTAAAATAAAACACTAATCAAGCTTTTTGGTGAGTTTAAGATTTACTTCAGGCATTTCTAGTTTTTCACCTTTATCACCACGAAGCTCAATAAAGTTTTCACCTACAAAGTAAATTCGATTGTCGCCCTCGGCATCAAGTTGAATCATTCCAGGTTGATCTGGCAAGAACTTAAAACTGCCTTTCACTTTATTTTCAGTGTTCGCAGGTTTACCTAAAAACTCTTGGCTGAGTTCATAGCTCTTATCAAGTTTGAGTTCAAGTTCAGTTTCAATCCCTTTGCAATCATGGCAAGGTAGAATCCCTTTATACTCACCTGCCCAATCAAGTGCATTTTCGGTGTTATCACCTGTGGCAATCGGACTTTCTGAGGCTGCGTCTGTATTGGCAATGACATTATTATCTGGTGGTGTCGCAGTTTCAGATTCATTGCTGGTTTTTGAACATGCCGTTAAGGTTGCACTGACCATACAGAGAGCGAGGATTAGTTTTTTCATGAGATTTATACACCGTACGTACCCAATATAATGCTAAGCGTGGCTTTTATTGCTCAAGAAAAATAGCCTATTCTTGTTAACAATTTGTGTTTGGTTAATACATCAAAACAGACATTTGATTTTTAAAAATTCGTAAATAGTGAAATATTGGTGACTTACCTAAAAATGAACGCTAAAGGACATTTATATATTAATTGGTGAATAACTGAACAATATAGGCTTTTATAATTATTTTGCGTTGTTAAACTCTGCGGCATAGAAAAAACTGTCGGTGCAAATTGTGTTTGAAAAAACAGCGGAAAAAAGTCTGAACTTAATGGGGTGGCAAATTGATAACCATTGGGATTTAAATATTGACCAATGTGTCATGATTGCAGCGCCACATACCAGTAATTGGGATGCACTTTATGCACGCCTTGCCCTGAAAGCTTTAGGGGTAAATGTTCGTATCACGATTAAAGACAGTTATATGAAATTCCCGTTTGGGCCTTTTGTACGTGCTATGGGCGGAATTGGTATTAATCGTCGTCCAAAACAAGATGGTGAAGCACGTCAAAGTATGGTTGAGCTGATGGCTGACTTATTTAAGCATCATCCGAAATTAGTCATGTTGGTAACGCCTGAAGGGACACGCGCTAAACAAGAGAAGTGGAAAACCGGTTTTTATCATGTTGCTATGCAAGCAGGTGTACCGATTGCTTTAGCTTATATGGACTATGCGCAGAAAAAAACGGGTGTGGGTAAAATTGTTTATCCTACAGGCGATTATGAAAAAGATATGGCTGAAATCATGGATTTTTACGCGCAAATTCATGCCAAATTTCCTGAAAAATTCAGTGTCGATACACGCTATCACTAATCCAACAAACCAATAAAAAAGGACAGCATCGGCTGTCCTTTTTTATGTTTAGATTCTTCTGTTTAGATTTTTATATTGATTTTAATCATTAAAGTCGGGATGAATACCGCCCAGATTTTGACATGCCGCCTTATAAATAATGTATTGCTGGTCAACCACATCGATGAGCGGAATACGAAATAACTTTTCGCCTTGCTTATAGCTATCGATATAAGACACGACTTTTTGTTTGCTTGATGCTAGTTTTTCTTCATGGAAAGTTGTAATCGAGCTATGAGTCATATGTGAACTTTCAATATTATTGCATTGAAAATGGGAGAGTAGTTTTTCAGCTTTTTTAATTTCGCTGGACGTGCCAAACATACAGCCGCTAAGCAGAGTCACACCTGCAAGCAGGATGAACTTTTTCATGGTTTTATTTTAAGCAAAATTATGAGGTGCAATATTCTATTAATTTTCGACAAAAAAATTAATCACTTTTTTACTATTTGGCTAATTTTTATTTAAATGTGAACTGTGTCATTGTTACAAGATGTGAATGTCTAACTGAAAAGGCTTTTTGTTAGAACAATTTGGACAAATATCTTTAGGTTTGGAGTCATCAGGTTAAGATACTCATCGTCACCAAGAAGCAGCCTGAAGAAAATAATAGCCCTAATACAATATGTTTAAATTGGCGTTCTGAAATGCGATAAAAAAGTTTGGCACCAAAAATCACTGGAAAAGCCATAATCACCAAAAGCACGGCTAAATAGGGTAGATGTTCACGATGGATGATCCCTTGTAACAGATAGCTAATGAGTGTGACGAGCTGAATGGCTAAATTGAAATGTCGCAAAATATAGCGTTGTTCTGCTTTGGGTGTATTTTTCAGCATGAGCCATGCAGAGGGTAATGCACCACAAAAGCCTCCAAGACCACCCAAGATTCCAGCAATATATCCAATACTAGAATCCGCCCATTTCCCTGATTTTTGGATGAATGAAAATTTCGGATTAAAAAATAAAATTGGGCACCAAAACATTAAAAAAGCGCCCAAAACCAATTTAAATGTATCTGGATTAATGCTGTCTAATAAATAGGTACCGAGCGGTACACCTAAAATTCCTGCAATTAAATAGGGATAAATGATTTTTTTATTGATCGGAATGCTTTTACGTTCTGATGATAATGAAATGAAGTGGCTATAAACTGAAGCGCAGACCACCAAGGGTGCGGCTATTTGAGGGGGGAGTATCCAAACCCAAAATGACATTGCGATAAGGGCGAATGCAAACCCTGTTAATCCTTGTACGAATCCCGCAAAGATGGCACCAAGAATAAAAATCAGCCAAGTCATTAAATTACAGCTTTGAAATACGTGGCGATATTGTAGTTAATTTTTCGTTATAAATGTGGCTGTCTGAGCAAATGTGGAAAAATTGGACCTCAAACCATGAATGTTTAAATACAGCAGATGTACACAGACTTCAGATTGAATTCATTTCGATAAGTGAAAATGCCCTTCATCAAAGAGGAGTGCTACACATGCTTAAACAAGTTGCTTTGCTATCTGTGGTTGCAATTACATTTACAGGGTGTGTCGTGGCGCCATTTGATGATGGCCGATACCATTCGAATCAATATGGCTATGCAAATCAATATGGTTATTCAGGTCAATATGGTGGTTCATACGGACAGAGCTATGACTCAAGTCAACGGTATGACCGCTCATATGGTCGAATGAATAGCCCGCAACATCGACCAAACTCACCACGACCGAATTCGAATAACCGTCCAGACAATATATATAAACCAAATGCGCATAAACCGAATGTACACAATTCTTCATCTCAGCATCCGTCAAATGTGCAGCGTCCAAGCTCAAAGCCTCAGACTTCGGCTAAACCCAATACAAGCAAGCCCCAGCAGCAAAAACCACAGCAACAACGTCTAAAAGTGACGCCCGTGGATAAAGCTAAAACCACAGGTGGATTTAACAGCCAGCGTCCACTTCGACCACAGGTTTAATGATTTTCAAGTAATAAAAAAGGACGCATTGGCGTCCTTTTTTATGTGCATCTACATTAAGCCTTTTTATATAAGCCTGCACGCACCGTTCCAGCTTTGGTTTGTTTAATTTGCTGCCAACTGCTCGGGAGTTTTAACTGAGCAAGATCACGATCAGCTTCGATATAAATTAAACCATTGTCTGAAATGTACGGATCGACCAACTCAGCAAGTTCTTGCCATAAATCAAGACTATAAGGGGGATCTAAGAAAATCAGATCAAATTGGTCTTTCAAGTTAGGAATGGCTTGTTGTGCCGTCATGTTTTTGAGTTGCACACGTTGTTTGCTCACTCTTAAAAGTTCTAAATTGTCCATGAGAAATTTCGCTTGGGTGCGATCAGGTTCAATTAAAACAGCTTCTGCTGCACCACGTGAGAGTGCTTCAAATGACAAAGCACCTGAACCTGTACAAAGGTCGAGAACTTTGGCATTTTGAACATCCCACATGAGCCAGTTAAATAATGTCTCGCGCACACGGTCAGGTGTAGGGCGTAAACCATCAATACTGGCAAAAGGCAGTTGACGGCGTTTCCATTCACCCCCAATGATTCTTAATTGATTTTTCATGAATTATTCCTCATCGGTTGCATGGGCTGCACTGGCAGCACGAGGTGGGGTATTTGCAGTATTCGATTGTTGAGTTGCACTGTTGTTCTGCTGAGCTGTTGGGCTCGCATTTGGATCGGCTGATAAAATATTAGAGCCGCTTGGTAACTCACTCGGTTTTAGACCCGCAGTCATGAGACCACCGCTAATTTGATGGCTTGCAGGACGAATTGGATTCTTTTTACGTGTTAATAACCAGTAGTCAAACATCGGTTTCGCAATTTGAGCAGCAGAACCACCGTGACGACCATTTTCCCAAACGACGGCAATCGCAATTTCAGGTTTTTCCGCAGGGGCAAAACCAACAAATAAACCATGGTCAAGTTGACGCTCTGTCAATAAGGACTCGTTATAGCGTTTACCTTGGGCAATACTTTTAACCTGTGCAGTCCCTGTTTTACCTGCTATTTGATACATTGGGGTACGAATACCACGACCGGTCCCTGTTTGAACCACATCAATCATGGCATCACGCATTTTAATCCAATCTTCTGGCTTACCATTAAATTGAATGCGACCATTCGGGGCGTTATGGACTTTATGAACCTTTGCGCCTTTACTTTCACGCAAAACGTGAGGTGTAACATGAGAGCCTTGATTGGCGGTAATGGCAGTTGCCATCGCCAGTTGTAATGGTGTTGCTGTAAATGCACCTTGACCAATACTGACAGAAATGGTTTCACCTTTAAGCCAGTTGGACTTCCGTGTGCGGAGCTTCCATTCAGGATTTGGATATAGCCCCGTACTTTCACTTGGTAAATCTACACCGGTTTTTTCACCGAAGCCAAACTGACGCATCCAAGTATTCATTTTTTCAATGCCCATGCGATAGGACAAGACATAGAAGTAGGTATCGCAGGAAATGACTTGAGCTTTGTGTAAATTAACTGAGCCATGACCAGTTTTTTTGTGGTCACGGAAACGATGGCTGTCACCCGGAAGCGTGAAATAGCCCGGATCGGAAATGGCTGTACTCCAATCCACTAGACCATAATGAATACCACCTAGACCAAACATTGGCTTAATCGTTGAACCCGGTGGATAAGCCCCTTGCACAGCACGGTTATATAATGGCTGATCGAGGCTATCACGTAGTTCAGAATAATCTTTGCTGCTAATGCCAGTAACAAATAAATTGGGGTTAAAACTAGGACTGGACACAAGAGCAAGAATTTCCCCAGTACGTGGGTCAATCGCAACAATTGCACCACGTCGATCTGCAAGCTGCTCTGAAGCGACCATTTGCAGTCCATAATCTAGGGATAAATATAAGTCATTACCACGAATCGGATCTTTACGACCTAGATGTCGTAACACATTACCAAAGGCATCGGCTTCAACCGACTCATTTCCCGGCATACCATGTAAAAGTTCTTCGTATGATTTTTCAACACCAATTTTACCGATCAGGTTAGAGCCAGCGTATAAATCTTTATCAATCGTTTTTAGTTCTTTGTCATTAATACGACCTACGTAGCCAATCACATGGGCAAACAGTTCACCATGTGGATAGTAGCGAGTCATTTGGGTCTCTATATTGACACCCGGGAATTGATATTTCACCTCACTAAAACGGGCGATATCATTTTCATTTAAATTCAGTTTAATCGAAACGCGTTCAGTCTTTTTAGAGGTTTTAATCCGACTTTTGAAACGTTCGATGTCTTCATCAGTCAGTTCTAACAGAGGCGTTAGGCGCTCTACCGTATCATCAATGTCTTCAACATCCGCACGGCTCATGGTTGCTGAGAAAACCGGATAATTATCCGCTAATAACACGCCATTACGGTCATAGATATAACCACGTGAGGGTGCAAGCGGTTGCAGTCGAATTCGGTTTTGATCTGCCGCAGTCGAAAAGGTCTCATAACTTTTGATTTGCAAATATGCATATCGTGCAACAAGCAACAGCATAAAGAAGGAGACAATCCCTATCGAAATCACCACGCGATTACGATAAATCCGCTTTTCTTGCTGGACATTTTTTAAAGGATAATGCTGCTTCATACGCGATCGACTTAAAGACTGAGAGCTAAAATAACGGAAGAGGCATATTCTAGCGCAACTGACATTTTTTTGATAAATAAAAACGACTCTGCTGTGATTGCAGTCTATATTTTGACTTTGCAGACATGAAAAATATGGGGCTTTGTGTATAACAGTTCATATTATTCTGCTAAAGTCGAAACGTATAAAAAAGGAATATTCCAAAAAATAATACTAAGGAAGTTTGTGAAAACAATGAATAAATTATATACATTGCTTGCATTTATGATGCTCGGAAGCATCGCACATGCCAATGACAATTCATTTTTACCTGAGGCAAAGTTAACAGGTAAGGGTTATCAACCATGGAATGTTGGAGCAGGTTTTACTCAAAAAATTATTCACGTGAATGGTGAGTGGGTAAACCCATATGGCATTGCCTATGCAAAAGCTGGTGTTTTCTTGAACGATGATAAAACACCTGGTGGGCAAGTCGGCTTTCGTTACCCCGTTCATTTCACTGGCAAAGATAAAAATGGTTATTATATCGGAGCTTATGCGGGCCACATCGACTCCAAGAAAGTAGATGGTGAAGATGAAGCGCGTTTAGGTGGTGGTATCGATCTTGCTTATGTGATGTTGAGTGCCGAGCGTATTAGTACGTTTAGTGTAGGCTTGGGTGCGGGTGAAAAATTAGAAGACAAATCAGGTAATGTGATTGTGGAAACCGAACCGAGACTACAAATCTCATATACTTTAAGTTTTGGTTTGTAGTGAAAATAATCAACTTTATTTTATAACCGCACTCACTGAATAAAATTAAATATGGAAGTTATGCATGCTTGAGTACGTTAACGAATTGTGGCAAACCTTTTTGCAACGTCCCGATTTTTGGGCTGTGCTGAGTATTATCCCCGTTACCGCATTCGTTACCTGGGCACACGTTTGGATGGCACTGAAAATGGTGTTTTACCCGATTACTTTCTGGGGATTCCATTTAGGTCCATTACCCGTGGGATGGCAGGGGATTGTGCCAAGAAAAGCTGGACGTATTTCTGGCATTATTACGGATAATACATTGTCTAAATTGGGTTCCTTGCGTGAGTTTTTGGATGCAATGGATCCTGAGGACATGGCGCGCATCATTGGTGAACAAGTTGGCTTTGAGCTTGAACATTTGATTGATGAAGTCATGCTAGACCGAAATGCGGTGCTTTGGGAAAACCTACCGTATTCGATTAAACGTCGTATTTATGCCCAAGCACACAAACAGCTGCCAAATACCTTAAAAGAACTCGTGACCGAACTGACCATGAACGTAGAGTCACTTGTTGATATGCGTGAAATGGTGGTGAGCCAAATGGAAGCGGATCGTCTCTTGATGGTGCGTATGTTCCTTAAAGTTGGCCAAAAAGAAATCAACTTTATTTGGCATATCAGTGCCTTGATTGGGATGTTCTTTGGTATCTTCCAAATGGTTGTTTGGTTTGTGGTACCTTGGCATTGGACGGTTCCATTTTGGGCAGCAATCTGGGGCTTTTTGACCAACTGGATTGCCATCTGGATGGTATTTAATCCCATTGAGCCGCACCCCGTTAAGTATTTACAATTGTTTGAATTAACTAAAGATCGTAAATTCCCTTGGATTAAACCTGTGATTCCACGTATTGGAACGTACAATGTTCAAGGCGCGTTTATGAAACGCCAAGAAGAAGTTTCAGATGTATTCGCAAGTGTAGTCACAGAAGACCTAATTACGTTAAAATCTATCATGACCGAAATGATGTATGGCGGGAAGAAAGATAAGACCCGTCGCATTGTGAAACGTCATATTAATGAAATTATGGAATCTCCACTGGTTCGTACCTCATTACAGTTGTCTTTAGGTCCAAAAGAGTACGCAAAACTCAAGACAGACTTGATCGATCGCTCAATTGAAATTACGATGGTGCCTGTATGCGACCCTGCGTTTAATGCGAGCCGTGCACAGAAAATCTTTCAAATGTTTAGAGACCGTATTCGTGAGCTAACACCGAAAGAATTTCAAAATCTATTACGTCCTGCATTTCAGGAAGACGAATGGATTTTAATTGTCTTGGGTGGTGTAACCGGTTTTATCGCGGGTACAATACATTTGTTTGTGGCTTTCTTATAATTAGATGCTGGAAGATGATCTGAATCTTGGGTTTAGATCACTACATAGCGTCATATACAATGTTTAAAATGAGGATGTTTTTTTATGCGCATTATATTACTCGGACCACCTGGAGCAGGTAAAGGGACACAAGCTCAGTTGATCTGTAAGCGCTACGATATCCCACAAATTTCAACCGGTGATATGCTCCGTGCTGCGATTCGTGAAGGTACTGAATTAGGTCTACAAGCTAAAAGCGTCATGGATAATGGCGGCCTTGTATCTGATGAGCTTATTATTGGTCTTGTAAAAGAACGCATTGCTCAACCTGACTGTGTCAACGGCTGCATTTTCGACGGTTTCCCGCGTACGATTCCACAAGCTGAAGCGCTTGAAAACGAAGGGATCAGCATCGATCACGTAATTGAAATCGATGTACCTGACGAAGAAATCGTTCAACGTTTATCTGGTCGTCGTCAACACCCTGCATCTGGTCGTGTATATCACACCGTTTACAACCCACCAAAAGTGGAAGGTAAAGATGACGAAACTGGTGAAGACCTTGTTCAACGTCCGGATGACCAAGAAGCAACAATTCGTAAGCGTTTAGGTTCTTACCACGCTGAAACTGAGCAATTGGTTGGTTTCTACCAAGGTCGTGCAGCTTCTGGCGAAAACGCACCGACTTATGACAAATTAAATGGTCTTCGTCCAATCGATCAAGTTCAAACTGATTTGTTCGCGATTTTAGATCAGTCTAAATAATTCAGTTTTTTTGAATTTTTGACAATCAAAGAGTCCTACTGCATAGTGGGGCTCTTTTTTTATGTGGCTTTTAGGGCGAATCTGTTATGAAATTTGCTTTGGTTATAATGGTCATCATCGCTGTAGCGGTGTTATTGGGCTTATTATTTGTCAGCTTTAAAATGTTGCGTAAAGTGCAAGTGGAAGAAGCAGAGCAAGCTAAACTGAGCCCGAAGCAATATCGCTTACATCCAAAGCTGCAGCAAGAGCTTGATAAAAAAAAAGAACAAGATAAAAATTAAGCATCAACTCGATCAATTGATTCTTACAAATTCCATCTACCCCGAAATTGAAGAGATTAATCTTCAATTTGGGTGGTTTTAATCGGTCTTAATGCGCCAAAGTCAAAACGGTCGGGCCAATTACATACATCAGACACGATGCATTCATTACATTTGGGTTTGCGGGCAATACAGGTATAACGCCCATGCAAAATCAACCAATGATGTGAATCAACAATAAACTCTTTGGGGATGACTTTGACGAGTCGGTGTTCGACTTCCAAAACATTTTTGCCGACAGCCAATCCTGTACGATTACCTAAACGAAAAATATGCGTATCAACGGCCATGGTTGGTTGACCAAAAGCAGTATTCAGCACCACATTTGCAGTTTTACGACCGACACCGGGTAAGGCTTCCAAATCTGCACGATTATTCGGAACGATACTGTTATGCTTCTCAATGAGCATCTTGCAGGCTTTAATGACATTTTCCGCTTTTGAGTTATACAGGCCAATGGTCTTGATATATTCCTTTAGTCCGTCAACACCTAACGCATAAATAGCTTCAGGAGTATTTGCTACTGGAAAAAGTTTATCTGTGGCTTTGTTGACACTGACATCTGTGGCCTGAGCAGATAGGGTAACAGCCACTAAAAGTTCAAATGGACTACTATAATTGAGTTCAGTTTTCGGGTTGGGGCGTTGCTCACGTAAGCGTTCAAAAAAAGTTTGAATTTGCTTCTTAGTCATGTTTTTAACAGCCATGATTAAGCCCCTTGCAGTTGTGTTAGTTGTAGCGTTAGCGTATGGAGTAACTCACGTTTTTTTGCATCGTCTCGAACACTCAGTTGTTTTTCTAACTTTTTGATTTGTGTTCGAATTTTAGCAAGTTCAATGGTGGTTTTTGCATCGAGTTGAACGACTGGCGTAGCAGGTTTTTCCACGACTTCAATGACCGGTACCGAGTCTGTCTGGGTCGAAAATTGGGCAAAAAGTTCCGTGTCAATTTCAGCACGTACGACTGGGCCTTTACGATGAATTCGGCGCTTTTCCTCACGTTGAATATGTGCATAGTAGCGGCGACGTAAATCATTCTGTTCTGCGATTCGAACGGCTTCAGATGGCACTTGATCAAGCTCTTCGACAAGGTCGATACAATCCACTGGGCAAGGTGGAATGCAGAGTTCGCAACCCGTACATAAATCCATCAAGACGGTATGCATCAATTTGCCTGAGCCAATAATGGCATCAACAGGGCAGGCACTGATACATTTGGTACAACCAATACATTCATCTTCACGAATCACAGCTTTAACCCGTTGCGGGCGTCCATCACTTTGGATTGGCCAAACGCTGGCTTCTGCTGTTAAGTGTGGACGATTTAATAACGCTGCTAGTGAATCTGCCACAGGTTGACCACCGGGTATACATTTATTGGCTTCTTCTCCTTCACTGATGGCTTTGGCATAGGGTAAGCAGCCGTCTCGGTGTCCACAAAGTCCACATTGAGTTTGTGGCAATAGGGCATCTATTTGTTGGATGAGGGAAATTTCAGAAGTCATGGGTAGTCGCGAGTACAAATGAAGGCAGTGAAAAACCAAAGAGGACGTTGAATTCTAGCATGTTTCAGTATGAATTGCTGTGCGCAAAAATGGGTCTATAGATGCATCATAAATGAGCAAAATAATTCATTAAAATATTCCTAAAAGTAATAGTATTTATAACTAAAATATCTGATTAATCAATTTAAATCGCTGTTCTTTAAAGAATTTAAAGATTTTTTAAAAAAACTATTGCTGATTAGTTACAAAAGATATTTAATATTTTGCGCCAAAATATATCTTTGATCAAAATTGTGATCAATTTTGATCCATACATCTGCTGAGGATTAAGTGTTGAAATATAACAGCCTTAACGACTTCCTAGACTACGTTAAAACACGTGATGAACATCAACCTGAATTTCTTCAAGCTGTTGAAGAAGTGATGACGAGCCTTTGGCCATTCATCGAAAAGAACCCACAATATGCTGACTACGGTTTGCTAGAACGTCTTGTTGAGCCTGAGCGTGCAATTCAGTTCCGTGTTTCATGGGTAGATGACAAAGGTCAAACTCAAGTTAACCGTGCTTTCCGTGTTCAATACAACTCAGCAATTGGTCCATTCAAAGGTGGTATGCGTTTCCACCCATCAGTGAACCTTTCAATTCTTAAATTCTTAGGTTTTGAACAAACTTTCAAAAATGCCTTAACTACACTTCCTATGGGTGGTGGTAAAGGTGGTTCAGATTTTGACCCTAAAGGTAAATCTGAAGGCGAAATTATGCGTTTCTGTCAAGCATTAATGATCGAATTATACCGTCATCTTGGTTCTAACACTGACATTCCTGCGGGCGACATCGGTGTAGGTGGCCGTGAAGTGGGCTACATGGCTGGTATGATGAAAAAATTAAGCAACGACACAGCATGTGTGTTCACTGGTAAAGGTTTAACTTTCGGTGGTTCACTTGCACGTCCTGAAGCAACTGGTTACGGTACTGTATATTTCGCTGAGGAAATGCTAAAAACTCGTGGCGACAGCTTTAAAGATAAAGTTGTAACGATTTCGGGTTCTGGTAACGTTGCACAATACGCTGCTGAAAAAGCAATGTACTTGGGTGCGAAAGTGGTTTCACTTTCAGACTCAGCAGGTACTGTATACGTAAAAGACGGTTTCACAACTGAACTTCTTGCTGAAGTAATGGAATTGAAAAACGTTAAGCGTGGCCGTATTTCTGAATTTGCATCTAAGCACGGTTTTGAATATTTAGAAGGTCAACGCCCTTGGTCAATCAAATGTGATATCGCGCTGCCATGTGCAACTCAAAATGAATTAGATGAAGCTGATGCTGAAGCTCTTCTTGCTAATGGCGTAATCTGTGTTGCTGAAGGCGCAAACATGCCATCTACTTTGGCTGCAGTTGAGAAATTCGTTGAAGCGAAAATTCTTTATGCACCAGGTAAAGCTTCAAATGCAGGTGGTGTTGCAACTTCTGGTCTTGAAATGTCTCAAAACGCAATTCGTTTGGGTTGGACTTTCGAAGAAGTTGACGAGCGTCTACACGCGATCATGAAAGAAATTCACCGCAACTGCGTGAAATACGGTACTGAAGAAGATGGTACTGTGAACTATGTAAACGGTGCGAACATTGCAGGTTTCGTAAAAGTTGCTGACGCAATGCTTGCTCAAGGCGTTTACTAAGTTCTCCGTAAGTTGAACTGAAAACCGAGGCTCAAGCCTCGGTTTTTTTATGGCTTAATGGTTTGGAATATATTGGATTGTTAATTAGTGCTCATCAGGGTAAGTTGGATTTCGCTATCCATAACACTGAAGTGAAAATTTAAGGGTTGGTCGAGCAAACGTTTAAAAATGAAGCCTTGACCGATGTAACTGTGTGCTGAACTTCAGTGTACTCCCTACATCTCCTATAAAACGCAAAATATGCTTTTCTACATCATAATTGTGGCCAATGTAATTACAGCCACTAAGAATGTCATACTGCCATCGTTAATTTGAGAGTTATTTGGGCGGGTAAAGCCTTATTTTCTACGAGACCCGATTCTTTTGAGTTAATTGTTCTGCTTCAAAATCATGTAAATCAGTAATTCGCTGTATGCCTTTAAAATATACGACTGTTGATTGCGATTCGTCAGGATGAATTCAGGCAAGGTATTTTGCTTTTATAGTAGCCTTAGTTTGACATCGCTAAAGCATTGGCTGAACAGTACATCGTGATTTGAAAACTTTGCACGGCTGATCAGCGTTTGCGGTTGTGTAGATATAAAAAAACCGAGGCGATGACCTCGGTTTTTTATAGGCTGTAACTTACAAGGTACCTTTTACAGCTTCACGTTCGACTGACATATCAAAAATATAGGCATATTTTGATTGATCAGCAGCAGGGTTTTTACGTTCAAAACGTTTTACGCGAATAATTTGGCGTTCTGTAGGAGTGTGCTTAAAGCCTTCAATTTGATCGTAAAATAAAGTCCAGTCTTTATCAACTTGTGTTTTTAAGCCTTTTTCATCGTACTTCACTTCACGTACTTGCAAACAAGTTTGTGGAGCAACACCTGTACATTGTTTAGTTTCAGGGCTGATTTCAAGGAAAATCGTTTCGCCTTGCGAGTTGTACTGAGTTTCAGGTGTTAATTTTCCAGTGAAAACCAGTTTTTCACCTGTTGCAGAGATAATGGTTAAAGTTGGATTTTGTGGATCTGTGGTATTTAAAACAAAAGGTGCTTTACGGTCACTAAAGAGTGAAGATGCAAGTCCTTCTTGTTTCATCGCATTATCAGGACACGCCATCATGGTAGATGCAATGTTGCCTGTTACAAGCGTATTGTGTTCCACTTTCCATTGGGTTGACATGCTGTTACAACTGGTTGAAATACCCAAAGTGCCATTTTCTAGAAAATTTAAAACCAAAGGCTTTGGTGCATTTTCAGTGGTGGTGCTCCATTGGTATGAAGCTAAAGTTTTATCAGCATTTTGTTGTTGTAATACGCTCACGGCTAAATCTCCAGCTTTTTGGATATCGCTTGATTGACATGCTGCAAGGGCTAAAGGGAAGAGGGCGATCGCTAAATATTTTAATTTCATTACGCTAACTGTTCTAAGTGAATTTCAGCCTGTAGCATAACCCATTCATTTTAAAAAAATATGAATACATTCAGCTCAAATAAGTAGCAAAATGTATCCATAAATAATAATTTGTTAACTTATTAATATAAATTATGAATAAGTCGAGCTATCAAGTTTATTCACGCTTAATCAAAACGATAAATATCCATACCGAGCGAACCCATACTAAAGCTACTGTGAACGATAGAGAAACGGAGGCCTGTACCCATCGCAAAGAAGATGGGTGCAAAGTGTTCTATCGTTGGGTGGTTGCGTTGCACAAATGGGATATTTTGCCAATCGAGAACTGCATCAAAATCTTGATGAGTGAGCTTATTGACCACAAAATTACGGAATGTAGACGCCCATTCAGGCACGGCTGCTGCACGTCCATCCCAAGCCAATTCACGTAAGTTATGAGTAATACTGCCCGATCCAATCAACAGGATTTGCTTGTCACGTAAAGGTGCAAGCGTTTGTCCAATTTTATAGATCTCTTGCGCAGACATGGTCATCGGCAGTGATATTTCAATTACAGGAATGTCGGCATCAGGATACATATGCAATAACGGCATCCAAACGCCATGATCGCGTGGACGGGTGCTGTTGGCATGTGCAGATAATCCTGTATTGGCAAGCAAATGAAGGATTTCTTCAGCAAGCTCTGGGTTACCCGGTGCAGGATAGCGGATATCATAAAGTTCCGCAGGGAAGCCACGGAAGTCATGCCAAGTTTCAGGACGGGCACTGGTACTTACTTCTAGTGCGTTACTTTCCCAATGCGCGGACATAATAATAATGGCTTCCGGCTTTGGAAGATTCAGGCTTAAACGTTCCAACGCAGGACCGACTTGCTCAGGATTGATGGCAAGCATAGGTGAGCCATGGGAAATAAATAAACCTGGAAGTGTTTGTAAATTCATCGCGGTCGCCGTTGGTTGTTTAAAGGAATATGATGATCATGCACTAAATTATTCAGCGTAACAATTCGGATAATTTCAACGGTTTGTTTCATTGTTGCAACGCTGTACTTGCTGTAGATACTGGAGTCAGTTCGGATTAACCCGCACGATGGTAAGGGTGATTATGGTTAATACTCATTGCACGGTATAGCTGTTCGATGAGCATGACACGAACCATAGGATGCGGCAAAGTCAGTTTAGACAAAGACCAATGCCACGCTGCAGCTTTACGTACTGCTTCAGAATGTCCATCTGGCCCACCAATGGCTAAAACCACATCATTGCCTTCAAGCATCCAGCCTTTCATGGTTTCAGCTAGTTTTTCCGTACTGAACTCACGACCACCGACTTCTAAGGCGATTAGCACTTCATTCGATTTCATGGCATTTAAAATGCTGTCACCTTCAATTTGACGGTATTTTAAAATGTCGGCTTCTGAGTCGTTCTTGCCACGTTTAGCCATAGGTAATTCAATGATTTGCGTTTGAACAAATGGCTGAATACGTTTGAAATAATCTTCAAAACCCGTCAGAACCCATGCTGGCATTTTTTGACCGATTGTCAGAATACGAATTTTCATACAGCGCCTGAAAGTATACAAAAGAGCATTATAACGGTTCGCTTGAGCTTTGTATGTTCAGACACAATTTGCAATTGAAATCGTGTTCTGCTTGCTGTTTAAATACGCAGCATAAACAGATTTGATCAAAGATGAAAATTGGAATAATAACAATGAAAAAAACATGGCAGGACGGTAAATTATTTTTGCTCAAGCAAGCAGCAATGCTTTCAATTTTTGCATGGTGTTCATTTGCGGCGTATGCCAACAATATTAGAACCGCTGAACCAGATAATTTAAAAGTCTATTTAGAACAAATTATTGGTAATGAAGCTGAATATCGTAACTATAAGAACATTCAAGAGTTAAACCGGGTGTCTGCTTGGATTCGTGAGCAGATGCGTTTATTTGGTGTGAATTGTCGTTTTCAAACCTATACCGTAAACAGCCAGCCATACCGTAATGTGGTCTGTCCCTTAAATGCAGGGCATAGCAACCGAGTGATCGTTGGTGCGCACTACGATGTATTTGAGGAGCAGCATGGCGCCGATGATAATGCTTCTGGCGTTGCAGGTGTACTCGAAGCTGCTCGGATTCTTTCGGCTGAAAAAGCGCGTTTAAAACAAAATATTGAGTTTGTATTTTATACCCTCGAAGAACCGCCATATTTTAGAACAGAGTCGATGGGCAGTTTTATTCACGCAAAATCGGTAGCAAAGGAAAATGATAAAATTTCAGGTGTATATATTCTGGAAATGATTGGTTATTTTGATCCCAAAGTCACTCAAGATTATCCAGTTGGACTGAAATGGATTTATCCATCTCATACGAATTTTATTGCATCGGTGGGGAATATTCAGTCTCGTGACTTAACCTCATCGTATTGTGCGGCGATGGAGTCATTGAAGCAGTTGCAATGTGAACGCTTGATTTCACCTTCATTTATTCAGGGTGTGGATTTTTCAGACCATATGAATTATTGGCAATTTGATATGCCAGCGATGATGATCACTGATACGGCATTTTATCGTAATAAGCACTATCACACCGAGCAAGATACCTTGGATAAATTAAACTTAGACAAAATGGCTCAAGTGATCGATGGTTTAGTGAAAACCATTTTAAATTTGAAATAGCATGTCTTTAAAAACATGACATAAAAAACGCAGCCCCGAAAGCCTGTGGACTGCGATAAAAGGTCATCTACCTGGAGATGTAGATGACCATCTTGTTCCAATGATCATCACGCTTTTACACGTGATTGGAACCAATAAAGAAACATACAGCGCGTATATCTCTCTACTATATATGTGGGATAGAGGGCGATATTTCAAGTAATAGCATTCAAATTTTGTAAGACTTTCTAATTGGCTATTATTGATCTTGATGTCGAATTAGAAATAGTTATCCAGTCAAAAGTTGTAGCTGTTGTCTTGAATCTGGTGGTTGTGAAGAATTTGAATGAAAAGTTTCGAATATTTAGTATGAAATAATGGATATAAAAAAGCCCTGTCGAAACAGGGCTTTTTTCTTTTATTGCGAGTTGCTAGCGCTTAGTGACGAGCAGCTTTGCCACCTTCAGTTGCTTTGACAATCGGTGTCTTTGCAAGAGGTTTAGGCATATCAACCAAGGCTAGAGGTAAAATCTCATCAATCGATTTCACTGGTTTAATTTCTAGACCTTCTTTGACATTGTCTGGAATCTCAGTCAAGTCACGAACGTTATCTTGTGGGATAAAGACAAGCTTGATGCCACCACGGTGAGCAGCGAGAAGTTTCTCTTTTAAACCACCAATGCGCATTGCACGGCCACCAAGACTGGTTTCACCGGTCATCGCAATATCTGGACGAATCGCAATGCCTGTAAACGCTGAAACAAGTGCGGTAGTTAGGGCCAAACCAGCAGATGGACCATCTTTCGGTGTTGCGCCTTCTGGTAAATGCACATGCACATCAGTTTCTTCAAAGCGGATCGCTTCAATACCTAGTTCATCTGCACGGGTACGTACAACGGTCATCGCTGCTGTGATCGATTCTTTCATGACATCGCCAAGAGAACCGGTGGTAATGAACTTGCCTTTACCTTTTACTGCTGCAACTTCAATCGTTAGCAGTTCACCACCAACAGATGTCCATGCCAAGCCATTTACACGACCCACTTCAGCTTCTTCTTCGGCCATACCGAAGTCGAATTTGTGTGGTCCTAAGTAGTCAGGAAGATTTTTCGAATTCACTTCAATTTGAAGATTTTTCGCTTTCTTGCTCACTGCTTCTTTTACCACTTTACGTGCAATTTTCGACACTTCACGTTCTAAGCTACGGACACCGGCTTCACGTGTATAACGTTGTACGATATCGCGAATGGCTTCTTCGTGAACGGTTAATTCCTTTGCACGCAGACCATTATTCTTGATGGCTTTTGGAACAAGGTAACGTTCAGCAATATTCACTTTTTCATCTTCGGTGTAACCCGGTAGACGAATCACTTCCATACGGTCAAGCAAAGCTTCTGGAATATTCATGCTGTTTGCAGTACAGATGAACATCACTTCAGAAAGGTCTAGATCAAGATCTAAGTAGTGATCATTGAACTTGCTGTTTTGTGATGGATCTAGGACTTCAAGCAATGCTGAAGCAGGGTCGCCACGGTAGTCTTGCGCCATTTTGTCAATTTCATCGAGTAAGAACAGTGGGTTCTTTACGCCAACTTTTGTCAAAGACTGCACAATTTTACCTGGCATCGCACCAATATAAGTACGACGGTGACCACGGATTTCAGCTTCATCACGCACGCCGCCAAGCGCCATACGGACAAATTCACGGCCAGTTGCTTTGGCAACAGATTCACCGAGTGAAGTTTTACCTACACCTGGAGGACCAACTAAGCACAGGATTGGGCCACGAAGCTTTTTCACACGTGATTGAACAGCAAGGTATTCCACGATGCGGTCTTTCACGTCGTCTAAACCATAGTGATCGGCATCAAGAATATCTTGAGCTTTCGCAAGGTTAATGCTGACTTTGCTGGCTTTGTTCCAAGGCGTATCTAAAATAACTTCTAGATAGTTACGCACGACAGCAGCTTCGCTCGAAGCAGGTTGCATTGCTTTTAGCTTACGGAACTCATTTTCAGCTTTCTTGCGTACATGTTCAGGTAAATCGGCTTCAGCTAGACGTTTTTCAATTTCTGCAACGTCATCTTCAGCACCGCCATTCATGTCAGAAAGTTCGCGTTGAATGACCTTCATTTTTTCATTTAAGAAGTATTCACGCTGATTCTTTTCCATTTGGCGTTTTACAGAATCATGTAAGGTTTGCTCAATTTGCTGTTCTTCTGACTGTTGTAATAAATACGTCATCAGCTCAGCTAAATGTGCTTCAAATTCATCATGCTCTAAGAACTTTTGTTTTACATCAATATTCAAAGGCACGCGTGTTGCTACGAAGAATAATAATTGCAGCAAATCATCAATTTTATTGGCTGCTGCAATCAATTCACGTGCGTTACGCAATTTTGCTTCTGCATATTGAGCAAATAAGGTGCGTAATTCTTCCACACGGTTATTCTGAGTTTCTGAGTCAACAGAAACCGTCATTGGGCTTAATGAATGCTCGGCAGTCAGGTAATCATCGGTATCGATAATTTTTTCTAACTTGGCACGATATAAGCCTTCAATCAGTACTTTTATACAGTTTTCATCATTCTCATGATTCACAACTTGCACAATCTTCGCGACAGTACCGTATTGATATAAATTGTCGTGATCAATTTCTTCTGTAAGCGAATCTTTTTGTGCAATTACGAATACAAGATTGTCACTGTCACGTGCGACATTGACTGCATTGATCGACTTTTCACGACCCACAAACAGTGCAATTTGCATGTGAGGATATACAACCACATCTCGTAGCGCTAAGAGCGGTAATACGCTCGGAATTGTAGTTTCCAAGCTTTCTTCATTCATAATAATCTCAGACATGGGCACTCCTAATGAGTGACAACGGTGTTGCCATGTTTTTTATAGTGATGTGTATTTTTTAAATTACAAGGGTCATGCCAATTAAAATGTGTAAAAAATGACTAAATATGTGATTTTTAAGTGTAACTCAGTGTCAAAAATATCAAATTAACGTTTGAATCTTAAAGTTTGAGATGGGCTAATAAAGCCATCTAGCGGTTGATCCCATGCCTCTCGGACCAAGGGGTCTTGAATGAGTTGAAAATCATGACCAAGTCCTAAACGGTAGGGGGTAGAGTGGGCTGTTGCTAATGTTTTATCGTAGAAGCCACCCCCCATACCAATACGTGTGCCGTACTTGTCGCAAGCGAGTAAGGGCATGATTAAAAGGTCAAGATGAGAAATATGCTTCCCACGACTTGCCATCGGTTCTTTCATACCGAGTGGGTGATGAGAAAAACGTTTGTTGATGTATTGATGACGTGAGATTTCAACCCAAACCAGTTGCTGATTCATGTTGCAAATCATGGGTAAATACACGTGTTTTTGATGCGCAAAACAGTAGTGGATGATCTTTTGAGTGTGAATTTCACCGAATGCATGTAAATACACGCCTATATGCTGACTGCTCTGAAAATGACTGAGTCTGACTAAACGCTGTAGGACTTGTTGTTCAGCTTGTCGTTGGGTCCATAGGTTTAGGCTACGACGCTGCTTGCGGAGTTGTTTACGAAGGCTGGTGGTGCTGAAAGTCATGATTCATTTCAAAGTAGCACAAAATTCTCAAGGCATTTTAACTCGTTCAAGCTTAAAAGTCCGAAAAAATAGGTTTTATCTTTTTTATATAAAGCGTTCCTTAAACACTAGTTAGCTTAAGGAACGCATACTTATTTAAGGTTTTTTTATACCAAGAATTTGCACATCAACACGGCGGTCTGCTTGTAAGCAAGCTTTTAAGGCATTTCGATCTTGCACGGCTTTGTTGCACAAAGATTTGAAATGCAAAGCGCCCCTAATTGAGCCAAATTTAAGGCGTAACTTGGGTAAGTGGTCGACCTAATTCCGTAAATCTGTTAAGAACTGCTACACGTGCATGGATC